>JBIKLX010000174.1:0-6628 GCA_044359565.1 Ilumatobacteraceae bacterium
AAGCGGGCGAGGCGCGCCTGCCATTCGGGCGGTGGGTCGTCGATATCGAAGTCGTCGCCCACCGCGGCGTAGTGCGTCCACTCGATGCGGGTGGTGCGCCGGTCGAGCGGCCAGAAGGTGATGAACGGGAAGCCGTTCATCGCGATGGGCGTGATGAGGTTGGGGAACACCGAGTAGGCCGTGCTGGTACCGCGCACCATCGCCTCGAACGAGTCGGGCCAGGCATCCCAGGCGGCCATGCCCATCGCCGCGCAGGCAGCTGTCGAGAACGGGGTGACCATGCGTGAGGCGCCGTTGGGCAGCAGGCCCATCGTGGCACCGCGGTTGTCGAGGCTGGTCACGCCGTTGCGCTGATGGATGTGGCGGAAGTGGTACACCTCGAGGAACGCCTCGGCGGTGATCTTCCAGTTGCACGCCACCACGGTGCTGCGCCGGGCGACGGTGCGCAGGGTGGCGCCCTGCAGGTCGGCGAGTTGGGCGGGGATGGGGGCCAACCAGTCGGCGAGCGACGGCGCGTCGTGCGACTGGTTCACGAACACCCAGCCGTCCCAGATGTCGCAGCGCAGCGTGGGTAGGCAGCGCAGCGACGTGTCGAGATCGACGAAGTCGCGGCGGTCGGGCACGTGCAACAGCGACCCGTCGGTGATGTCGTAGGTCCACGAGTGGTACTGGCAGCGCAGCGTGCGCGCCGTGCCGCACTGGTCGCGCACCACCGGAGCGCCGCGGTGCTGGCAGGTGTTGTAGAACGCGCGCAGCACGCCGTCGGCGCCGCGCACCAACAGCACCGGGGCGTCGAGACCGTCGAACGTGTGGTAGTCGCCCGGGTTCGCCAGGTCGTCGGCCCGACCGGCGAGCACCCACGCGTGCGGCCACAGGTAGCGGCGTTCGAGGTCGTAGAACGCGTCGTCGGTGTAGCGGCCCATCGGGATGTCGGGGAACTGCGGGAACCCGGGCGGTGGCGCGGTGCGGGCGAACTCGGCGTGCATCTCGGCACGCAGTCGTTCCACCAGCGCCGGCTCCACGATCAGGCCTTCGGCCGGAAACCGATGTGCAGTTCGCGCAGGGCGCGTAGGCAGAAGTTGGGGTGGTGGCGGAAGTCGTTGGCGTCGTCGACGAACCACATCTCGTCGACCCGGTCGACCAGCGCCCGGAACCCGATGGCCAGTTCGCGGCGGGCGAGCGGGGCGCCCAGGCAGTGGTGGGTACCGAACCCGAAGGCGAGGTGCGAGCGCAGGTTCTCGCGGTCGAGGTCCATCTCGGCCGGGCAGTCGAACTGTTCGGCATCGCGGTTGGCGGCCGCGTAGCGGACGTTGATGACCGACCCGGCGGGAATGGTGACGCCGTGCATCTCCACGTCGACAGCAGCGGTGCGGAACAGGCCCTGCACCGGCCCCTCCAGGCGCAGCACCTCCTCGGCCAGTTTCGGCACGTACTCGTCGGGGTCGGCCTGTACCTGGGCCCACACGTGCGGGTTGGCGACGAGCAGGCGCACACCCTCGGCCAGCGCGTTGGTGGTGGTCTCGCTGCCGCCCACGAACGTGTCGGCCATCATCTCGGCGTGGAGTTCCTCGTCGGTGAGGGTGCGGCCCCACTCGGGGATGACCGTGTTCACCAGATCCGACAGCAGCGTGTCGTCGGGCTGTCGGCGCAGGCCCTCGAAGATGGGCTGGAAGTAGTGCTGGGCGGCGATCTCCATCTCGGTCGACCAGATGGCCTCTTCCTCGGTCTGCATCATCCCGAGGCGCTGCACCCAGGCGTCGGTCCACGCCTTGATCTGCCAGATGTCGTCCTCCGGCGCGCCCATCTGGCGACCGATCACGATGAGCGGCAGCGGGATGGCGAACGCGCGCACCCAGTCGCAGCGCCCCTCACCGATGAATCCGTCGATCAACCGGTGCGCGAGTTGCTCGATGAACGGGTCGAGCTCTTTGATCTTCGCCGGCCGGAACGCGTGGTTGAACAGGCCGCGCATCTCGCGGTGCTCGGGGTCGTCGCGGCTGGCCAGGGTTGCGGCCGGCACCCAGCCCTTGTCGGCGTAGAGCTGCTTCAACATGGCCGAACGCGGGTCGACGCGGCCGCGGTGGCGGGCGCTGGTGAACCGCTCGGTGTCGAGCAGCACGGTGCGCACATCGTCGTAACGGGTGATCACGTACATGCGGCTGACGGGGTCGCGGTACACCGGCGCCTGCTCGCGCAGCGCGTCGTAGGCCGCGTAGGGGCAGTCGGACACATCGGGGTCGAGGAAGGTGAGGCGCTCGAGGTCCATGTCGGACCTGACCGTATCGCTGCTGCGAATGGCACAATGCACCGAAGCCTCCGGGTGAGGGCGACGTACAGGGGGTGCGATGATCCACGAACCGACGAGGGGCGATGTGCCGGTGCGCCTGGGCCCCGGGGTGCGCCAGCTGCCCGACCACGGGCCCAGCGCCGTGCCGGCTGATGTATACGCCGACCCGGCACGCTACGAGCTCGAACGCGAGCGGGTGCTGGCGCGGCACTGGCTGCTCGCCGGCCGCGTCGAGCAGGTGCCCGAGCCGGGCGACTGGATCACCTATGAGGGTCACGGCGAGACCGTGGTGGTGGCCCGTCAGCCCGACGGGTCGCTGGCGGCGTTCCACAACGTGTGCCAGCACCGCGGCCCCGCCATCGTCGGGCCGTTGCAGGGCTGCGGTGCCCGCCGCTTCACCTGCCCCTACCACGGCTGGGTGTACGACACCGCCGGCGTGCTGGTGGGTGTGCCCGAACGCGACGACTTCGACCCGGCCCACCTCGACGGGCTGCGCGCCCCGGCCGTGGCCGTCGACACGTGGGGCGGGTGGATCTGGATCAACCTGCTCGGCCACGATGCAGCCCCGCCGCTGGCCGATGGCATCGGGCCAGAGATCATGGCCGACCTCGGGCGCTACTGCATGGACGACATGGTGCTGCACGAGGTGCTCGAGTTCGACGTGCCCGTCAACTACAAGGCCATCGTCGACGGCTTCAACGAGGTGTACCACGTCACCGAGTTGCACCATGTGCCGCCGGCGTTCACCAAGTCGGTGCGGGGGACGAGCTTCTTCATCGTGGGCGACAACTCGATGTGCTTCGTGCCCAAACCGCAGCACCTCGACGACCTGGCCACCGACCCCGACCACCACCGCTACGCGATCTGCCACTACGTCGTGTTCCCCAACGCGGTGTTCAACTGCAACCCCGAACACATCCAGGTGTTCAACCCGGTGCCCGTGGGCGTCGACCGCACCCGGTTCCGCTGCTGGGAGATCGTCTACCGCGGCGACCCGGCCGACCCCGAGTACGCCGACTACCACGCCCGCACCCTGCGCCTGTGGGACGGCCTGCAGCAGGTGGTGGGTGAAGACCTGTCGATCTACGCCCAGCTCGCCCGCACCAAGCACAGCAGCGGCTACACGCGCAACGTGCTGTCCGAGCGCGAGTGCAAGATCGCCCACTACCACGACACGATGGACGCCAAGATCCGCGAGTGACGGATGTCGATCACCCGGGCTGATCACCCACATGGTGTGGTGCCCTCAGCGGCAGCAGGCCGCAGAGTGACTGTGGGCGCACCGTGCGTCCGCTCATGATGGGAGACGACATGATCGACACCGATGCCATCGGGCCGGTCGACGTGGCAGTGCTGGGGTTCACCGGCGATGCCCGACACGGCCAGGTCGCCGAGGCAATTCTCGAACTCGTCGACGCCGGGATCGTCCGGGTGATCGACCTCGCCTATGTGGCCAAGGACCACGACGGAGGAATCGACATTCTGGAGGTGGTCGACTCGGAGTTGGCCGACGCGCTGGCGCGACTCGACGCCGACCTCGACCTGCTCAACGACGACGATCTGCTCGAGATCGGCGAGCGTCTCGAGCCGGGCACTGGCGCGCTGGTGGCCGTGTGGGAGAACACCTGGGCCGCTCGGCTCGGCGCCGCAGTGCGCAGCGCAGGCGGACAGGTGATCGACCACGTCCGCATTCCGCGCGACGTGGTGGTGGCGGCGCTCGACGCGCTGCGCGATGCACAGGAGGCACAGCAATGATCAGACGAGGTGGACCCGGACTGCTGGGCATGGCCGCCCGGACGGCCGTCGTGGCAGGCACCGCCACCGCGGTGTCGGGTCGCGTGGCAGCGAACCAGCAGCAACACGCGATGCAGGCGCAGGCCGCTGCGCAGGCGCACGACGAGCAGGTGCGCGCCCAGGCGATGGCCGACATGCAGGCTCAGCAGCAGATGATGCAGGCCGCCCCGCCGCCTCCGCCGCCGGCAGCCGCTCCTGCAGCGCCCGCTGGCGACGACACGATGGCGCAACTCCAGCAACTGGCGGCGATGAAGTCGCAGGGGTTGCTCACCGACGCCGAGTTCGCTGCCGCGAAGGCGAAGCTGCTCGGACTCTGACGTCGACCCGTGACGCGACGAGGGCCGCACCCCGTGGGGTGCGGCCCTCGTCGTTGTCGGAGTTGACGGGTGTGGCTGGATCAGCCGATGATCTTGGCCTTCAGCTTGGCGTACTCGTCGGCCGAGATGGCGCCCGAGTCGAGCAGCGACTTGGCGTTGGCCAGTTCGCTGGCGGCGCCACCGGTGCCGGCGGCCTGACGCACGTAGTCGTCGAACGCGGCCTTGGCGTCCTGCTGCTCCTTCATCGAGCGCTTGGCCATACCTGCGCCGTTCACGATGACGTAGATGAGCAGGGTGATCAGCGGGATGGCGAAGAGCAGGATGAGCCAGACGGCCTTCATGATGCCGCTCATCTCGTGGTTGCGGAAGATGTCGCCGATGACGCTGAACAGCATCATCAAGTAGGTGATGAAGAAGAAGCTGATGATGATCAGCCAGAGGATGTCGCCGAACGACGTTGCAAGCATGGGTACTCCTAGGTGTGTCGAGATGCATGGGGGCAATCTCGGGATCGTCAAGACAATACTGGCTTTCACCCCGCAGAGGCGCCATCACCCCGATCGTGTGAGCCATCAGACCGTCTGGCTACGGTGCTCGCCATGACCGACGACATCACCCGGTACGACGCGGTCGAGGGGTACTGCGGCAGGCTCAGCTATCGGGCCGGCGACGAGGTAACGGTGCACGTCGCCTGCGCCACCGACACGTTCGACGTCGAGGTGCACCGCTGGGGCGCCGTCCGCGAGCCGGTGTGGCAGGCCGCGGGTCTGTCAGGTGTCGATCATCCGGTTCCGGCCGATGCCGACTCGCACGGCTGTCGCTGGCCGGCGGCTGTTGCGTTCCGGGTGCCCGACGACTGGCGCAGCGGCTTCTACCACGTCACCCTCACGGCTCACGGTGCAGCCCCCGACCGGGCGGTGGGTCACGCATTCTTCGTGGTGCGCGCCGGTGCGCGGCGGGCACCTCTCCTGCTGGTGCTGGCCACCAACACCTACAACGCCTACAACACCTGGGGCGGCCGCAGTTTGTACACCGGTGGGCGCCAGGTGTCGTTCCGCAGGCCGCTCGGGCGCGGGCTCATCACCCGACCCCACGAAGAGCGCAACGATCGCAAGGCCCGGCCGGTCCGCTGGGGCGAGCAGCCCGATGTCGACGGCGAGATCTACCAGCGGTGGCGGTTTGCGAACGGGTACCCGGGGTTCGCCGGGTCGACCGGGTGGTTCACCTACGAGCGGCGGTTCGTCGAATGGGCCGAGGCGAACGGGTACGAACTCGACTACGCGGTGTCGAGCGATCTGGCCGACGAACCCGACCTCGCCGCGGGCTATGCGCTCGTGCTCGGGGTGGGCCACGACGAGTACTGGTCGGCTGCACAGCGCGATGCGGTCGAGGCGTACGTGCGGGCCGGCGGCAACTACGCCAGCTTCTCGGGGAACACGATGTTCTGGCAGGTGCGTCCGGTCGACGGTGGCGACCACATGGTGTGCCACAAGTACGCCGCGCACCGCGACGACCCCGTGATGGGTACGCCCGAGCAGCGCTCGATGAGCGGGATGTGGAGCGATCCGGTGGTGGGGCGGCCCGAAACGGGCTTCCTCGGTGCTGGTTCGGTGTGGGGCCTGTACCACCGCTTCGGCCAGGCCACGGCTCGCGCTGCCGGAGCCTTCACCGTGTACCGCGACTCGCACTGGCTGTTCGACGGCACCGGGCTGCGTTACGGCGACCTGCTCGGTGCTCGCGACGGTGTGGTGGGCTACGAGACCGTCGGCTGCCGACTCAACTTCGACGAGTACCAGTTGCCGGTCGCTGCCGGCGGCGACGGTACACCGTCCGACATCGAGGTGGTCGCCTTCTCGCCGTCGTCGAATCTGGCGATGGGCGAGTACCCGGCCTCGATCGCTGCGCTCGACGACCAGGGCGATCTCGAATTCGTGGCCGAGCGGATGTTCGGCCGCGTCGACGACGACTCGCTGGCTCGGTGCCGCCACGGCAACGCGGTGATGGTGGTGTGCCGTCCCTTCGGGCGCGCGGCAGGCGAGCGGCACGGCCAGCATCACGGCCAGCATCACGGTGAGGTCGTCACCATCGGCACCACCGACTGGGTGTTCGGCCTCGCCACCGATCCGGCGGTGGCGCAGGTGACCGACAACGTGCTGCGCCGCTACGCGACGAGCTGACCCGTCCAGTCGATCACCAGGTGGTCGCCCACCTTCTGCACGGGTGTCTCGAA
>JBIKLX010000175.1:0-6593 GCA_044359565.1 Ilumatobacteraceae bacterium
GTTGCCCTGGCCGATGGTGAACGTCATCCCGTGGCCCTGGTGCGCGCTGTCGGTGTGCAGCACCACGTACGCGGCCGAGTAGTCGGGGTCGGTGTGCACGGCGTCGGAGCCGGCGAGCGTGAGCGAGGTGCGCGCCCGCAGGTCGTGTGTGGTCACGTGCGTGATGATGGTCATGCGGTCCCCCCGTCCGGCCCGGGCACGCTAGAACGACGCAGCGGGGCCTGCAAGGATCGTGACCGGCGCGATGCTCGCGCGTACAGAGGGAGCAAGGATGACACTGCGCGTCGCCCTGGTCGGTGGTCCGATGTACGACCACCTCTACCGCGTGTTCACCGACGCGGGCATCGACGTCGAGGTGGTGGTGCACGCCGACCACCCCACGCTGAACCGCACCGTGGCCGACATGCTGGCCGCCGGCGAACGGATCGACCTGCTGGCCACGCATGCCAAGTACGCGCCGTCGCAGGCGCAGTGGCTGCGCCCGCTCGACACTCTCGTCGACCAGGACGCACTCGGCGCGCTCGCCCCGCTTGCAGTCGACCTGTGCCGCTTCGCCGACACGCTGTGGTGCGTGCCCCGACTGATCGACGTGCGCGTGCTGTGGGTGCGCAGCGACCGCGTGGCATCGCCGCCCGACACGTGGGCCGAGCTGCTGCAGAGCGACACCGTGTTCGGGTTCCCGGGCCGCGAGTCGGGCCTGTTCGGCACGTTCTTCGAACTCGTCGCCGGCGCGGGTGGCGAACTGTTCGACGCCGACGGCACCCCCACGATGGAGACACCCGAGGCGGTGGCTGCCGTGGAAACCCTGGTGGCCCTCGCCCGCCGGGCGCCGGCCGACCTGCCCGACTGGCACTACGACCAGGTCGACGCCGCGCTGCTCGACGGCCGCGTCGACGCCGCCGCAGCCTGGCCCGGTGGATGGGGCCCGATCTCGCGCTCACCCATCGCCGAACACCTCACGCCGCAGCTCTATCCCGCCGGGCCGAGCCGCCGGGTCAGTTACTCGGGATGCCACGCCTGGGCGATCCCGCGCACCTGTGGCGACCTCGACGGCGCGCTCGGCCTGCTGCACCTCCTGATGGGTGGCGACGCTCAACGTCTCGACGCCGAAGGCGGCAACATCTGCGCCCACGAAGCGGCCCTCGCCGCGGTCGAACCGGTCGACGACACCGACCGTCGCCGCCTGCACATCACCCGGCGCACCATCGACCAGGCGATGATCTGCTACCCGCCGCTCGTGCGCTTCCCGGCGGTGGAAGACGCCGGGTGGAGCGCAATCCATGCCGCCATCCAGGGCCGCATCGATGCACCCGCTGCCGTGCGGGTCATCCAGCAGCAGGCCGAGGCCGCGCTCCGTCAGACCTGAACCGCACATCGATGCCCTGGGCGACGGGGCAAACCTGGCGAGAGGTCAACTCGACGAGTGTTCGCTGATGAACGCGCGCAGCACGTCGAAGAAGGCGTCGGGTTCGTCGCGGAACACGCCATGACCCGACCCGGCGAATCGCTCGAAGCGCACCAGATGAGGAGGCAGCGCGGCGGCGATGCGCTCGGCGCCCACCATCGGGGTGACCGGGTCGAGTTCGCCGTGGGCGATCAACACCGGATCGCGCACTTCGACCATCTCGGGCAGCAGGTTCATGCCCACGGCCTCGGTGTGATTGAAGTGGGTCAACACATCGTTGGTGTTGATCGTCCGCTTGTTGAGGAAGTGGTTGCCGGGCGCCTGCGTGTACAGCGGGCCGCACACCTTCACGTACTGGCGGGCCAGCAGCGCCATGGCCTCCTGGGTGGGTGCCTCCCAGAACTCCTTCGCCACCGCCTCGGCTTCGGGGCCACCCAACTGTCGGAACATCGCGTAGATGGCCGTGCTGTCCTTGAAGGGCGCTGTGCTCAAGAAGATGTGACCCGCCGCGAACCCGGGGTGTCGGGCCGCCAACCGCTGACTGACGAAGCCGCCGAAGCTCAGCCCCAGCACGAAGGGCCGCTCGATGCCCAGCGCCGCGCACATCTCGACCACATCGTCGGCCCACCGGTCGAGGTTCCACTGTTCCGGGGTCGAGCGATCGCTCCGTCCCTGTCCGCGGTGGTCGTAGTACAGCACCTGGCAGGCGTCGGTCATCGTGGAGAACGCCGGCTTGAATCCGTTGTGGTCGCCTCCCGGCCCGCCGTGCATCAACACCAGCGTGGGACGCTGACGCATCGTGTCGCCGTCGGGCACCAGACCGAGCCCTTCGATGTCGAACCACAACTGCGTTCCGTCGTCGAGGCGTACCTTCACGAACCCACCCTAACCAGCCGGATGTACCGCATTCGACACGCCATCCGATGCCCGCGAAACGCGGGGTTACCCTCGAAGACAGCGCATTCGCTCCCTCGAGAAGGACGCCCCACATGGCACAGCGACAAGCTCACGGCCTGAGCGGCCACAGCGACTACCTGGCCTCCGTGCCGTTGTTCGCAGGGATCCCGAAACGCAAACTCGAGATCCTGACCGACATGTGCCACGAGCACCGGTACCAACCCGGTGACGAGATCGTCCGCGAGGGCGATACCTCGGGGCGTCTCTACCTGATCGAGTCGGGCCATGCCGAAGTGCAGGTCCACGGGCATGTGGTGAACCGGCTCGGCCCCGGTCAGCACTTCGGCGAATTCGCGGTCCTCGACCGTGCGCCACGATCGGCCACCGTCGTCGCCACCACCGACGTGCACGCCTTCTCGCTTGCCTCCATCACGGTTCGACCCCTGCTGAAGGAAGAGGCCGACATCACCTACCGCCTGCTGCTGAACGCGGTCGATCAACTTCGCGCCCTCGATCGATCCTTGCTCTGACCCGCGCCGCGGTGCGCGACCCGTCACGGGTGCAGCTGGCGCAACTCCGGCTCGGGATCGTGCATCAGTTCGAACGTGGCGTCGAACCGCAGGGTGGCCCGCTGCGCGCTGTCGAAGCGCGGCCACCCGGCCTCACCGGCCGCAGCGAAGGCCGTGATCTCGTCGGCGAAGCGCGCCGCCAGCACTGGCAGCTCGGGGCCGTCGCCGAGCATCATCTCGGCGCCAGGCGCGTGCACGTTGTCGAAGGCGAACGGGATGTCGAGCGCGTGGGCCGAGCCGAGGATGCCGCCGAGCGCCGGTGAGGCCCAGGTGAACCAGTACATCCAGGTGAGTGCGCCCGCCTCGGCCCGTGCCTCGGCGAGGCGCTGCGCCGGCCGCCGGAACGTGACGTCGGTCTGCACTGCCGCGATCCGGGCCACCGTCGATGCGCCGGGCCGGGCGGCCTCGTACGCCGCCCGGGCGCGGTCGGCGTCGGCGCCGAACTGCTGCTCGAGGTGCTCGGCCCAGCGGTCGTCGCCGGCGCTTGCCAAGGCCGGATCGAAGGCGAGGAACAGCAGGCTCTCGTCGCGGTTGGTGCCGATGCTCACCGGCACCGGGTTGGCCGCCGCAGCAGTGAGCACGTCGTCGGCCAGGCCGGCACCACCCGCTGCAGGGCTGAACATGTCGTACCCGCTGCTCGGCATCGCGATCACCTCGGCCTGCGCAGCGAGCACGCTGTCGATCGGCAGGCTACGCGCCTCGTCGAGGCCCGACACTCCAGCGGCACGGAAGAACTCGTCAGCCCATTCGTCGGCGCGTCCGAGCGTGCGCAGCTGATTGATCGACGGGCTCATCGCCCACACCCGGTGGAACAGGCCGGCCGCCGCAGGCGCCGCCAGCAGCGACAGCACGGCCGAACCACCCGCCGACTCGCCGAAGATGGTCACGTTGCCGGAATCGCCACCGAAGGCAGCGACGTGGCGGTTCACCCACTCGAGCGCGCAGATCTGGTCGAGCGTGCCCCAGTTGCCCCCGCCGATGAAGCCGAGCGCGCCGAGCCGGTAGTTGATCGTCACCACCACCTGACCGCGGGCTGCCAGCCGACTGCCGTCGTACCAGGCGATGGAACCCGCACCGTTCAGGTAGGCGCCACCGTGGATCCACACCAGCACCGGCAGGTCCGCACCAGGCTGCGCGTCAGCCGGAGCGAACACGTCGAGGAAGAGGCAGTCCTCGTCCATCGACGACGTCTCGATACCCAGCAACTGTTCCAGCATCCCGGGCACCTGCGGGCATACCGGGCCGGACGCACCAGCAACCCCTGTCTCGGCGTCGAACGGCACGAGGACGGGCGGCTCGAAGCGGTCAGCGGTGGCGTAGCGGATGCCGAGATGCGATCGGACGTCGGTGGTCATCGCCGCACAGTAGGCAATGACGGCCCGTTGCGCTGTGCCCGACACCGCCCCGGTCGAGCGAATCTGCCCTCGTTACACTCGCTCCGCATGGGGCCAGCGACGACGACGCTCGAGTCGATCCTGTCGCTGGTCGATGCACGGCGCCACGAACCGATCACCGTGCTGGGCATAGGCGGGTGCGGTGGTGCCGGGAAGACCACCCTCGCCCGGCGGCTGGCGGAACGGGTCGAGGGCGCACAGGTCGTGGCGACCGACGAGTTCTGGACGGGGTCGTCGTTCGACCTGGGGCATCTGCGGGCCGCCGTGCTCGACCGACTGCTGGCCGGTTCGGTCGCCGAGTTCGACTCGTGGAAGTGGGCGACCAAGACGCTGCATCCCGGCCGCCGGGTGCGCCCCGAGGGCCTCGTCATCGTCGAAGGTGTCTGCGCGCTCCATCAGATGTTCCGCGCCGACCTCGCCGTGCGGGTGTGGGTCGATGCACCCCCTGCAGTCCGCCTCGAGCGCGGCGTGGCCCGCGACGGCGAGGCGTCACGAGTCACGTGGGAGACCGTGTGGATGCCGAACGAGATGGCCTACATCGAACGCGACGATCCCGTCTCGTGTGCACACCTCGTCGTCGACGGCACCCGACCCTTCGGCTGAGCCCGCTCCGTCTGCGAGCTCGGCCACGCTCGTCCCCAACGCGCCCGCTTTCTCCGTGGAGTCGACCCGATCCGGTTGTCAGATCCGAAGTCCCTTCGACGATCGTCGTTATGATCCGCCGATGCGGATCGGGATCGTCGGTGGCGGAATCGGCGGTTTCTCGGCGGCGCTGTCGCTGGCCCGGAGCGGTCACGACATCTCCGTGTTCGAACGTGCCGCGTCGCTGAGCGAAGTGGGTGCCGGCGTTCAGATCAGTCCGAACGCATGGCGGGTGCTGCACTGGCTCGGCCTGGGCGACGAGTTCGCCGACATCGCCGTGCTGCCGACCCGCGTGGTGCTCCGCCGCTGGGAGGACGACAGCGTCATTCGCGCCAACGACCTCGATGCAGAGATCACGGCCACGTGGGGCCTGCCCCTGGCCAGTGTGGCGCGCACCGACCTCATCGAGATGCTCGGCGCCGCCGTGTCGGCAGTGCCGAACATCTCGGTGCACTACGGGCGGCGCGTGGCAAGCGTCGAGCCCCTCGCCGATCGCTCCAACGTGGTGTTCACCGATGGAGCGACAGCGAGCTTCGATGTGGTCATCGGCGCCGACGGCATCCACTCGGTGGTGCGGCCGTGCGTGGGCGGTGCCGACGCTGCGCGCTTCAGCGGCTCGGTGGCGTATCGAGCGCTCGTGCCACGCGAACGGGTCGAGGACCTCCCAGTGGAGACCACGAACCGGATCGGACCCGACAGCCACGTGGTGAGCTACTTCATCGGGCGCGGCCGCAGCCACCTGAACCTGGTGTGCATCACGCCGGAGGACACCTGGACCACCGAGTCGTGGACCGAGCCGGGCACCCTCGACGATCTCCGTGCGCGGTTCGCGAACTGGTCGCCACAGCTGCAATCGATCCTGGACCGCGTGGACGAGCCGGTGTTCCGCTGGGCCCTCTACGACCGAGAGCCCAGCGCGCAGTGGGGAGTCGGCACGACCACGCTCCTCGGGGATGCCTGCCATCCGATGCTGCCGTTCATGGCGCAGGGGTCGTGCCAGGCCATCGAGGACGCTGCGGTGCTGGGGCGCTGTCTGGCGGACGTCGACGCGGCGAGCGGTGCTGCGGCGCTCCGTCGTTACGAGTCGGCTCGCCAGGCACGTACGGCGCAGGTCCAGACCGCTTCGTTCGGGAACCGCGACCTGTTCCACATGCCCGACGGGCAGATGCAGCGCGAGCGTGACGAATTCCTCGCCCTCGGGATCGGCGGACTGTCCATTCTCGACTGGGTCTACAGCTACGACCCCGTGACCGCACCGATCTGAACCGGCGACTTCGCCCTCTGACCGCTCAGCCGACCTGAAGAAGATCGCTTTCTTTGACACCTCATCAGCTCTTGAAAGGCTCTACACATGGCGACCACAGTTACTCTCACCGGCACTGGTGGCCCACCCGTTGCACCCGGTCGCGCCGGAGCCGGCGTGTTCGTGAGATATCAAGATGTCGTGGTGCAATTTGATGCAGGTCGCGCTACGTGTAATCGGTTGATTGAAGCGGGTATTCGACTTGCTGATCTCGATGCAGTGTTCATCACTCACATCCACAGCGATCACGTTTTTGGGTTAGCGGAGCTCGTCTTGTCGAGGTGGCTCGAGACCCAATTCGATGAGGCCGCTACTCCACTGCCCGTCGTTGCCCCGTCTGGAGGAGCTGCACGCTTCGTGAAACGAATGCTGGAACCATACGA
>JBIKLX010000030.1:0-23233 GCA_044359565.1 Ilumatobacteraceae bacterium
CGTGGCGACACTGCGGCTCGAGTGCAACTCCTCGGCGAGCGCTGCGGTGACGCCGTAGGCGCCGAGGGGAATGCCACCGGCGATCGACTTGCCGATGGTGACGATGTCCGGCTCGAGGTGCCAGAGCTCGGTCGCTCCACCTCGGCCGACGACGTGGGTGTGGGTTTCGTCGAGCGCGAGGAGGGTGCCGTGGTGGCGTGTGAGGTCGCGCAGTGTCGAGTGCCACTCCGTCGTCGGTTCGACGAAGTGGACCTGGTTGGTCATCGCCGGCTCGGTGAGGACGATGGCGACATCGTCGGTGGCCAACGCTTCGTGGAGTCGTTCGGTGTCGTTGAACGGCACGATCCGGGTTCGGCCGGTGACCGCCTTCGACAAACCGCGCGCAACCGGTTGCGGACCGCCCCCGGTGAGATCGACCAACGCTTCTTCGAAGTGGCCGTGGTAGTGACCTTGGAACAGGACCACGACGTCGCGACCCGTGACCGCCCGAGCGAGGCGAATCGCTTCGGTGTTGGCCTGAGTGGCGGACAGCGTGAACTGCCAGAACCCGACCGGGTACCGGTCGGCGAGTTCCTCGGCAACCACGATCGAATCCTCGGTCGGCAGCAGGAACTGCGTCGAACGCCCGACCTGGCGTCGCACGGCGTCGACGATCTCGGGCGCCGCGTGCCCACAGAACATCGCGACGTCGGAGGTGTTGAAGTCGAGATACGAATGGCCATCGACGTCGACGATCGACGCCCCGCTGCCATGATCGACGTAGATCGCCTGGTCGTTGTCGGTCACCATCCACGCCATCGGCACACCGTTCGGCATGTGGGCGAGACCTCGTTCGATCAGCTCCATCGAGCGAGGCCGCTGAGATCGAAAGCGGTTCAACTCATCTGCGTGCAGCCGGGAAATCCGACCGGGATCGATCTCACCAAAGCTCATCGTCATCGTCTGCCTCCGTCGTCAAGGTTGCCAGGGAACGACCTGTGAACGCACCGCCGATCAACAACTTCGTACATGCTGAGGTGCGGAGCTCCCTTCGGCCTCGTGCTTCAATGACCGTGTGACCAGTTCGAATCCTCAGCGCGAATCGGCGGGTGCTGCTGGTCCCGTCAGGCTCGGTCGACCGAGCAAGGCGACAGAGCGGCGGGCGGAGATCGTCGATGCCTTCATCCGTCTGGTGGCCGTGCATGGTCTGGAGGGTGTGACGCTCGATGATGTGGCGTCGGAGGCCGGCGTGAAGCGCGCTGCCGCCCGTCACTTCGTCGGCAACCGACCCGAACTGATCGCTGCCGCTGTCGAGGAATTGACGCGTCGCTATCGAACGACGGTCGCGGAGGCTGTCGGCACGGCTCCCAGCATCGAGCGGCTGATCGATGCGTTGTTCGGGCGGGTGTGGGTGCACGACCTCAGCGATGTCAGCAACGCGTTCGATGCGCTGATGCAGGAAGCCGCCAGACACGAACCCACCAGGGTGTTGGTGAAGCAGGCGTACGAGGTGTTGCTCGACGAGATCGCCAAGGCGCTGCAGCGGTCGCGTCCATCGATGGGCGCTGCTGAGCGTCGAGATGCTGCGTATGCGATTGCCTGTCTCGCCGAGCACAATGCGCTGATGCAGCAGCTCGGGTTCCCGGCGGCTCGATCCGCTGCTGCAAAGCAGTGCGCCAGGGCCCTCGTGCCGCCGGGGTGACCGTCGCTCGTCAGAGGGCGACATCAGAGGTTCGCAGGAGGCGCTTGGCCTCCCGGATGCCGCTCCTCCACGCTCCGTCGACGAGGGCGAGCGCATCGAGGTCGGTCGCTTCACCGGCGAACAGGACGCGGCCGTGCGGCGCGGCGAGGTCGGTGACCGAGGTGATCGTCGATGCCGCGTCGCCGTTGCGCGAGACGCGTGAATAGCAGCCCTGTGAGTACGGGTCAGTGAACCAGTTGCTGGCTGCCGAGGCTACGGGTGCCGGCGCTGTGCCGCCGCTCACTTCGTCGACGATGGCGACGACGCTGGCGATTCGCTCGGTCTCGGGCAGGGCAGTCAGTTCGCGGGCCGGCGTGCCGGTGGCGATCGCGACGAGAACAGGTCGCTGGTACCAGTCGCTCATGTCGATCAGTGCCTGCCACTGGCCTGTCTCGCCGTCGAGCACGATGATGACGCCGGACTCACTCGGTTGCCAGTACTGCTGGTCGTACGCGAGCACCACCTTCTCGAAGACGCCGAAACCGAGCGTGTCGATGGCAGCGAGCTTCGCCGGCGGAAGTGGCGGATCGAATTCGATGGCAGCGGCCTTCAGTACCCCGAGGGGTGCGGTCACGATGGCATGTGACGCCTCGAGGACGTCGGTGACTCCCTCGCGCTCGATGACGACCTCGACGCCGTCGTCGTCGGATCGCACGGTGCGTACCACGCTCGACAGTCGCACGTCGAGGTCGGTTGCCAGTGCATCCACGAGACCGCGGTAACCGCCACGGGGGAACACGTCTTCGTCCTCCACGCCGACTCCGAAGAAGAACTGGCTGAACGCTGCGAGTCCGACGTCGTCGGCGTCGGCACCGTCGTAGGAGGACAGGAACCGCCCGAGCGTCGCACGTACTGCGGCGCGTTCGTCAGGCAGGATCTGCTCGATGGCGTCTGCCAGTGACAGGTTCGCGTCGGTGTCGGCCAATGCCTGTGCATTGCCGATGAACGCTCCGATCGCAGCTTCCAGGGTGGATCCGGCCGCGTCGTCGGGATACGACCCGTTCTCCCGGTCGAGCACGGCGGCGCCGTCGTACATGTCGGAGATCCGTGCCGGAAGGACCTCGACCCCGATCGCATCGAGATAGGGCAGCGTCGGCGCGCCGACACCGTCGTGTACCCATGCCGCGCCAAGATCGACGGGGGTGCCGCCGACGTCGACGGTGTGCGTCCGTCCACCGATCCGATCGCGGGCCTCCACGATCACGACATCGACGCCTGCGAGCCGGAGCGCCCGCGCGGCGACGAGTCCCGAGATGCCGGCTCCGATCACCACGACACGGGTCACCTCGCCTGGCACCGCGTCGGACAGAGCCGCGGTTCCGTCGCTCACTCGCAGCACGGCTCGTGGACCGGTGGCGGCGGTCGAGCCATCCGGCAACTCTCGGTCAGTTGCATTGTTTGTCACCATGACAATAAAGTACCTGTGTCGATGTCGACCGTCAAGGCATCGTCGCCGGATCCGGTCACGACGACCGATTCCGAAGGCCGAGAAGGGAACCACCCATGTCCACCCAAGATCTGCTCGCCGAGGTCGTCCGTCTCGACCCCGATGCCGCGCTCGCTCCTGATCCCGACCGGCCCGGCGAACTGGTGTCGCTGCAGTACGTCGGCGACGATGACCGACTGGTCGCGGGCACCTGGAGCGCCGGCGCCGGAAGCGTCTACATCGACGCCTATCCGGTCGACGAGATCTGTGTGGTCATCGAGGGCAGCATCACGGTGGACACAGGGACGAATGGCTCGGAGACGTTCCGCCCAGGCGATGCGTTCGCGATCCGACGGGGCACGCCGCTCACGTGGTCGCAGACCGAGGGCACCAGGAAGATCTACGTCATCTTGAACAACGGCTGACGCTCAGACCCACTCGACGGGTGGTGATGTCAGCGGTGTTCGCTGCGATCTCGCTGTTGACCTTTCGCTGGTTCGAACGCCATGCTGGAAAGTGCCGACTGGCATGGCCGTCGGACCGACGAGGGGAGCCCGTACCGGGAGGTGCAAAGACGGGCCGCGAGGAGCTGTCCGATGACTGACCTGTCTGAACTGCTGATCCGTTGCGAGCCGAGCGTCGCGTCGCTCGACGTTGCGACGACCCTGCCCCCCGAGGTGTTCGTCGACCCGGCGTGGTTCGATGCGGAACGAAAGGTCGCGCACGCGGGCTGGGTCGCGGTGGCTCGTTCCGTCGACGTTGCCGAACGCGGGGCGTTCGTGTGTGCCGAGGTGTTCGGCGAGCCGGTGATCGTCGTGCGGGCCCGTGACGGTGTGCTGCGTGCGCTGTCGAACGTGTGCCGACATCGGTCGATGGTGATGCTCGAGGGGTCGGGCGTCGCGTCGGCGCTGCAGTGCCCCTACCACCTGTGGACATACCGGCTCGATGGTCGGCTGGGCGCAGCACCATCGATGGAGGCGGCGACGGGGTTCGAGGTCGGCGAGGTGTGCCTGCCCGAGTTCGCTGTCGTGGAGTGGCACGGATGGGTGCTCGTGAACATCGACCGCACCGCAGTCGACCCGGCGGTCGCGATGCCGACGCTGGATGCATTGCTGGGTGAGGAACGCGTCGGCGAGATGGTGTCGGTGGCCACGATCTCGTCGCCGGCCGACTGGAACTGGAAGGTCTCGGTGGAGAACTTCCTCGAGTCGTACCACCACCGCGGCGTGCACCCGGCAACGCTCGACACCACGTTTCCCGGCAACCGGTCGTTCGCGTCGGATCCGGCGGGTGAGCCGTGGGCGGCGGTCGACCATGTGAGTACCGCGGAAGGGGCCGAGCCGTTCATCGCCATCACGGTGTTTCCGACGCTGGTGTTCGCGGTCGTTCGCGGCGTGGGGCTCACCTGGTTTCGGTTGGAACCGGTCAGCGAACTGGCGAGCGCACTGACGATCGACGTGCTCGTCCTGCCCGAGTTCGCTCACGACGCGGCGCTCGGCGAGATGCTCGTGTCGAGCACGAGAGCGATCAACGACGAGGACGTGCCGATCAACCAGCGCACGATGGTCGGTCTTCGTTCGAGATTCGCCGCACAGGGGCGGATCAGCAATCTCGAAGCGGCCACGTGGCACTTCCGGCGATGGCTCGTCGAGTCGGTACGCCAGACCACGGGCAGGTGAGCTGGGCTGATGTCGAGCTCCGCATGCTGTGATCGCAGGACGTCGGTGAATCCCCGCCACGAAGGGAAGTCCCGAACCACTGGCCCGGGACTCCTTCCGTTCTTGCACCGCCTGGCTGCCGGGCTGCCGTGCGACTTCGGGTTCGGTGGCCGCCTCCGCTACGACTAGGGGGTGACCGACCACGACCATGCTGCGCCGAAGCCAGTCCGCGAGGAGCGGCAGCCTCCGCGTGAGGGTGTCGAGGAGGTGGCGCCGGGGATTCTGCGCCTGCAGCTGCCCATCGCGCTGCCGGGCCTCGGCCATGTGAACTGCTACGCGATGGAGGACGCTCGCGGAATCACGCTCGTCGATCCGGGGCTACCCGGCCCGAAGACGTGGCGCGAACTGCAGCGGATCATGAAGGCCGGTGGTCTCGCCATCGAACGCGTGCACTCCGTGGTGATCACCCACTCTCATCCGGATCACTTCGGGCAGGCGGGCCAGTTCCGCAAGCGCTTCGGGGCCGAGGTGATCACGCACCGAGCGTTTCGCACCTTCCTCGACCCGGAGGCCGAGGATCAGGAGAGTGCCGACGAACTGGAAGTGATCGACGGGCCGGTGAAGGCGCAGATCGAGTCGTTGCAGGGCCAGGATCTGCGGCGTGGGCCGTTCGCCAAGCAGACCCCGTGGGGCGGCGACCCGTACTCGATGCCACGCGCTCGTCGGCTTCGTTACTGGGCGATGCGCAAGGCGGCGGGTCGCTTCGTCGCCACGCCCACCCCTACCCGTCGGGTGGAGGACGCCCAGGTGATCGAGCTGGGGGGTCGCGAGTGGGTGGCGGTCCACACCCCCGGTCACACGATCGATCACCTCTGCCTCTACGACCCGGCGGGCGGAGTGATGATCAGCGGCGACCATGTACTGCCCACGATCACCCCGCACATCTCCGGACTGGGCACCACGGTCGATCCGCTGAAGGACTTCTTCGACAGCCTCGACCTGATGAAGACCTTCGACGGCGTGCGCACGGTGCTGCCGGCGCACGGCCTGGAGTTCGCCGACCTGTCGGGCCGAGCAGAGGCGATCAAACGGCACCACCACGAGCGCCTCGACAAGCTGCGCACCGCTAGCGGCGAGATCGGCAGCGGCACCGTGCACGAGTTCATGCAGGTGTTGTTCCAGGAGCGGTCGTGGGGCTCGATGGCCGAGAGCGAGACCTACGCCCACCTCGAACACCTCCGGCTCACGGGCGAAGCAGCGGTGGACGAGAGCGGCGAACAACTCCGCTACCACTTCGCCTGAACGGCGGGCTTCCTCCCTCGGTGCTCGAGCGCGGTGGCGAACCGTTCGACGGTGCCGCTGATCGTCGCCATCGGTTGCGCCCCGCCACTGCGGATGGCCCGGACCACACTGTCCGGGCCTTCGTCATTCTCCGGCGGGCTCCACCCGACGCGGAACCCGGCGGTTCGGCGCAGCAATGGCGGTGTCGCCGGTGGGGCTCGCAAGGGCTCGTTCGAGGCCGGTGAACAGGTCGACGACATCGGCTGCCTCGAAGACTCGGTAGCGCTGCCTCCCGATGTTGCGTTGGCGCAACACTCCGGCGGCTTCGAGACGGTTGATGGCTTCGCCTGTTCGCATCTCGGATCGTCTGATCAGTCGTGCGGCGCTGTCGACGGTGATCACCGGGACGCCTGGCAGTAGGTCGAGGAGCAGCTCGACTGCTGAGTTGGCGCGGACTCGACCGAGTTGCGCCCGCCATCGTGCATCGAGTGCTTGGATCTTGCCCGCGTAGGACTCGGCGCCCGCACACGATCGATGGGCGGCAGCGGCGAACGTACGCAACCACAGGCCCGCACCGGCGGATCGCTCAGGGCCGGCCGGCGCACCGACGTGTCGAAACGTGGTGAGCCCGGCGATGTAGTCGCTCGCCCAGGTGGCGAGCACGAGACTGATCGGCGGCACGAACCGCGGTGCGAGGCCGCGACGGCGGAGGATGACATGGATGAGCGCGCGGCCGGTGCGGCCGTTGCCGTCGGCGAAGGGGTGGATCGTCTCGAACTGAGCGTGAGCGATTGCTGCTTGCACGAGAGCAGGATGGTCATCGCCGTTGACGTAGTCGAGGAGGTCGTGGAGCAAGGCCTCGAGCGTGTCCGGTGGCGGTGGGACGAAGGCTGCGGAGCACGGGTTGTAGCTGCTGCCACCGATCCAGTTCTGCATTGTGCGGACCACACCGCCGATGTGCGGCATCGAAGATCGTTCCATCAAGGTCCGGTGGATACCGAGCAGGTCGTCGAGGGTGATCGTGTCGGTCGACGAGCCCAACTCGACAGCGGCCTCCATGGCTGCGACGTTGGCGAGCACCTCGACTGCGATCCGGTCGGCTGCGTCGCCACCCTGAGCAAGCACGACCTCTGCGTCGAGCAAGCGGCGTGGACCTGCCTCCAGTCCCTCGATCTTCGAGGAGGCGACCGACTCGGCGCGCAGCAAGAACCGCGCCAGCCCTTCGAGGCTGACATGCGATGTTCCGGTCGCGTTCAGCCGGCGAATGGCGGCTTCGGCGTCGCTGAGGTCGGCGACGAGATCGGCGGGGAGGACGGGGTTCCACCCGGTGAGCGGGTCGGGGAGGTAGGCGTCGTAGTCGCAACCCTGGCGGTCGCGGCGACTCATCCCTTCGAACGCGGAGGTCCAGCGGCTTCTGATCAGTGTTGCCACAACCGTTGCCTCCCATCTCTCTAAGTAACGCTTTCACTCTAACCGTTGGACAGGCGGGCGAGAATGCAACGCCTCCTTCACTGCGCCGGGTGGCCCGAAATCGAGCGCTCGACCGGGTGAGTCCCATCACGTGGTGTAGGAGTCAGCGGCCATCGCCAGGGTGCTTCGTGTCTCGCAGGAACATCCGTATCTCTGCGACTCGCGGGCCGGTGAGTACCTTGTCGAGATGGCACGACGGCTGGTTTCGCTGACGTTCGACAACGGGCCATTCGTCGGGGTGACCGATCGAGTGCTCGACGAACTCGAACGTCGGCACATCCTCGCGGCCTTCTTCGTCGTGGGTCGGTCACTCGCCCGGCCCGGAGCACGTGCCCTCGCCGAACGAGCGATCGCCGCCGGCCATCTCGTCGGCAATCACAGCGCCACCCATTCGGTCGCCCTCGGCGAGCTCTCGGACCCCCGAGCTGTCGACGCGGAGATCGATGACTGCGAGTCGATGCTCCACGGTCTTCGGGGGACACCACCACTGTTCCGTCCATTCGGGAACGGTGGCGCTCTCGATCATCGGCTGCTGAGCAACCATGCCGTGCAGCGGCTCACCGATGGCGGCTACCGCACGGTGTTGTGGAACTCGGTGCCCCACGACTGGGACGATCCGACCGGATGGGTCGACACGGCCGTGGCGCACGTGCGGTCCTTGGAGCACACCGTGATGGTGTTGCACGACACGCCGGGAGCATGCGTGGATCGGCTGCCCGAATTGCTCGATCGCCTCGAGGCGCTCGAGGTCGAGTTCACCCAGGACATTCCCGACTCGTGCATCGCCACGCGCGACGGATCGCGTACTGCAGTCGTCGATGCCCTCCTCCAGAGCTGACCAGTGCCCGGGCGGCGGGCCAGGCCGGAACCGTGGTGGAGGTGTGTTCCCGAGCCATGACGCGCCAGAATTCCGCGATGACTACTGACGGGCCTCACGCTGCCGCCGTGCTGCCGGAAGGCCCGTCGACGAGGGTGTTCGTGCTCGGCATGCAGCACCCCGATGGCTCGCTGGTCGCGGCCGAGCTGTACGACGTCGGCGCCACCATCGGCTTCACGGTCCACCAGATCCGTCTCTGTCTGGCGCGGCTCGTCCGCGAGGGCGCATTCGAGCAGCAGGGGCGTGGCCGCAAAGCGGTGTTCGTCGAGACCGAACGGCAACAGCTCTTCTCCAGCCCGGAACCCGACTTCCTCCTGATGAGCTATCGCCAGGATGCTGGGACTGTGCGATGGGATGGACGGTGGCACCTCGCCGGGTTCTCCATCGACGAGGAGCGGCGGCAGGTGCGCAACGAGCTGCGCACTGTCATCGTCGCACTGGGCGGCGCCCTGCTGATCGGCGGCATGTACGTCCATACCTTCGATTGGGACGACCTGCTGCGCAGTTCGGCCGTGGAACTCGGCGTCGACGATCGGCTCGTTCTCGCAACGGCGGAGCGCATCGATGTCGGAGGAATCACCGACCCGGTCGAGGCGATGAACGCGCTGTGGCCGATCGAGGACATCGCTGATCGTTACCGGGCGTTCGTCGCGCGTTACGAGTCGGTCGACCACGGCGCCGGCGGCGACGTCACCGCAGCGCTGGCGCTCGCGGTGTCGGTCAGCGCTGGGTTCGATGCCTGCATCCGCGCCGACCCGCTCCTGCCTCCGGAACTGCTGGGTGAAGACTGGCCGGGTCGTGCGGCGCGACGGATCCTATTGCGATCGGCGAGGGCCATCGGCCACCTGCGGGCCGAGGCGGGTGCTCCGGCGCTGTTCAGCCGGTACTACGCCGTGTTCGCTGCGCTGGACGACACCTCGACGTAGCGAGAGGATCGCCGGATCTCGACGCGTCGCAGCTATCTCGTCCCGATCACTCCACCCAGCTGAGGTGGTTTGATCGGGCGAGTTCGGCAAGCCAGCGGTACGACGCCTTCGGGGTGCGCTCGCCGGTGGCGGAGTCGACCTTGACGAGCCCGAAGCGCACGGCCCACCCGTACTCCCACTCGATGTTGTCGAGCAGCGACCAGGCGAAGACGCCGGTGCAGTTGCAGCCGTCGCCGATCGCCCGATGGACCTCGGCGAAGTGTCGACGGTAGAAGTCGATGCGGTACTGGTCGTCGAGTTGCACCCGGTCGTCGTGACTCTGCCCGCGCGGCATGGCGCCGACCCACTCGGCGGTGCCGATCTCGGAGATCATCACCTCGGGGTTGCCGTACTCGTCGCGCAGTTCGGCCAGCACGTCGTAGAGGTCTTCGGGTTCGTCGGGTAGCCCGATGGGCGTGACCGCGACGCCGCCGGTCGGGCGAGCGAGTTCGAAGCCGATCTCGTGATTCGCCTTGGCGAAGAAGGGCCCGTAGAAGTTGACGCCGAGGAAGTCGAGGTCGGCGTGCGCCGCGGTGTCGTCGCCGTCGCGCCACGCCCCGATGCGCTCGAGGTCGGCCTGCACCTCGGTGGGGCAACGGCCGAGGAGCACAGGGTCGAGGAAGCCGCGGTTGATGTACAGGTCCATGAGGCGACCCGCCTCGATGTCGGCCGGATCGTCGGTGACCGGGCGGCAGTGCTGCAAGGTGATCACCGTGCCGACCCGCAACGCCGGGCGAGACGCACGCAGCACCGCAGCGGCGGACGCCGTGACGAGGTTCTGGTGGTGCATGCAGCGCATGAAGGCATCGTGGCTCGTGTGGCCCGGGGCGTTCGTCCCGAGTCGGTAGCCGAGCCAGGCGTGGTAGTTCGGTTCGTTGAGGACCCACACCCGCTCGAGGCGATCGCCGAACCGATCGGCCACCAGCGAGGCGTACTCGGCGAACCAGTCGACGATCTCGCGCGACTCCCACCCTCCCCGCTCGTGCAGCGCCAGCGGGAGATCCCAGTGGTACAGGGTCGGAACGGGTTCGATGCCCGCTTCGAGCAGCGTGTCGATCGCCCGGTCGTAGAACGCGACGCCCGCCTCGTTCACCCGGCCGACTCCCTCGGGCAGCATGCGCGGCCATGCGAACGAGAAGCGGTAGGCGCCGATGCCGGCACCTACCAGCAGTCGAACGTCGTCGTCCCATCTGCGGTAGCTGTCACACGCCGGGTCGAAGCGATTGCCGTCGTAGACGGCTCCGTCGTTGCGCTTGAACTGCTCCCAGATCGACGGTCCGCGCCCATCGGCCTCGAGCGAGCCCTCGATCTGGTAAGCGGACGTGCCGAGCCCCCAGGTGAACCCGTCGGGGAACCTTCGCAGGCCGGGACTGTCGGACGGAGGGGTCTGTGCTGAGTCAATGGTGAATGATCATATGCATAGCGATCGTCGGGACAGCGATCACACCTTGTGATCGGAGTGGATATGATCGCCACATGAGTGATCATTCGGCGGGTGCACGCTGGCTGCTCCCGACCCATGCGTACACCTCCCGCGAGTGGTTCGAGGCAGAGCAGGCGACGCTGTTCGAGCGCTGCTGGGCGTTCGCCGGCATGGCGAACGAACTGCGCGACGTCGGCGACTACGCGACCGTCACCGTCGGGCGCATCCCACTGGTGGTCATCCGGTCCGAACGTGGCCTGTCGGCGTTCCACAACATCTGCCGCCACCGCGGCGCACAGTTGCTCGAGGGGCGAGGGCACCTCAGCCGCAGCATCAGTTGCTTCTACCACCGGTGGCGCTACTCGCTGGACGGATCGCTGGCTGGTGTACCACAGCCCGACCAGTTCCCCGACCTCTGCGCCGACGATCTCGGTTTGCTGCCGGCCTCCGTGGCCGAGATGAAGGGCATGGTGTTCGTCCATGTCGATCCGGAGCCACCCATTCCGCTGGAGCAGTGGCTCGGTGACATCGCCGAGTCCTTGGGGCCGACCGATCCGAGCACGCTGCACGCGTTGCCGGTCGAGCGGCACGACCTCCGGGCCAACTGGAAGCTGTTCGTCGAGAACCACATCGACGGCTACCACCTCTGGCACCTCCACGCACGCAGCATCCGGGGACTCGATCACCGCCGACAGCAGTTCCGGTCGTCCGGCCTCCACTGGATCTTCGACGAACCGCCCACCATCGACGGCGCCTACCCCGATGCGGCGATCACTGGGGTGCCCCTGCTCCCGACCACGCCACCTGGCGGGTTCGGATCGGTGGTGATGCTGGCATTCCCGAACCTCGGCATCGCCCTCGGCGCCACGTTCTTCTCGGTCATCCATGCGATCCCGGTGGAGCCCACCCTCACCCGGATCGAACTCCACACCCACATCGCTCGGCTGTCGACCGAGGACGGCATCCGGTATGCAACCCGGCAGGCCACGAGAGCCGTCGAACGATTCGCTCGCGCACCGATGGCGCGCCTCCTGCCCTTCGTCGGCAAGAGATCTGTGGACGCAGCAGACAGCACGGACATCCTCGTCGAGGATCTCCGCGCGGCCGAAGCCATCCAGCGGGCAATGGCATCCCCATCGTTCGCTGTCGGCCCGATGGCACAGGAGTACGAGCGGGCGATCACGATCTTCCAGCAGAACGTCCTCGACCACGTCGCCGACGCAGATGTGCATCCGTGAACCTCGAGGAGTCGATCTCCACTGTCGGCGTCGCACTGATCCTGGGCGTGTACATCCTGCGTCGACGGCCGTGGATGACTGCGGCCCGATACGCCGCTGGCAACGCCGTCGGCGCCGGTCTTGCGGCGATCGGATCAGCGATGATCGGGTTCGTTCCGTTCGTGGTGCTCGAGTCGGTCTGGTGTCTCGTGTCGTTGCGGGATCTCGTCCTCGAACTGCGCCGTCCGGCGGCTCTCCGAAGCACAACTCCTTCACGTCCCCACTGATCGAAAGGAAAGGTCGATGTCGACCATCTCGACGCAGCAGCCGTCCCCCCACGACGCGATGAGCACCACACCGGTCGAGGTGGTCCGTCGCATCGACCTCGAGTCGCTGCGGGCGCCGGAGACACAGGCGCAGAGCTTCCCGCCCTACATGTTCACCGACCCGCGTGTGTTCGAGCTCGAACGCGATCGCGTCCTGTCGCGTTCATGGATGCCGGTGGCGCACGCATCCGACCTCGCGACGCCCGGGGCCTACGTGTCCACCGTGGTCGCAGGTGAGCCGATCGTCGTCGTGCGTCAGCACGACGGCTCCGTCGCAGCGCTCGCGAACGTCTGCCAGCACCGCAACGCCGTCATGCTCGACGGGCGTGGCGACACCCGTGCGATCCAGTGTCCCTATCACCTGTGGACCTACCGACTCGACGGCTCCCTCGCCAGCGCGCCGGACATGCGGGACCGCGAGTCGTTCGACGCCTCCGCGGTCTGCCTTCCTCGCCACCTGGTCGAGGAGTGGCATGGCTTCGTGTTCGTGAACCTCGACCCGGAGGCCACCCCGCTTGCGCCTCGCCTCGACGACCTCGAGCCCCACGTGGCCGGATGGGGCCTCGAGCGAATGGTGCGCACACACACGCTCGAGTACCCCTCGCCGTGGAACTGGAAGGTGAGCGTCGAGAACGCGCTCGAGTCGTACCACCACGCAGGCACGCATCGCGAGACGCTCGACGCGACCTTCCCGGGCAAGCGGTCGCAGCCGCGTGACACCTCCACCTACCACTGGGGCATCCTCGACCACGACAGCGTCGTCGAGGGCATCGACGGGTTCATCCTCCTGGCCGTGTTCCCCACTCTGCTCCTGGCGTTCAACCCACCCTCGTCCTGCGTCTGGCTCGAGGTGCGACCGGAGCAGCACGACCGCAGCGTGCTCGACATCCACGTGCTCGTCGACCCTGACGCGGACCCCGACCGGAGCGGCGCAGCGTTCCTCGCCGATGCCATGGTCGAGATCAACGCCGAGGACATCGACGTCAACACGCGCACCTGGCGCGGGCTGCACAGCAGCGCCGCGGCCGCGCAGTACGCCAGCCCACTGGAGGGTCTGTGCTGGCAGTTCCGTCGCTGGATGGCCGATCACCTGGACGTCGGGCAGTGAGGCGAGTGGTGAGGCGATCCCGGCGCCATCTCGATGACCAACGATTCACCGCGGGCGCGGCGTGCGATGTGCGCGGCATCCACCTGGCGTACGAGATCGCAGCGCCGAGTGATGTCGGCATCAATGGTGCCCCGCTCGTCTGGGGCCACGGGCTCTTGTCGTCTCGCGCCACCGACGATCGCACGCGCCTCGTCGACTTCGGTGCCCTCCGGGCACGGCGGCCAGTCGTCCGCTACGACGCCGTCGGCCACGGCAGTTCGGCACCTGCGGACGACGTCGCCCGCTACCGCTGGACCGAGCTGGCAGACGACCAGCTCGCGCTCGTCGCACACCTCGCTGTCGACCGCTACATCGCCGGCGGTGAGTCCATGGGGGCGGCCACCGCGTTGCTCGCAGCGATGAAGGCTCCGGAGCGCGTCGCCGGACTGGTGCTGCTGACTCCACCGTGCGCGTGGCACACCCGTCCCGCGCAGGCCGAGGCCTACCTGCAGGGCGCTCAACTGATCGACGACGGCCACATGGCGGTGCTGGCCGAGTTCATCGCTGGGGCACCACCGCCGGGACCATTCGTGGGCGATCCGACTTGGCCGACACGAGCCGCAGCAGCGGCAGACGCGCTCGCCTCGCAACGGTCAGCGGTGAGCGCTGACGTCCTGCGCGGCGCAGCCAACAGCGATCTGCCTCTCCCAGCCGATCTCACCGAGCGGCTCACCATGCCGACGCTGATCCTGTGTTGGACCGACGACGATGGGCATCCAGCATCCACTGGTGAGGCATTGGCCGCAGCGATCACAGGGGCGCGGCTCGTGGTCTCGTCGCGTGCCTCGGAGGTCGCGGGCTGGAGCGCACAGATCGCAGACTTCGTGGCGTCGATCGATCCGTGAACCGACTTGCCCACGGTCCACGCAGACGCCCGTCGGTGGACGCGGACATCACCCGAGCACCAACGGGCCCCTACTGGCGCCTCTGACACCGCTGCTCGGAGGTGCCGATTCGCTCGTTCATCAGGGAGAACGCCGATCAGCGCCGACCAGGTCTTACCGGAGTCGGTGCACCCATGACCCGAAGGTCACAGGCTCACATCCTGTCCCCGCCACGAAGGGAAGCCCTGGTAGATCGCACGATCCGCCAGGGCCTTCGCCGTTGTCGGAGCTCGACTTCTCACGGATCTTCCAACGGGCATCGCTGAGCGGCGTGGAACGCTGCGTCGCCGATGACCCCGCTCGAGTCGTCAGGCCGGCAGTAGGAACTCGGCGTTGCGGACGAAGAACGCCTCGACGGCGTCGTCGCCGAGCGGCCCGATGTCGCCGGCAAATCTGCCGATGGGGTCAGTGCCACCTTCGGGGTGCGGGAAGTCGGTGGAGAACGCGTAGATCTCGGGCATGCCGTACCGCTCGATCTGACGGGCGGTGCGCTCCCAGAAGAACGGTGTCACTCGAATCTGGTCGACGAAGACCTCGGTGGGGCGACGCTTCAGTCCGTCGCGAAGGCGTCGCGACATCTGGAGGCGGTCTTCGAGGAAGTCGACGAAGGGTCCCACCCACATGGCGCCGAGTTCGATCACCCCGACTCGTAGGCGGGGGTGCCGGTCGAAGACACCGCCGTAGAGCATGGCGGCGAGATAGTTCTGGACGGCGAGGTGCATCGTGGCCAGCATGTGTGGGCCGACCGGCTCACCAGTCGAGAAGCCTCCGGGCCGCAGGGTGTCGG
This sequence comes from Ilumatobacteraceae bacterium, assembly GCA_044359565.1. Classification (GTDB taxonomy): domain Bacteria; phylum Actinomycetota; class Acidimicrobiia; order Acidimicrobiales; family Ilumatobacteraceae; genus VFMC01. Next base: position 15,182 of record JBIKLX010000030.1, read on the forward strand.
CGGCCGGCCACGCGTCGCTGCCGAAGAAGCCGTCCTGACCTCCGATGTGGAACGTCACGGGCATGCTGGCATCGGCGAGGAGGGCCCACAGTGGGTCGACCTCGGGCGCAGCGGGGGAGAAGCCCCCAGGGGCGATGCCGTCCTGGAGCAGGACAGCGCGGGCGCCGCCGGCTGCGACCCGTTCGGCTTCGGCGATGGCACCGTCGATCGTCGTGAGGTTGAGCAGCGCCGTCGGCCTGAGGCGGCCGCCGCCCGCCGATGTCCAACGCAGCACGGCGTCGTTGTACTCGCGCAGCACCGGTGCAGCGTTCGGGTGGTCGGCCCAGGCCGACGCCGCCAGGATGACCTGCGGGAAGATCAGCTGACGTTCGATCCCCATCACGTCCAAGGCGGCGAGGCGACCTTCGGGGGTGCAGGCCCCTGGTGCTGCGGTGCTCTTGGTCGTCCACACCGATTCGGTCGTGAGTTCGGGTTCGTCGGTGTCGTCGAAGAAGGGGATGTGGGCGAAGCGCTCGCCGAAGCGGGCGGTGGCGTCGCCGAACACTTCTGCCCAGCGCGAGATCGGCACCTGGAGGTGGCTGTCGAGGTCGTTGATGCGGCCATGCACGGCCGGCACGTTCGTGGTCATGGCCAAACCATACGGTGCGGTTTGGCCGTGAGTGACGTTCGCTACGGCGATGTTGAGGGCGGTGGCTGGGTGCTGGTACGTTGCCGACCCCTTGCCCAGTAGAAGGTTGGATCCAGTGAACGTTCGAGTCATTCGTCGCCTCGGCGCCGCCACCGTCGTCGCCATGTCGCTGATCGCATGCGGAGACTCCGGTGACGACGGATCGTCGGCCGACCCGAGCACCACCGAGTCGCCGGTAACCACAGCGGCCCCGGTACCGAGCACCGAGGCGCCGGTCGTCACCACCGTGGCCCCTGCCCCCACCACTGCGGCCCCTGCCCCGACCACTGCGGCGCCTGCGCCCACCACGGTGGCCCCTGCCCCCACCACCACGTCGCCGAGCGGCGGTGGCACCGCCACGTGTGACGAGGCATCGGTGGCTGCGGGGATTGGCGACGAGGTCGCCGACATCGTCGACCTCGAGTGCGCCGATGGTTGGGCGGCGGCGGTGTACACCGACAACGACGGCCTGAGCCGACCGGCAATCCTCAAGGCCGAGGGCCAGCTCTGGGTTCTCCAGGACTGGTACGCCGTGTGCGAGGGCGACCCGATGGTTCCGGGCGACATTGCCGTCCCCGAGCCGTTGCGCATGTACTGCCCCGGCGGGTGAGGCCACGAGCCTTGCGGCGTGAGGTCAGCCGGGAGGGCGGCGTCCGGGTCGGGTTGGAATTTCGATGTCTCCGGTTGGCGCCACGACAGCTGTTCCAGCCAGCGCTGGCTGCTCAGCTCAGCGCTTGCTCGGCAATCACTCTGGCGCTGGAGCGCACGACCCGGGCGCGGTCGATCAGGCCGAACGACACGTCGTACCCGTGCAGCCATTCGTAGTTGTCGACCGCCGTCCAGTGGAAGAACCCTCGGACGTCGACGCCACGTTCGATCGCTTGGTTGGTGATCTCCAGCCCACGGCGCAGGTAGTCGGCGCGAAACTCATCGTCGGAGGTGCCGACGCCGTATTCGGCGACCAGCAACGGCGTGTCGGGCAGACGCTCGTGCAATCGGTCGATCACCAGGCCGAGCCCGTCGGCCCAGATGGCGTACCCGAGCGGTGACACCGGCGCACCGTCCGGGTAGGCGACCACCTGACCGCCCCGCACACCGATGGTCGAATAGAACGAGAACCCGATCATGTCGAACGAGCCCGCCAGGTCGGGCCGCTCGACAGGATCGCGCTGTGGAATCCGCAACACGCCGTCGCGGAACAGATCGAGGCCGGCGCTCCAGTTGACAGCGTCGTAGCGATCGGTCACCGCTCGGGTCACAGGGTCGTCGTCGAGCGCGACCATGGTCGACAGGCCGAAGATCGACGCGACCGGTGCCCCGGTCTGCTTGAGACGCACCGCTGCCTCGGCTGTCGCCAACTGCATCGCTTCGCCGACGAGGGCACTCTCGGCGAGGTTGTCGTGCCCCGGCGGCCAGCCATGCCCGCGATAGGCCGCCAACGCGTAGTAATTCGTCTCGTTCACCGGCTGCCATCCGGCGACCAGGTCACCGAACGTCTGGGCCATGAAATCCACGTGCCGGCGCCAGGCGCCGGTCCGGTTCGCCTCGACGAGGAAGCCGCCGGCACGGGCGAACCAGACCGGAAGGCTGAAGTGATGCAGGCACACCCACGGCTCCAGCCCGGCGGCGCGCGCCGCCGTGAGGATCTGCCGGTAGCGCTCGATCTCGTGGTGGTCGCGCGCTCCTTCGAGGGGTTCGATCCGCGCCCACTCGATCGACAACCGATGGTGCCGCAGCCCCAGTGTCGCGAGCAGCGCGAAGTCGCCCACGTAGCGTTCGGCGAAACCGTTTCCGTCGCCCGACAGCGGGGCGCGACCCATGCGTTCCCACTCGTACCAGTCGCCGGCAGGCGCTGCGCCTTCGGTCTGCGTCGAGGACGCCCCGGTCCCCCACATGAATCCGGTCGGCCACCTCACCGCAGCGAACCTACTCCGTCGAGCCGACCTGCTCGTGTGGGCACGTGGCTACGCCTGTTCAATGCCGGCGTCATTGCGGACCACCCATCTGGCGGAAGGTACGGTGTGAGCCAACGGCGTCGCATGTGGACGCCAACCATCGAAGAAGGGCGAGATCAGTCGTGAGCAGTTACGCAGTGGTGGACCCGTCCACCGGGGCAACCATCCAGACCTATCCCACCATCACCGACGCCGCGTTGGTCGCTGCCATCGAGCAGGCGAACCAGGCACACCGCACCTGGTCGCGCACCACCACTGTGGCCGAGCGGGCGGCACTCATCGCGCGTGTGGGCGAACTGCACGTCGAGCGCCAAGATGCGCTCGCCGCCATCATCGCCCGCGAGATGGGCAAGCCCATCGGCGACGCCCTGGGCGAGATCAACTTCAGCGCCGCGATCTATCAGTTCTACGCCGACAACGCCGTCGAGTTCCTCGCCGACGAACCGATCACCCTGATGGGTGGCGAGGGTTCGGCCATCGTGCGCAAGAGTTCGCTCGGCGTGCTGCTGGGCATCATGCCGTGGAACTTCCCCTACTACCAGGTCGCCCGGTTCGCCGGCCCCAACCTCATCATCGGCAACCCGGTGCTGCTGAAGCACGCCCCGCAGTGCCCCGAGTCGGCAGCGGCAATCGAGCAGATCTATCTCGACGCCGGCTTCCCGGCCGGGGCGTACATCAACATCTACGCCAGCAACGATCAGGTGGCCGACATCATCGCAAACCCGATCGTGCAGGGTGTCTCGCTCACCGGCTCCGAGCGGGCCGGTGCCGCAGTCGCCGAGATCGCCGGCCGCCACCTGAAGAAGGTCGTGCTCGAGCTGGGTGGGTCCGACCCGTTCATCCTGTTGTCGACCGACGATCTCGACGCCACCGTCGAGAAGGCCGCCTTCGCCCGCGTCGACAACTGTGGTCAGGCGTGCAATGCCGCCAAGCGCTTCATCGTGATGGACACCCTGTACGACGAGTTCGTCGAGAAGTTCACTGCTGCAGTGCTGGCCACCAAGGTGGGTGCACCCACCGACCCCGACACCACCATCGGGCCGCTCTCGTCGCTTGCTGCGGCCCAACGCCTGGCTGCCCAGGTGGACGCAGCGGTGGCCGGCGGGGCAACCCTGGTGTCGGCCGGCGAGCGTTCGGGTGCGTACTTCCCGCCCGGCGTGCTCACCAACGTGAATCGCGACAACCCGTCGTACAACGAAGAGCTGTTCGGGCCCGTGGCCATCATCCACAAGGTGAGCAGCGAGAGCGAGGCCATCGACCTGGCCAACGACACGCCGTTCGGGCTGGGTTCGTATCTGTTCACCACCGACGCCGACCAGGCGGCGCGTGTGGCCGATGCCATCCAGGCCGGCATGGTGTACGTGAACATCGTCGGTGCCGACAGCCCTGAACTGCCCTTCGGCGGTATCAAGCGCTCGGGTTCGGGTCGCGAGCTCGGCCGCTGGGGCGCCGACGAGTTCGTCAACAAGAAGCTCATCCGCGTCGGGGCCTGACGGCTCTCGACACGGTAGGTCGAGTGGTCCGCGGGCGTCGTGTAGCATCCCGCCTCATGATCAGATTACTTGCACGGCTGTTCCTCAATCTGTTGGCCAACGCTCTTGGTCTCATCGTTGCCGCAGCGGTCCTCGACAAGATGGACCTGACCACCAGTGGCTTTCTCATCGCCTTAGCCATCTTCACCGTGACCGAAACCTTGGCGGGGCCCTTGATCACCAAGATCGCACTCCAGAGTGCGCCGGCCCTTCTCGGTGGCATCGCCTTGGTGGTCACGTTGGTCGGCTTGATCGTTACTGATCTCGTCAGCGATGGCTTGACCCTCTCAGGGCTGGGTACCTGGATTGCAGCGACGGTGATCGTGTGGATCGCTGCCCTGCTGGCCAACGTGATCTTGCCGCTGTTCATCCTGAAAGAGCACCTCAGCGACGACGGCGGCAAGAAGGGCGGCGGGGCTGCCGCGAAGGTCTACGGCAACTGATCTCGGGACGTGTCGGCCCAGTCGTCTGGGCCGGGTCGACCAGTTGAGGCCGCTGACCGGTCTCGATTCGCACTCAGCGTCGCTGACAGCGGCACAAGCGGTGCTGGTAGCAACTGCATGCGGTACGAGCTCATCTGTGCCGAGTGCTCACCTCGGGCTACGTTCGTGACGTGATTCCCCAAGCGCGACCTGCCGTCCAGAGCCTGCCTGCCTACCGCCCCGGTAAGGGCGCTGCACAGGCCGAGAAGGAGCACGGCATCACGAATGCCATCAAGCTCGCCTCGAACGAGAACCCCGAGCCGCCGCTCGATGCGATCGTCGAAGCGGTCACGCAAACGGCCAGGGGAGCGCACCGGTACGCGGATCATCGTGCCACTGCGCTTCGCGAGCGCCTCGCCTCGTGGCTCGGGGTGGACGTGTCGGGCGTGACCGTGGGTGCCGGCTCGGTGGGCCTGCTGCAGCAGTTGTTCCTCACCTTCGTCGACGCCGGCGATGAGGTGGTGTACCCGTGGCGCTCGTTCGAGGTGTACCCGGTGTACACGAAGTTGATGGGCGGCCGCGAGGTGACCACACCGCTCGACGCCCAGCACGCCTTCGACCTCGACGCGCTGGCGCAGGCCATCACGCCGAGCACTCGGATGGTGTTGCTCGCCACGCCCAACAACCCCACCGGCACGGCGTTGCGGGTGGCCGACCTGCAGCAGCTGCTGGCGGGCATCAGCCCGAGCACCGTGGTGGTCATCGACGAGGCGTACCGCGAGTTCCTCGACCCGTCGTTCGGCGATCCGGTGACCGAACTGGTGCCGCACCATCCGAACGTGGTGGTCACCCGCACGTTCTCGAAGGCGCACGGCCTCGCCGGTGTCCGTGTGGGTTACGCGATCGGTCATCCCGAGGTGATCGCGTCGATCGACAAGACCCTGTTCCCGTTCGCCGTGAACGGCCTGGCGCAGGCGGCTGCGATCGCCGCGATCGACAACGAGGCCCTGATCAACGAACGGGTCGCGCGCATCCTCGGCGAACGGCATCGGGTCGTCGCGACGCTGCAGGCCGCCGGGTGGACGATGCCCGATGCCCAGGCGAACTTCGTCTACCTGCCGCTGGGCGCCGACACCGACACGGTGTACCTCGAGATGGAGAAGCGTGGCGTGGTGACCCGCCCGTTCAGCAACGAGGGCATCCGCATCACCATCGGCAGCAGCGACGAGAACGATCGGTTCACGCGCACCCTCGCCGAGGTGGCAACGCCGCGCTGATCGCGGGCCTGCTCGGGGCTCAGCCGTCGCGTGTGAACGAGGTGACGCCCGTGCCGCGGTAGAGGCGCTGGGCGCTTGCGTTCGTGACCTGTTCGTGGAGGGCCGTCATCGCCGGGTCGCGATCGACCGTGGCGCGGGGTTCGTGGTCGAAATGGCCGAACCGGTCGACGCCGCGCACCAGGGTCGCCGAGTCGCGATCGCCGACCAACTGGGCCACCGACGCGGGGATGAAGCGCATCGCGAACCCGATACGCCGCTGGCCCGATGTGTTGGGGGCCGAGCCGTGTACGAGCCTCACGTGGTGCAGCGAGATCTCGCCGGGCTCGAGCTCGATCATCGTCGGTGTCGCGTCGCCGATGTCGACGGCGATCTCCTGGCCGCGGCTCAGCAGGTTCTCGGGTGCGAACGTGTCGTGGTGGGGGAGTTGGTCGAGCAGGTGGGTCCCCGAGACGACCTCCAAGGCTCCGTTGGTTCGGTTCGACGCGGTGAGTGCGCACCAGGCGGTCACCACGTCGGGGCGGCTGAGGCCCCAGTAGGTCGAGTCCTGGTGCCACGAGACGAACGATGCGGTGTTGGCCTCCTTGGCGAACAGCGTCGACGACCAACACAGCAGGTCGGAACCGTAGAGGTCTTCAACCGCATCGAGGACCGTGTCGTTGAACACCAGGTCGGCCAACCACGAGTACACGAGATGCGACTTCTGCAGCATCGCCCCACTCAGTGGACCCCCGAGCCGCTGCTCTTCCCGCTCGAGTCGTTCGCGGAGTTCGTGCGCGGCGTCGACACTCATCACCCTGACCGGCGCCACCCAGCCGTGCTGGGTGAAGTGGTCGACCTGGTCGGTCGTCAGTGCGAGTCCCACGTCGGCAACGTATCGCCCGGCTGCACCGGTGCCGCGCCGCCCGGCCGCCAGCGCCCTGGGCCGGGCGGTGAGGGTGACGTCACTCGAGGCCGCGGCGGCCGGGTTTCCAGTAGACGTGCGTGCGGAGCCGGCCCGGTGTGCGCTCGAGGTCGGCGATCGTACGCCGTGTGACAGCGACCAGTTCGTGGCCGCCGACGGCGAGGACGCGATGACCTGGATGATGGCGCTCGTGGATCCAGTCGATGAGTTGGCCAGTGTGTCGAAGGATGGTGGTGTGTCGAACGATGGGGGTGTCGGCCGCAGCGCCCCAGCAGTCGGCGAGGACCGAGATGCCGACATCGAGGTGCGCCGTCACGACGGCCACCTGGATGTCGGATCCCGCCGCCGCCGCCGCCTCGCGCTGGACGACCGCCTCGACGGTCGCGAGTCCGGTGAGGTCGGTGATGATCAGGAGGTCCCCGTCGCCGGCTGGCGCGAGCACCGGTTTCGCCGGGCCGCGCACCGCCATCGTGCCGTCGCGTTCCAACTGGTCGAAGAAGGACGCGGCGGCTCCGATGGGGTTGCGCTCGATCAGCAGCCGGAACGTGTGGTCGTCGGCACCGGCAACGGTGTACCGACGCCAGGTTCCCGCCGGCCCGACGGCCGCACCACCCACGCGGACAGCAACGACGTCGCCGCCCACGAAGCGAGTCGCCGACCTGCACGCGATCTCGAGGATGTGTTCGCCGTGCGGGCGTCGCTCGACCACGGTCGTGTCGATCGGGACGAGCTTCGCCCGCAGGCGTTGGCCGAGTTCGTTCACGGCCGACTCCGGGCGAGGCTCACAGCGGGTCGACGTCGTAGTGGCGGGCGTAGGCGTTCTCGATCGAGGCGATGATGTCGACCACGTCGAAATAGTGGCCCCAGAACGCCGTCTCGCGCAGCTCTTCGACCAGTGCCTGGTACGACATGATCGAAGCGGTCTCCCACATCACCACGTCGGTGTAGCGGGCGTTGAAGGCCTCGCTGTCGAAGAATCGCATCGTCACGTCGGGGTGCCGACCGAGGATCGGCGCGATCGTCTCGCCGAGAAAGGCGAACCGGTCGTCCGGAGTGAGCGCCAGCCATGCGGGGGTGGTGCAGACCTGCATGAAGAAGACATGGTTGACGGCGCCGTGGGTCGTGGTGGGCTGGGTGGTGATGTCGGTTGTTGTCATGGAGGGCACGGTACGGGCCGATGTGGTTCTCGTCCACTGCATGTTTGGCAACTGATATGTTGCGCAGAGTGCAATCATTCGACCTGAACCTGCTGCCGATCGCCCATGCGCTCTTGTCGGAGCGGAGCGTCACCCGAGCTG
>JBIKLX010000031.1:0-22926 GCA_044359565.1 Ilumatobacteraceae bacterium
ACGCACGTGACCACACACGACCTGCGGGCGCGCACGTCGCTCACGCTCGCCGGCTCCGACGCCGTGCACACCGACCCCGACTACTCGGCCGCGTACGTGGTGCTGCACACCGACAGCGCGCACCAGGGCCACGGGATGACGTTCACCATCGGCCAGGGCAACGACCTGTGCTGCGCCGCGATCGAGATGCTGGCACCGCTCGCGACGGGCCGCCGCTTGTCCGACATCGTCGACGACATGGGTGCGTTCTGGCGGCAGGTGACCAACCACTCGCAGTTGCGCTGGCTGGGCCCCGACAAGGGCGTCATCCACCTGGCCACCGCGGCGCTGGTGAACGCCGTGTGGGATCTGTGGGCCAAAGAGCGTGGTGTGCCGGTGTGGCAACTGGTGGCCGAGCTGTCGCCCGAGCAGTTCCTCGACTGCATCGACTTCCGTTACCTGCGCGACGTGCTGCCCCACGACCGGGCACTCGACCTGCTGCAGCGTCAGCAACCCGGTAAGCAGCAGCGCCTGGCCGAGCTGCGGAGCGACGGCTACCCGGCCTACATCACCTCCGCCGGATGGCTCGGCTACAGCGAGCAGCAGGTGCGCGACCTGTGCCGCACGATGCGTGCCGATGGCTGGACGAGCTTCAAGACGAAGGTGGGCGTGAGCGTCGAGAGCGACATCCGCCGCTGCGAGGTGATGCGCGAAGAACTCGGTGACGGCATCCAACTGATGGCCGACGCCAACCAGGTGTGGGAGGTGCCCGAGGCCATCGAGTGGATGGGGCACCTGCAGGGCTTCGGGTTGCGCTGGATCGAAGAGCCCACCAGCCCCGACGACGTACTGGGCCACGCAGCCATCCGCCGCGGCGTGGCCCCGATCAAGGTGGCCACCGGCGAGCACGCCGCCAACCGGGTGATCTTCAAGCAACTCATGCAGGCCGAGGCGATCGACTATTGCCAACTCGATGCCTGCCGCCTCGGCGGCCTGAACGAGGTGCTGGCGGTGCTGCTGCTGGCGGCCGCCTTCGACGTGCCCGTCTGCCCGCATGCCGGCGGTATCGGCCTGTGCGAGTACGTGCAGCACATCTCGGTCATCGACTACCTGTGCGTGAGCGGCAGCCTGGCCGACCGCACCACCGAGTACGCCAGCCACCTGCACGAGCACTTCATTCACCCACCGGTGGTGCGCAGCGGTCGGTACCTGGTGCCCGAGTCACCCGGTTATTCCATCGAGATGCACGCCGAGTCGATCGCTGCGCTCACCTATCCCACCGGTTCGGAATGGCGCGACTGAATCCCATCACGCCCCTCGGCCTCGGTTGCGCGCCGCTGGGCAACCTGTTCACAGCGATCAGCGACGACGACGCGGCAGCCACCGTGGATGCGGCGTGGGATGCGGGGGTGCGGTTCTTCGACACGGCCCCGCTGTACGGCAACGGCCTGTCGGAGCGACGTCTCGGCGCAGCGCTGACGACGCGACCGCGTGACGAGTTCGTGCTGAGCACCAAGGTGGGTCGCCTGCTGCGCGAGCCCCCGGCGGGCGCTGCGCTCGACACGATCTTCGTCGACGTACCGAACCTCGACCCGGTGTTCGCCTATTCGCGCGATGCCGTGCTGCGATCCATCGACGAGAGCCTCACCCGGTTGGGTCTCGACCGCATCGACATCGTGCACGTGCACGACCCCGATGACCACGAGCACGAGGCGCTCACCGGCGCGTTTCCCACGCTGATCGAACTGCGCGACCAGGGCGTGATCGGAGCCGTCGGGTGCGGGATGAACCAGTGGCAGATGCTCGACCGGTTCGTCGACCGGGTCGACCTCGACTGCGTGCTGCTGGCCGGCCGCTACAGCCTGCTCGACCGCAGTGGTGCCGACGTGCTGCTGCCGCACTGCGCCGAGCGGGGCGTGGACGTGGTGCTGGGTGGGGTGTTCAACAGCGGCCTGCTCGCCGACCCCGAACACAACACCACCTACGACTACGCCAGTGCTCCCGCTGCGCTGGTGGCCCGGGCGCGGGCCATGGCGCAGGCGTGCAGCGAGCAGGGGGCGTCGCTCACCGCGGCGGCATTGCAGTTCGCGTTGCGGCACCCGGCAGTGAGTGCTGTGGTGGTGGGGGCGCGTTCGGCCGCCGAGGTGCGGGCCGACGTTGCCGCGGCAGCGGCGCCGATACCCGACGACCTCTGGGACACCCTCGCCGCACTCTGAGCCGGTGCGCGCGATCCGGACGCCGGACTCGCAAGCCTTCCCATCTGGCACGCACGACTCGGGCGCCGTGGCTCCGTCGCATGTGTCCGAGGACCTTGTGCGGAGCGCCCATGCCGGGCGTTACGCGCTACCTGACCGTGGTCGGCTAGACGTCGTGTGCGCTGCGGAGCGCTGGGCGCTCCACAGCGCGCAGCACGTCCCCGCCCCGCGTCGGATCTGGCGATCAGCGTGCTCAGAAACGAGCCCCCTTCCTCGGGAGCGTTCGCACCGTGGCGCGGACCAGCGGTCGGTTGTCACCCTGATTGCCGATCAGCGTGGATCATGTCCATGAGCAGCCCATCGGACCACGACCCGTCCGCGCTGCGCTCGTAGGACCGCATGACCCCAACCGGCTTGAAACCGACCATCGCGTAGCAGGCGATGGCCGCCTCGTTGTTTGCGGCGGGGTCGATGACGAGGCGATGGTGCCCTCTCTGGTCGAACAGGAAGTTCACCAAGGTGGCGATCGAGTCGACTGCGAATCCCCGACGGTGGGCGGCCGGGTCAATGAAGATGTCGATCGACGCGTGCCGGTAGTCGGGGTCGTCCTCCTCAGAGAACTGGATCATGCCGATGACGTGTCCGTCGGTCGTTTCGATGGCGAACTGGTGCAACTCGTCGTCGGCGAGATCCTCGGTGAACTCCTCATCGAGGTCGTCGCCTCGCCACCGCTGAGCCACCTCTTCGGTGCTGCGGATCTCGATGATCCGTTCCCGGTCGGCATCGGCGAGCGGGCGGAGTTGAACACGTTCGCCGCGTAGCATCGGGAGGTCCATCGGCCAAGTGTCGCGCGGCAGAAGTCCATGGCACGCAGGACCGATCGTCGCGCTGACCCGCCCCCTCTTGCTCCGGCCGGTTCGGCGTGCGCCTCGGTCGGCTCACCTCGCCCGTAGTCGGAATGACGCGATGGCCGCGCTTAGTCGCGATCTCACCCGCCCAGAGCTGCCGTTCTGCCGGTCGCCACGACGCGGCACAATGTCGACGTGAGCGAGGTCGATGCAGAGGACGACGCGATCGAGCGTTGGCTCGTTCTGGAGTTCCGCTACGACCCCGATCGACGTGAGCGACGCAACGTCATCGTCGCTGCGTTCGATTCAGAGGATGAGTGTCACCGTCGATTCACCGAGCTTCAGACGGACAACCGCGACGCCGCCCTGAGTCAGCAGCACCGGCCGGCGGGATACACCGCAGCGCAGCGAAGGCGGCGCGCTGAGTCGCCGCTCAAGGGATTCAGGAAGGCACGAGTTCGAAAGCGTGGCGGATAGCGCATACCTGCCGCTCGGCGCTCTGTCAGGTTGGTTCGAGGACGGCGCCGTAGCGCTGTTGGGCTGCCTGGGCGGATGTGCCGAGGAGGGCGCCGATCTTCTGCCAGGAGATGCCGGTGGATCGGGCCTTTGCTACGGCGTCGAGGACCTGTTGTTCGGTTCGGGCCCGAGCGACGACGGCGCGTTGGAGGAGGTACTCCTCAACGGGAATCTCGGTGGCTTCGTCCGCATCGAGGTGCTCGAAGCGGTGTGCGAGTTCGTCGGCGTGGTCGAGGATGTCTTGGATGGAACGGGGCATGGTGATCACCTGATGAACTTGGGCCGTGCGGGCATGGCGTGAACGATGAAGTCGATGCCATCGCCGATGGCGACGCCGATTTCGAGGAGTCTGGCTGAGAGGCCGGGACCGATGAGCATGGTGAGGTCGTCGAGTTGCAGCACGCGGATCGGGTGGTGGTAGGCGTGGAGAATGTCGTCGTCGTGCACGCCGTGTTTGCGGGCGTGGTCGAGGATGTCTTGATCCACGACATCAACTTACCTTGACACGTTGGCGGTTGCCAGAGCGCGGAACTGTAGACACTCCGGTGATCGAGTGATGCTGGCGGGGGCTTCTCGTCGGTGGGTTCGAGCGTTGCGCGAGCTTGAACTCGTTGTCCTCGTTCCCGATCGGGCAGGCGTCGATGCTCTGTTGCTAGTTCGGCGATTTGGCAGCGGTCGCTACTGCGCGGCGCAGTGCGTTGGCTGATGTCGGTCGGAATCGGCCTTGTGCGTGCCGGGCGATGGGCATGCCTGGCCAGCTGAACCATCGTCCTGGTCGCGACATCGCGAAGAGCGAGTAGGTGACGGTGTCATCGGGGTGGTGTTCGACGAGGAACAGTTCTTCGCCGCGTTCGGCGTGGCCTCGGATCGTTCCGTAGACGAAGCCGAAGCGGGTTGGTTCGTCGATCACGCGGAGGATCCGGCAGCCGTATCCCCACCAGGTTCCGAGGACCTGGGCTGCGTACGCGACCACGGCGCCTACTTCGATCGGAGCGGGGTCGTCGGCGAGGACGAGCCAATCGCGATCGAACTGCTGCCACCGTCGGAGCGCGGCTCGGGCGGCGGCGAAGTCGTCGCCGCCGTGCCCGATCTCGGCTTCGAATCGGTCGACGAACCAGCCGCGGAGGTCGCGAGGGAGCTCACGTTCGTCGTTGACGCGTTCGAGTAGGCCGGCTTTGTAGCTGAGGGGTAGCCGGTCGAGTTGGTGTGTCAAGCGCTCGATGTCGTCAGGCGTGGGTTTGGTGAGCCACATCATCGTGGTCCTCCATCGTTGTGTTGTTGGTGGCTGAAGTGGGCGGTGGGGCGTTGCTTGCCGGTTCGGCCAGGAGAACCCCGGTGAGTCCGCAGAGCACGAGGCCGAACGTCTGGAGCGCTGCGTGATAGTGGAGCATGGTTCTGAACGTCGTCACGACCGGCTGAGGCAAGAACGGGCCCAGCGCCCAGCCGAGCGCGAGCGCCATCGGCAGGATCCAAGCGATGGCGGCGACCGTCAGCAGTACCCGGGCCCGACCGTGGAGGTCGTGGCGAATCCATGCGACGACGATCGCAGCCCACATAGCGAGTGCCAACGTGATCGCGGCCGCGCCGGCGACCTCCAGATGGTCGTTGAACGTGAGGCCTGCTGCAACAGTGAGCATGCCGGCCTGATGGAGCCACATGGCTGCGACCAGAGTCGTGTGTGGCCGGCGGTGGTGGGTGACCACCAGCAAAGCGGTCAGCCCCAGGCCGGCGACATGAAAGTGCGCGACGGTGAGCAGCGTGATGGCTCGATCGAAACCCAGTGGCTCGAGCCCGAGGCGGTGGGTGGTCAGCCACAGTGCGCCGGCGGTCATCCAGATCCAGGTGGCGAGCGGACCGAGCACGGCCGCGTTCGGACGCCGCAGTAGCGACGCCACGCCGATCGTGCGGAGTTCATCGAGCGCGAGCGCCGCGCCGAGGAAGAGCCAGGGCAACGTCATCGCGGCTGCGGCGAGGCCAGCATCGATCGTGAACGACAGTGCCGCGACGGCGCCCGCCACGTGCAACGCCAGTCGCCGGTGCGGGTGTCCACCGAGCGCGCGATGAGCGAGCGGGGTGATGATCGCCAGTGCCGTGGCGATGAGGCCTACTGTGGTCCAGAACGTCTGCGTATCCATAACTGTGTGAATGAATACTCACACAATAAATGGTTAGTGTCAAGCGTCATGAAGTACACAGTCGATGAGCTCGCCCGTGCGGCGAACACGATGACGACCACCGTGCGCATGTACCAGAACAAAGGGCTCATGCATCCTCCCGCCCGGCAGGGCCGAATTGGTATCTACGACGACACTCACCTCGCACGCATCCGGCTCATCACCGAGCTGCAGCATCGCGGTCATTCGCTCGCAGGGATCGCCGAACTCATCGACAGCTACGAACGAGGAGAACCCCTGACCGACCTGCTTGGCCTGAGCGCCCTCCGCCAACCCAACCCCGTCACGATTCCGCTCGTCGAACTGATCGAGCGGCTCGGCGGCGTTGCCCTCTCGCTCGAGGACATGGCCAGAGCGGCCGCCGCAGGTCTCGTCGAAGTCGATGGGAACGACGCAGTGATCGCCGACCGCCGGTTCCTCGACATCGGAAGCGCGCTCGTGGAACTCGGCGTTCCACCCAGCGCCGTGCTCGATGAGTGGGAGTCGCTCAGCGACGTGATGGCCCATGTGTCCGCGCGCTTCGTCAAGGTCTTCGAAACACAACTCCTGCCGCACCTCGACTCGGCGTCGCTCGCTGAGGTCAGCAGCACAGTCGACAAGCTCGCAGGCCTTGCGCGCGAAGTCACGCTGACCGCCCTCGAACAATCGCTGCGGCGCGACGCCGAGCGCTTCGTGTCCGACGCCAACTCCCGCGCCTGAGCCCATCCCCGACGCTCAGTCGGCAACGGTGCTCACCACGCAAACGGGATCGAGGCCGATGCGCGCATCGAAGCCGCTGCGCTTGCTGCACATCGCGCCGGGCTGTCATGGGGCGCAATTGGTGCGCAGCTCGGCATGACAAGGCAAGGTGCTCGCCAACGCTTCGAACGCCTCGTCAACCACTGAGCCGCCTTGCAGTGCAGCGAGACCTCCTGCGCCGAGAGCTGCTGATCGGGGCGGTTGACGTATGGTGATGCGTGACTATGATTCTGGTCATGTCTGACGTGCTGCCGCTCGCCGAAGTGAAGGCCAAGTTCTCCGAGATGGTCGACCGCGTGGAACAGCAACACGATCGCATCACCGTCACCCGCAACGGCCGGCCTGCGGCGGTGCTGATGAGTGCCGACGACCTGGCAGCACTCGAGGACACCCTCGAGTTGCTTTCGGATCCTGCGGCCATGGCCGACATCGAGCAAGCTCGCCGCGACGTCGTGGCAGGCAACACGGTCTCGGCCGACGAGATCCGAGCGAAGTACTTGCACGAGTGAGCTCTCCCCTGTGGGCGCTGCGAGTCGCAGCCTCCGCGGAACGGCAACTCGCTCGGCTTCCCGAGCGTGTCGCCGCCGCGGTCGTGGAGTTCATGGTCGGTCCGATGTGTGAGAACCCACGCCGAGTTGGCCACCCGCTGCAACGCGAGCTCGCAGGACTGTGGTCGGCGAGACGCGGCGCGTATCGCGTCGTCTACGAGATCGATGATGAAGCAACGACGGTCACCGTCCTTCGAATCGATCATCGGTCCGACGTCTACCGGCCCCGGTAGCACCTCGCCAGAGCTGCTGCTCGGTATGGGTCGACAGGTCAGCCCTGAGTGGGCATGAAGTGCCTCCTCACGATCTCCCCTCTGACACACCGAGTCCGGCATCGAACTCCATCCACCACCGAGGCCTAGAGCCCGGGCCGCCACCGGCGGGCGTTCGGCGAGATCAGACGATCTCGTGTCCTGCGGCGCGCAACCGTCCGGCCAGATGGGTGATGTGGGACGGCCCCACCTCGCAGCAGCCCCCCATGATCGTCGCCCCCATGTCGACCCAGGCCAGTGCGAAATCGCCGTACTTCTCGGGCGTCAGGTCCTCGCGTTGGGTCAGTTCCTTGACCGTCGGTTCGTCCTTCAGGTAGTTGTCGCTGATGTGCGTGAACCCGTTGGCGTAGGCCCCGAACGGCAGGCCCAGCCCGCGAAGCTCTCCCAGGGCCGCCGCCATCGCCTCGGGAACCGAGCAATTGGCCAGCACCGCCGTCACGGGATACCGCGCGACGACCCCGGCCAGATCTGCGACAGGCTCGCCGGAGCGCAGCTTCGTGCCGTCCTGATCATCGACTGAAACCGACAACCAGACCGGCTTGCCCGACACCTGCGCTCCCTGTGCCACAGCCTCGGCCATCGCCAAGGAAGCCATCGTCTCGCACAGGATCATGTCGACATGCGGCCCCAGGATCCGCGCCACCTCGGCGTACTTCGGCGCAGCGACCTCTACCGGTTCGGCCAGATCGGGTCGATAGCTCGCCTTCAGCGGCCCGATCGACCCTGCAATCCGTGCCACCCGCGTGCCGCGTGCCTCATGCGCTTCGACCAACGCCCGCAAGTGAAGCGCGTGGAACAGGTGGTCCAGATCGAACCGCTCCAACCGGTCGTGGTGGGTGGCATAGGTGTTGGTCGTCGCCACCGTTGCGCCTGCGGCGAAGTAGTCCTCATGAATCGCCCGCACCATCCCGGGATGATCGATCATCACCCGTGTCGCCCACAGCGACGTCGGCTCGTCGCCCGAGCGCGCCACGAGCTCTTGCCCCATGCCTCCGTCCAGAAGCGTGATCTTCGTCATCGTCGTCTCCCTCTGCGCGCTGCTGCGGCGCGACCTGCACGGCCGGGGCCTCGCTCCTCGTGTGGCGAGCCTTCCAGACCGTACTCATCGCCCTCCACCGCAACGAAGAGACGCGACGCCATCCGTTCCCTGGAACGGCCCCGCGCTCTAAGGTCGAGCAATGCGAGCGGTGGTGCCCGAAGACGGCGCGGTGGTGGTCGTCGACATCGACACGCCGCCGGCCGGCCCCACCCGGGTGCGGGTTGCCGAGGCGGGCATCTGCGGCAGCGATCACCACATGGTGGCTGCCGGGCTGCGCGGGTTCGCGCTGGGGCACGAGTTCGGCGGCTATCTACCCGACGGCCGGTTGGTGGCGGTTCGCCCGACGGGCGAGTGCGGCACCTGCGTGCCCTGCACCACCGGTGCGCAGAACGGGTGCCGTCTCAGTTGGAGCACCGCCTACGGCGTGGCCGTGAACGGTGGCCTGGCCGAGTTCGTCGACGTCGACCCGCAGCGGGTGTACCCCATGGCGGCCGGTGCCCGCGAGACCGACGCGGCGCTGGTGGAGCCGCTGGCCATCGCCTGGCACGGTGTGCGTCGGGCGACGGTGCAGCCGGGCAGCACCGCGCTGGTGGTGGGCGCCGGGTCGATCGGGTTGCTCACCGTCGTCGCCTTGCGGGCCCGGGGTGTGGACGCCCACATCGTCGCCCGCCACCCGCACCAGATCGCTGCCGCCGAGGCCCTGGGCGCGCACGTGGTCGATCGCCCCGTCGACTCCGCGTACCCGGTGGTGTTCGACGCGGTGTGCACCCAGCAGACCGTCGACGCCTGCTTCGCCGCGGCGCAGCCCGGTGGCACGGTGCTCGAGTTCGGCATGATCTGGGGACCGGTGCACATGAGCAACACGATGCTGTTCAAAGAGGTGGCCCTGGTGCCGGCGATGGGCTACTCGCACGCCGACGACCACGACGACTTCCGCGAAGCCGCCGACCAGCTGGCCGCCGACCACTCGGTGGCCGACACGCTGGTGACCCACACGTTCTCGCTCGACGATGCGGCCGAGGCGTTCCGGGTGTCGGCCGACCGGGCGAGCGGCGCCATCAAGGTGCACCTGCGGCCGTGAGCCACGAGGCGCTCGCCCTCACCCCGCTGCATCCCGACTTCGGGGTGGAGGTGCACGGGGTGGACATGCGCGAGGTCACGCCCACGCACCTCTACCCGGCGCTGCGCGCCGCGTTCGAGGAGCACTCGCTGCTGCTGTTCCGCGGGCAGTCGCTCGACGATGCGGCGCACCTGCGCTTCGGCGCGCTGTTCGGCCCGGTGGAGGACCGCTCGTACGGGGCGATGGGCGACACGCCGCGCATGGCCAACGTGAGCAACCTGCGCGACGACGGCTCGGTGGCCCCGCCCGACGATCTGCTGACCCTCGACCTGATGGGCAACCAGCTGTGGCACACCGACAGCATCTTCCTGCCGGTGCCCGCCTTGGCCAACGTGCTGGCCGCCCGCGTACTCAGCAGCTCCGGCGGCGAGACGCAGCTGTGCTCCACCCGTGTGGCCTGGCGCGACCTGCCCGCCGAGCTGCGGGCCCGAGTGGACGGTGCGGTGTTCCGGCATCGGCTGGCGCACTCGCGTCGCGACCTGTCGCCGGTACTGGTCGAGCGGCACCGAGAGCGTTTCCCCGACCAGGTGTGGAAGTCGGTGTGGGTGAACCCGGTGAACGGCCAGGGCGCGCTGTACCTGGCGTCGCACACCTTCGGGGTCGACGGCCTGCCCGACGACGAGGCGCAGCAACTCGTCGACGACCTGATCGGGTTCTGCACGCAGCCCGAACGGGTGTACACCCACGCCTGGCAGCCGGGCGACGTGCTGGTGTGGGACGAGCGGGCCACGCTGCACCGCGGCCGGCCGTGGCCGTACGACGAGGAGCGCACGCTCGCCAGCATCTGCGTGTCGGTCGGGGCGGCCGACGGTGTAGCCAGCGTGCGCGTCGGCGGCGCTGGGTAGTCCGGGCCAAGGAGGCGGGGCCGAGGACACCGAGCCGGTGGCTCAGCCGATGCGGTCCAACAGCGTGGTGGCGATCCGGGTGCCGTGGGTGTCCTGCAGGAAGTGCCGTGCGTCGGCGAAGCCGTCGTAGGTGGCATGCGGGATCATGGCCGCCCACGCCTGGCCCCACGCTTCGGTGAACACGGTGTCGGCCTCGCCCCAGATGAAGTGCACCGGCAGTGAGGTGGCGTTCACCGCGGCGAAGTGCTGCTCTTGCGCGGCGGCGTTGCCGGCCGCCGGATCGTGGTGCGGGATGCTCATCGGGAACCGGCGCGGCCCGGCGACACCCGGCTTGCCGAGGCCGGCGAACGGGGCGTCGTAGGCGCGCTGCACCACGCCCGCGGCGCCGGTGTACTCGGGCGTGCCGCCGCTGATGGCGACGAAGATCGAGTCCTGCGGGGCGATGCGGTCGGTGGCCATGGCCATCAGGCCGCCGAGCGTGAAGGTGTCGGGGATCGACGCCTCGAACAGGCCGCCCGGCACCCACTGCGCGATCCACTGCTGGACGCCCGGTGAGTACTCGTAGCCCTCGTGGTGCAGCCAGGTGTTCATGATGACCAGTCGCACGAAGCGCTCGGGCATCGTGGCGTACTGGGCCAAGCCGGTGGGGCCGCCCCAGTCCTGCACCATCAACGTGACGTCACGCAGGTCGAGGGCTTCGATGAAGCGCGTGAGGTTCGCCGTGTGGCGGGCGATGGAATACCACGACTCGTCGGTCACCTTGTCGGAGCGACCGAACCCGATGTGGTCGACCGCGATGCATCGCCACCCGGCCGCAGCCATGGTGGCGATGACGTCGCGGTACAGGTAGGCCCAGGTGGGCATGCCGTGCACCATCAGCAGCAGCGGGCCGTCGGCCGGGCCGACATCGACGTAGTGCATCCGCAGGCCGTCGATCTCGACGTAGCGGGGAGGGTGCGGGAAGCCCTCGAGGTGCTCGAAGTTGGCGTCGGGGGTGCGCACGCTGGGCGGGACGGTCATGGTGCCGATTCTGGCAGATGCTCCGCCACAATCCGCGAGGCGAGCTCAGTCGTGGTCGCCGTCGGCACCGTGGTGGCCGTCGCCGTGCCTGTCGGCATCGATCTGGTGGCTGTCGCCGTGTCCGCTGCGGCCGCCGCGGCCATGGCCGCCGTCGCCGATCAACGCCACCGCGCCGGCGCCACCGGCGATGCCGAGCAGCGCTGCCACGGCTGCCACCGCAGTGAGGCGACCGATGCGCCGCTTCGGCTTGTCGGCCGACACGGCCGTGTCGGCAGCGGGCACCTCGACGCCGGGCGCCGCGGCTTCCACCGTCGCGTCGGCAGGCACCTCGTCGCCCGCAGTCGCCTCGACGATCTCGGGAAGCTCGATCACCTCGTCGGCTGCTTCGGCGACCGCGCCGTCAGCCTCGCTCGGCTCGAGGTTCTCGTTCGGCTCGTTCTGCTCGTTCATCACGGCTCCTGTTCCTAAGGGGGATGACAGGCAGTGTGCAGCTGGGTCGTGAACGAGATGCTGGAGTGGCGTGAGAGCCAGGTGAGAACCAGAGGCTCAGACGCCGAGCAGGCGGCGGCCGTTGCCCGCGTAGAACAGGTCTTTGTGCGCCGCCGCGGTCTGGGTCATCGAGGCCTCGAAGCGACGGATGGGGTCGTCGGTGCCCTCGTGGTGCGGGTAGTCGGACGAGAAGGCCACGCAGGCCGGGTCGCTCTGTTCGATCACCCACCCCACGTCTTCACCGGCGAAGGGCGACACCACCACCTGGCGACGCACGTACTCCGACGGCCGCACGGTGAGGTGGCTGAGATTCTGGATGCGGCGGAACGAACGGTGCGCCGTGTCGATCATGTGCAGGAACGACGGCAGCCACGACACGCCGAGTTCGGTGATGCCCACGCGCAGGCGGGGGAAGCGCTCGAACACGCCGTCGAACACGAGCGAGCCCACAAACAGTTCGGCCGGGTAGCCGATGGCCGTGAACGACAGCGCATCGCCGGGTGCGTCGGAGCGCACATGCCCCATCTCGCGCCCGTTGTTCAGCACCGCCCGTGGCACGGGGCGGTAGCCGCCGTCGGCGCCCACATGCAGTACGGCCGGGCGATCGACCTCGACCATCGCCGCCCACACGGGGTCGAAGTCGGGATGCGAGAACGCCCGCTCGCCGCGCCGCGGGACCGAGTCGACGAGGAATGCCCCGACGCCCTGCTCGGCCAGTTCGTGCACCAGCGCCTGTGCCACCTCAGGGCCGAGATGGAACGGCACATACCCCGTGGCCGACAGCCGCGGGTCGGTGCAGAAGTCGGCCAGGCCGCGGTTCATCGCTCGCACCGCCTCGACCTGCTGGTCGGCAGGGCAGGCGAGCACCTGAGGAAAGCTCGCTGTGGGGAACACCACCTGCAGGTCGAACCCCAGCCGGTCGAGCGCCACGGCGCGCTCGGCGCGGTCCCAGCCGCCGAGTGACATCCACCCCTTGCGCTCCATCGTCATGTAGTCGGCCGACGCCCGCTCGCGCTCGGCCTCGTCGGTGCTGCGGTGCAGCAGGGCGCGCTGGGCGGCGTCGAGCAGGTCGGCCAGGTCGTGGTCGCCGAGATGCTCGTCGGGCAGTACCTCGCGCACTGCTGCCGGCGCGTACGACGCCAGCCACCCGGTGGGCTCCATGATGTGGGCATCGACGTCGATGATGCGACGACCGGCCGCATACGTGGTGGGCCCGGTGGTCTGCGCAGCGACGGTCACGACGCGGATGTTAGCGACGTCGACGGCGCGGCGAGTCGGCGGCCGTGAGCAGCTCGCCCAGTTCGCCCAGCGCGGCCAGATCGTGCACGTCGTGATCGAGGAGCGGCACGGTGCGCACCGTCGCATCGCCGGCCAACGCCACCAGCGTGTTCATCTCGGTCCGCTCGGCCTCGGCGAGCGCGAGCAGGTCGAGGTGGTACGCCACCTGCTCGGCCAGGGGGCCGTCGAGATCGCCACCCTGGAAGGCATCGACCAGCTCGTCGGACAACGGTGGCGGCAGTGGGTGGAGCAGGTTCACCACCACACCGCCGAGGTGGAAGCCACCGTCGTGCAGCGCGGTGGCGAGGAACGACGCCTCATCGATGGCCTCGGCACGCGGGCTCGACACCAGCACGAACGCCGTGGTGTCGGCGCGCAGTTCGGCGGCCATCTCGGCGGCGCGGGTGCGCAGGCCGTCCTCCATGCCCGACAGCGAGCGGAAGAACTCGATCGTGTCCTCCACGATGGCCGGACCGGCCAGCCGCTTCACGGTCCACAGGAATGCACTGGTGGCGGCGTGCGTGACCTTGGCGAAGGAACGGGTGGGCAGGGTGAGGGTGCGGTAGACGGGGTTCGAGAGGAACCGCACCAACCGGTCGGGTGCCTCGAGCACATCGATGGCGTGGCGCGACGGCGGTGTGTCGATGACCACGAGGTCGTAGTCGCCGCTGTGGTGCAGTTGGTGCAACCGCTCGATGGCCATGTATTCCTGCGCGCCCGACAACGAGCCGGCGATGCTGCGGTACACGCGGTTGTTGAGGATGCGTTCGGCTGCGTCGCCGGCGTTGTCGCGGATCAGTTCGTCGAACGTGCGCTCGGCGTCGAGCATGAGCGCCGAGAACGACCCCGGCCCATCGACGGCGCCGGCGACCAGGTGCGGTTCGTTCGATGCCGCGGCATCGACGCCGAGGGCGTCGGCGAGGCGGCGGGCCGGGTCGATGGTGACCACGACCACGCGCCTGCCGGCGCGGGCCGCGGCCAGTCCAAGCGCAGCGGCGGTGGTGGTCTTGCCCACACCGCCGGGGCCGCACGTCACGAGCAGATCGGCCTCGAGCACCTCGGCCAACCCGACCGACTGCGCGGCAGGGGCGGTCACTGTGCCACCACCGGGGGCAGGGCCAGCGCATCGGCCAGCGTGTCGAGGTGCGCCGAGGTGAGGCGCGGGGTAGCCAGCCGGGGGAGCGCGATGCGCGGCAGCGGCAGATCGGTGTCGAGCCGTGCCAACTGCTCGCGCTGTACGGCCAGACGCGCCGCACCGAAGCCGCTCGACTCGGCGAGTGCGGCGCGGTCGGCCGCCGACAGCGTGGCGCCGCTGCGCTTGGCGGCAGCTGCCGGGGTGAGCGCCAAGGCGGGCCGGTCGGGCCAGCAGGCGTTCACCACCAGCGGTGCCAGTGCCAGGCCGAGGTCTTCTTCCACCTCGTAGGCCAACTCGATCACCTCGTTTACCGGGGTCTCCTCGGCCAGGGTGACGAGCAGCGCCTGGGCGCGGGTCGAGTCGGCCAGCATGGCCGCCACCTCGTCGGCCTGATCGCGCACCGGCCCGCTGGCCACCACCTGCTGCAGGGCCCGGGCCGAACGGATGAACGGTGCAGCGTGCCCGGCCGGCGGTGCCTCGACCACGATGAGGTCGGCCGCCTTCGTGCGCTCGAGCTCTTTGATCTTGCCGAGCACCAGCAGGTGTTCGAGGCCGGGCGTGGAGCCGGCCACCATGTCGAGCGAGGCCGCCGAGGCGGCGCGCCGCACCAGTCCGGCCACGCCCTTCAGTTCGAGGTAGTCGCCGAAGGCCTGTTCGGGTGGCACTGTGCGACCGCGCACGCGTCCCTTGCCGCGCAGGCTGCGCAGCACCTGCTCGTCGGGTGTGAGCGGCGGCCCACCGAGCAGGGGCCCCAGCCCGGGCTTGCCGTCGACCGCCACCAGCAACACGTCGGCGCCGTCGCGCGCAGCCAACAGTGCGGCAGCGGCAGCGACGGTGCTGGAGCCGACACCGCCCTTGCCGGCCACGATGAGCACACGCGCCTCGCCGAGCCAGGTGGGTTCCACCCGCGGGAGGGTATCGGCAGCGTGCGGCACCTCGTCAGTGACCCTTGGCCCGACGCGTGCCTGGTTGGCGGGGTCGGTCGCTGAACTGGCGGCCGTCGAAGTAGCCGGGGTTCGTATCGGGCCGGCCGCGCCGACTGGTCCAGCGCCATGTGAGTGAGATGCGCGGATTCGGGGTGTCGGCGGCGGGCACCCCGTGCAGCCATGTGCGCTGACAGGTGCCGCCCATCACCAGCAGGTCGCCCTCGCCGGGCAGCAGCACGATGTCGTCGGGGCCGCTGCCGGCGGGCACTCGTTCCGGCACCCCGGGCAGCGGCACCTCGGCCAGCGGTGCCCGGGGCCGGAAGACGAACGGTCGGCGTTGGCCCAGCACCACGATGGCGATGAGGGTGTCGTCGAGCCAGCGCATCTCGCGGTCGCTGTGCAGGCCCTGGAAGTCGTCGCCCGTGCGGTAGAGGATGGCGGCCACCCCGTCGAGCGGCCGCCGGTAGGCGGCGTTCAGGTGCAGGTCGGTCTGGCGCAGCATGGGCAGGGCATCGGCCCGTAGCCCGGCCATCAGCCGCTTCTCGGGCACGTAGCGGTCGTAGCGCAGCACTTCCGACTGGGCCCATGCGGTACCGGCGTGCACTGTGTCGAAGACGGCGGCGGGGTCCTTCACGAAGCTGTCGACCACATCGACCCAGGCGCCGTCGCCCAACTCGATCCGGCGCACGGTGGCGCGGCGGTCGATGAGCAGTTCGTCCACGCCCCCCAGTATCCCCTCCCGCACTGTCCCCTCCCGCACTGTCAAGGTGTCGGCAAGCGAGGTGATCGAGCGTGGTCGCCTGCGGACTGTCCGAGAACGGACCACGAGCGAGTCTGCGCGCGTGTCTGGTGACTGGATGGTGAGATGCACCACGCGCGGGTTCCGCAGCGGTCGGTAGGTGAGACCAGGGTGGGTGCGCTGAGCGCATTCGCCCTGTGCCTCGCGGCGACCGCCGGCACCCTGGCCGGTGGGCACCGTCCTGTGGGCACCGACACCGCGTACGACGCCGCCTTGATCGAACAGCCGACCTGGGGCGATGACCTCGACCACGTGATCGTGATGACCGAGGCGGCGTTCGACCCCGACTCGACCCCGTTGCCACCGGTGACCGCTCCGGTCGATGATGCCGATGTGGTCGGCGTCGACCTCCCGGCGGCACCTGCAGTGACGACGGCACCCGTGGCGGGTGAACCGGTGCGGGTGGGTGATGTCGCGATTGTCGATGCGCTGTCGGCCGTGCCAGGTGTGGCCGAGGTGACCCCGGTGGCGGGCGGCACCTTCGCCGTGGCGACGGCCGGGTCGCGCGACGACCTGCTGGCCGTGCCCGGTATCGCCGGGCTCGTGGAGGACTCGCTGTACGTGCTGTACGACGACCCGAACCAGTCGCAGCAGTGGGCCATCAGCAACACCGGTGCTGCTGCCCAGGCGAATGGTTCGGTGGGCGTCGCCGGTGCCGATGCCAACGTGGTGCCCGCGTGGTCGGTGTCGCAGGGCGCCGGTGTGGTGGTGGCGGTGCTCGACACAGGGGTCGACCTGACCCACCCCGACCTCGCCGGGCGGTTGTGGAACAACAGCGACGAGGTGTGCGCCAACAAGGTCGACGACGATGCCAACGGCTACATCGACGACTGCGTCGGCTGGGACTTCGGCGCCAACGACGCCAACCCGGGCGACGACCGTGGGTCGTCGGGCTACTACCACGGCACCCACGTTGCCGGCATCATCGCCGCCGGCCGCAACGGCATCGGTGTGGTGGGTGTTGCCCCGCAGGCCACCATCATGCCGGTGAAGGTGTCCACCACCAGCGGGGCGCTCTCGCTGGGCGCCATCTATTCGGGCATCATCTACGCCGCCGACAACGGCGCCAAGGTGATGAACATGAGCTTCGGCAGCATGCCGGGCGACACGCGTGCCAACGAGTGGCTGATGGAGAAGGCCGTGAAGTACGCCACCGACCGCGGCGTCACACTGGTCGCTGCAGCCGGTAACTCGGCGGTCGACATCGGGACCAGCCCGGTCTTCCCGGCCAACTTCTCGCTCTACTACAGCGGCGTCATCACGGTCGGTTCCACCACCAACAGCGACACCCGCTCGAGTTTCAGTTGCTTCGGCAGCCCGGTGAACATCTATGCGCCGGGTTCGACCCTGCTGTCGACGATGCCCGGCGGAGGGTACGGCTTCTTGTCGGGCACCTCGATGGCCACGCCGATGGTGGTGGGCGCCGTGGCCGACATGCTCGCGGCGGGCGTCGTGTCCAGCCCCAGCGAGGCGCGGTCGCGCATCGTGGCCACGGCGCGCGCGCTGGCCTGGGGGCCGCGGCTCGATGTGAGTGCCGCGGTGGGTGGCTCGGCCGCCCGTTCGGCGCAGGTGCTGTACGAGGGCGCCCATGTCGTGCGTCCCGACACGAAGGCTCGCGTCGGTGTTCGCATCAGCGGTGCAACGCTGCCGACCGGCGTGGTGGGGGCGCGGCTCAGCATCGCCACCTCCGAGGCTGGCTCGGTGTACGCAGTCGACGGCCTGGCGACCGTGGTCACCCGCGCCGACGGGTCGACGGCGTCGGCGGTGTCGGGGGCCGACGGCTCGCTGATCGCCGTACCGCTCGACGCCACCAACCAGGTGGCGCCCGGTGAGTGGCGCTTCGACATCGACGCCGTCTGGCCCGAGGGGATGTACGGCGTGGTGACCGAGTTGGTCGACGCGTCGGGTGCTGCGGTCGGCCCCGCCTTCGTCGGGTACCTGCGCGTCGCCCCGCCGCCCGCGACTTCACCATCGCCTGGAATCACGACCACCACCGTGCCGGCCTCGCCCATCAGCGGGCCGGGCGTCACAACAACGGTGCCTACCGCACCGCTGCCGCCGGGTTCGACGACCGCGCCGCCGGTGGGCTCGACCCCGGTCGGGCCGATCACGGCGCCCACGACAGCACCTGTCGCCGGCCCTGTCACGACGGCGCCGGTATCGGGGCCGACCTCGGCGCCCGCTGCCGGCCTCGTCACGTCGGCGCCTGCATCGCCCGTCACATCCGCTCCGGTTGCGACAGCTCCGGCCACCATCGCGCCGGGCACGACTGCTCCGGTCGCGACGCCTCCGGTGACGAACGCGCCCGGTACGACTGCCCCGGTGCCGACGACTGCGCCGACGGCGGGTCCGGTCACAACCGCCCCGACCACCTCGACCACGGTGGCGGTGCCCGGCACCACCACGCCCTCGCCGGCACCCGACACCGACGGCATCTGGCGAGTCGATTCGATGTCGCCTCGCGCTGCGCCCCTCGCCGGTGGCACTCCGCTCGAGATCGTCGGTCGGTTCCCCACCACCGTGCCCGTGTACGTGTGGTTCGGTGCGGGCAACGTGGTGCGCGCGACGAGCGACGGCTACACCCTCCGACTGCTGTCGCCCGTGGTGTCGACCGCCGGTGTGGTCGACGTCACCATTCGGTTCACCACCTCGCGGAGCCACGAACTGGTGCTTGCCCAGGCGTTCGCCTTCGGCGATGCCGCCGCAGCGGTGCCGCCCACGGCTGCGCCGGGTACGACGCTGCCGGCGACGACCGTGCCGGTGACGGCGGCACCCGGCACGACGGTGCCAGCGACATCGCCGGTCACGACGGCGCCCGCCGGGCCGGGCACGACGGCTGCGCCGGGTACGACCGCGGCTCCGGGGAACACGGCGGCGCCGGGTACGACCGCGGCACCCGGGACGACTGCTGCGCCCGGGACCACGTCGCCGGCGACGACCGCGCCCGGCACCACCGTGCCGCCGGTCGCGCGTGGCTCGTTGTCGTTGCGCCCGCCGTCGGGTAGCGGCGCACTGGCTCGCCTGGCCACCGCCAGTTGGCCGACGAGCGGTTGTTCGACCGCGTCGTGCTCCACCACGTCGATGTGAGCTGAGCCTGCGGGTGGTGGATCGACCGCTGCAGTCGGCGTGCCACCGTGCGTGATCAGGGGTTTTTCGGACGGTGAGTCGGCGCGCAGCCGGTCGTCTCGGCCGAGCGCGGCGAGGCCGATGGACACCATGGAACAGCGACGCCCAGCGAGGTTGCACGCCGAGCACCGACTCGGCCTCGTCGGCGCGGCCGCGCTCGTGGCCGTCACCGTCGTGGGCGCATTGGCTGCCGCGTCGCCGGTGGCGTCGCCCTCCGTCGACATGCCGGTCGCCGACGCCCTCACAGCGCCGGTGGAGTGGACCGACGGGTTCGACCATGTGGTGGTGACCCGCGACCAGCGCGACGAACCCGTACCGGACCAGCCGGTGCCGGACGAACCCGCACCGGACCAGCCAGTGCCGGACGAACCAGTGCCGGACGAACGGGTGGCCGAGCAGTTGCGCGCAGTCGAGGGCGTGCAGCGCGTGACCGTGGTGGCACCGGGTACCTTCGCCGTGGCCACCGCCGGCGACCGAGAGGCGCTGCTGAGCGTGCCCGGGGTGGTCGACGTCGTCGACGATTTGATGCTGAGCCCGATGGACGACCCGAATCAGGGCCAGCAGTGGGCGTTGTCGAACACCGGCGACCCGAGCCAGAGCGCCGGCCTCGCCGGTGTAGCGGGTGCCGACGCGAACGTGGTGCCCGCCTGGGGTACCGCCACCGGTACAGGGGTGGTGGTGGCCGTGATCGACACCGGCATCTCGACCTCGCATCCCGACCTCGCCGGCCAGCGCTGGGTGAACGTCGACGAGACCTGCGACAACGGTGTCGACGACGACGGCAACACCTTCGTCGACGACTGCGCCGGGTGGGACTTCGGCATGAACGATGCCGATCCGAACTTCGACGCTGCGTCCGCCTCGTACGACCACGGCACCCATGTGGCGGGCATCATCGCTGCGGGCCTCAATGGGGTGGGTGTGGTGGGCGTCGCCCCGGGGGCGAAGGTGATGGCGGTGAAAGCCAGCGTCTCACCGAGCGGCGGCCTTCCGTCGTCGGCAGCGCTCGGTGCCGTGCAGTACGCGGTCGACAACGGTGCCGACATCATCAACATGAGCTTTGGCACTGCGGTGGGCACAACTCGCTCGGCAGCAGCGGTGCTCGAGATGGCAGTGCAGTACGCCGTCGACCGCGGTGTGCTCGTCGTGGCGGCAGCGGGCAACTCGGGTGCCGACATCTCGTCGGCGTACGTCTTCCCTGCTGCCTTCTCGCTGTTCTACCCCGGTGTCATCGCGGTGGGCGCCACCACCAACACCGACACGCGGTCGTCGTTCAGCAACTACGGCACGCCCGTGAACCTCTACGCGCCGGGCAGCTTCCTGATGTCGACCATCGGTACGGGTGGCTACGGCTACAAGTCGGGCACCTCGATGGCCACGCCGATGGTGGCGGGCGGTGCCGCCGTCGTGCTGTCGCACGACCCCACCCTCACTCCAGCTGCGCTGCGGACCACCCTGGTCGGTTCGGCGCGGGCGCTCGGCTGGGGTGCACCCATGCTCGACGTCGCGTCGGCCGTCGGCGCGGCACCACCCGCGGCGCCACCCACCGTTCCCCAGGTGGTGTACGAAGGCGTCGACGCGATGCGGGCCAACACGGCGAGCACGGTGGGAGTGCGTGTCTCGGCTGCCTCGTTGCCGGCCGGTGTCACCGGCGCACGCCTGAGCCTGGTCACCCTCGACAGCGGTGCGATCTATGCAGTCGAGGGCCTTGCTGTCGAACTCGCCACGACGGCAGGCACCACGAACGCCGTCTCCGGACTCGACGGCAGCGTTCCTGCAGTGGCATTCGGCTCTGCCACCGCGGTGTCGGCCACCGAGTGGTACTTCACTGCGCGCGTCGCGCTGCCAGCGGGCTCGTACGGACTCGTCACCGACCTCGTCGACGACGCCGGTGTCGCCTCGGGCACGAGCCTGGTGGGTTTCCTCCAGGTGAACGCTGCAGCGGTCGGCACCACCACCTCCACGGTGTCGGGAGCCACCACCACGACCGTGCGGGCCACCACCACGACCGGCGGAGCGGCCACGACGGTGTCGGGTGCGACGACGACGGTGCGGGCGGCGACGACGACGGTGGGCGGAGCGGCCACGACGGTGTCGGGTGCGACGACGACGGTGCGGGCCACCACCACGACGGGCGGTGTGGCGACGACGGTGTCGGGTGCGACGACGACGGTGCGGGCCACCACCACGACGGGCGGTGTGGCCACGACGGTGTCGGGTGCGACGACCACCACGGTGCGGGCCGCAACGACGCTGCCGAGCGTCGCCACCACGGTCGCCACGACCACCACCGTGCGGGCCACCACCTCGACCGCGGCCCCCACGACCGCTGCCCCCACCACCACCCGAGTCGTGGCCACCACGACACCTACGCCATCGACCGTGGTGGTCGGCTCCTACCGCATCGACTCGATGACGCCCCGAGCCGGTTCGATGGCCGGTGGCTCGACGATCACCATCAACGGCGCCTTCCCCACGACGGTGCCCGTGTACGTCTGGTTCGGTGCCACCGCGGTTGCCCCCGCCACGGTGTCGGGTTCGGGTTCGTCGCTCACCGTCACCTTGCCGCAGGCCCTGACGGCCGGAGTGGTGGATGTGACGGTGCGCTTCACCACGTCGCAGAGTTACGCCCTCGTCTACTCGCGGGCATTCACCTACACCGACCCGTCCGCGGTGACTCCTACGACCGTGGCTCCGGGCACGACCGTGGCTCCAGGCACGACCGTGCGTCCGGGTACCACCGTGCCGGGTGCGACGACCACCACGGGCGCGTCGACCTCGACGACGGTGGCGGTGCGCACCCGCGGTGCGGTGCGACTACGGCCGGTGCCTCCCGCGAGTTCAGCGGCTCGACTGCTCCCGGCGAACTGGCCACCGACGGCCTGCACCGCCTCGTCGTGCCCTGCCACTGCGCTCTGACAGCACCACTCCGGCCAGTGGTGGCACGGGGCCGTCGGGTCAGATGACGACGACCTTGGTGCCCACCTGGGCGAAGTCCCACAGGAAGGCGGCGTCGCGGTTGGCCTGCCGCTGGCAACCACCCGACAGACGCTGACCCAACTCGTCCTCGGTCTGGTACGGCGTGTTGTCGGACCGGCGGATGGGGATTGCGTGGAAGCCGATCGCGCCGATATCGGTCTTCAGCCAGCGCACCATCTTCGGCAGGTAGGCCTTGCCGTTCCACGCGGTGGACATCTCCGAGCGGCTGTACACCTCGTGCGTGCCCGGCAGCTCGTTCGAGTACTTGCTGCCCGAGACGAGCCACGAGCGGATGATCCGCCCGTCGTCGCCCACCGCCCACACCCGCTGTCCGCCGCGGTAGAAGACGAGTCGTCGGCCCGACCCCGAGTCGGGCGGTAGCGGCGGCGCGTCGTCGCCGGCGGAGGCGACACTGGAGAGCGGATAGCCCATCAGGTCGACGGCACCACTCGGCGGCTTCGGCGTGCGCACGACGAACGACTCCTCGTCGGGCCAGATGCCGAGCGAGATGGCCGACTCGCGCCCGACGATGCCATCGACGAACAGGTCGCGGTCTTCCTGCATCGCCTCGGCAGCGACGAACGTGGCTTGGTCGAACGAACCGGTGACAGCGCCCGAGTAGTAGCCGGCGTCGAGCAGCGCCTGTTGGAGGCAACTCACCGACGGGCCCGACGAGCCGAACCGCACCGATGTCTCGGTCATCAAGCAGCTGTCGTTCACCGTGAGTTCGTCACCGTCGAGGTCGGGCACGTCAGTGGAGTCGGGGGCTACGGCGGAGCCGACGGGCGTGTAGCCGCTGATGTTGGTACCGACGGCCAGTGCACCCTCGACCGTGGTGGGCGCCCCTGCCGTCGTGGTGACGGCGGCGGCGGTGGTGTTGGCCGCGCTGCTGTCGTCGCC
>JBIKLX010000176.1:0-6501 GCA_044359565.1 Ilumatobacteraceae bacterium
GGACGACGACATGAGCGACGCCAACGCGATCGATGCACTGCAGTGGGAGAACCGGCGGTTCCCACCGTCCGACGCGTTCAAGCGCGAGGCACTGGTCACCGGCACGTTCCTGTACGACCAGGCCGATGCCGACTACCAGGGTTTCTGGGCGCGTCAGGCTGGCGAACTGCTCGACTGGAACACCGACTGGCACACCATCTGCGAGTGGGACCTGCCGTTCTCGAAGTGGTTCGTCGGTGGGCAGCTGAACGTGAGCTACAACTGCCTCGACCGCCATGTGCTGGCCGGCCGCGGCGACAAGGTGGCGTTCCACTGGGAGGGCGAACCGGGCGACACCCGCACCGTCACCTACGCCGAACTGCTCGACGAGACGCAACGGTTCGCCAACGTGCTGAAGGGCCTGGGCGTGCAGCGCGGCGACCGGGTGAACATCTACCTGCCGATGATCCCCGAGGCGGCGGTGGCCATGCTGGCGTGCGCCCGCATCGGCGCCGCCCACAGCGTGGTGTTCGGTGGCTTCAGTTCGAACTCGCTACGCGACCGCATCAACGACGCCGAGGCGAAGGTGCTCATCACCGCCGACGGCGGCTACCGCCGTGGCGAGGTGTTCCCGCTGAAGCCTGTGGCCGACGAGGCGCTGGACGACACCCCCAGCATCACGGGTGTCGTCGTGGTGCAGCGCGGTGGCAACGAGGTGCCCATGCAGGAGGGCCGCGACCACTGGTACCACGACCTGATGGCCGCCGCCGACCCGGTCTGCCCCGCCGAGCCGATGGACAGCGAGCAACTGCTGTTCCTGCTGTACACCTCGGGCACGACGGGTAAGCCGAAGGGCATCATGCACACCAGTGGCGGCTACCTCACCCAGGTGGCCTTCACCCACAAGTACGTGTTCGACCTGCACGACGACGACATCTACTGGTGCACCGCCGATGTGGGCTGGATCACCGGACACAGCTACATCGTCTATGGCCCTCTGGCCAACGGCGCCACGCAGGTGATGTACGAAGGCGTGCCCAACTTCCCTGGCAACGACCGCTTCTGGGCGATCATCGAGAAGTACCGGGTGACGAAGTTCTACACAGCGCCCACGGCCATCCGCACCTTCATGAAGTGGGGCACCGACGAGCCCGCCAAACACGACCTCAGCTCGCTGAAGGTGTTGGGCAGCGTGGGCGAGCCGATCAACCCCGAGGCGTGGATGTGGTACCACGAGCACATCGGTAGCAGCCGCTGCCCCATCGTCGACACCTGGTGGCAGACCGAGACGGGCGGCATCATGATCAGCCCACTGCCGGGCGCCACCACCACCAAGCCCGGCTCGGCCACCTTCGCGCTGCCCGGCATCGGTGCCGAACTCGTCGATGAGAATGGGGCGCAGGTGCTGCGCGGCGGTGGGTACCTCACCCTCACCCAGCCGTGGCCGAGCATGCTTCGCGGCATCTGGGGCGACCCCGAGCGCTACCGCGACACCTACTGGAGTCGGTTCGACGGTCGGTACTTCGCGGGCGATGGCGCCAAGCTCGACGACGACGGCTACCTGTGGCTGCTCGGTCGTGTCGACGACGTGATGAACGTCAGCGGCCACCGCATCAGCACCACCGAGGTCGAGTCGGCCCTCGTCGCCCATCCGTCGGTGGCCGAGGCGGCCGTGGTGGGTGCCAACGACGCCACCACCGGTCAGGCCATCATCGCCTACGTCACCCTGCGGGGCGGCGCCACGGTCGACGAGCAAGATCTGCGCAACTTCGTCGCCCACGAGATCGGTGCCATCGCGAAGCCGAAGACCATCTACTTCACGCCCGACCTGCCGAAGACCCGCAGCGGCAAGATCATGCGCCGTCTGCTGCGCGATGTGGCCGAGGGCCGCAACCTGGGCGACACCACCACCCTGGCCGACGCCAGTGTGGTGAACGAACTGCAGCGCCGGGCCACCGAGACGCCCAGCGAGGACTGACTCCCGCAGTCATGCACGACGAGGCCGTCGCGGCGCTGGCTCGGCATGCCACCGTTCGTTGGAACGGTGCCACCCGGCTGCCTGGTCGGGCGGTGATCGTCGACATCGACGGGGTGCTCGCCGATACCTCGGCGCGCCAGCACCTGCTCGAGCGCCCCGGCGGTGGCCGTAACTGGGATGCCTTCTTCGCCGCAGCGGGCGACGACCTGCCGTACAGCGAGGTGCCGGCACTGGTGCGCGACCTGCCGACCGACACCGCAGCGGTGCTCGTGTCGGGCCGGCCCGACTGGCTCGTCGACCTCACCGCCGACTGGTTGACGCGCCATGGCATGCGCTGGGACCTGCTCGTGGTTCGGCGCCGCGGCGACCGGACAGGTGCGGCGCGCTTCAAGCGGGCCGTGCTCAGCGGGATGCGCGACGCCGGTTTCGTCGTCGCGATGGGCATCGATGACGACGAACGGGTGACGACGATGTACGTCGCCGAAGGCATCCCTACCGTCGTCGCTGTGGAAGCGGGCAGCGTGGTCGAGCCCCGACAGATCCCACCGCACGACTAGCCGATTGGTTGGCTGCCTCAGTCGCGGAAGTTCTCGAACTGCAGTGGGATACCGAGATCGGTGCCCTTCAGCAGTGTGATGACGGCCTGAAGGTCGTCGCGCTTCTTGCCGTTCACCCGCACCGAATCGCCCTGGGTCTGGCTGCTGACCCCCTTGGGTGCCTTGTCTTTGATGGTGCGGTTGATCTCGCGTGCTTTGTCGCTGGAGATGCCCACCTTGATGGTGACCACCTGGCGCACGGTGTTCTGGGTGGCCTCTTGGACGGTGCCGTAGTCGACACCCTTCAGCGATACCCCGCGCTTCACCAGCCGCTCCTCGAGTACCAGGCGCAGTGCAGCCAGACGGTCTTCGCTGACGGTGTGCAGGGTGATGACCAGTTCGTTCTGTTCGATCGTGGAGTTGGTGTTCTTGAAGTCGAACCGCGTAGCGATCTCGCGCTGCGCCTGATCGACGGCGTTGCGCACCTCTTGGCGGTCGACCTCGGAGACGATGTCGAAACTCGGCATGGCCACAGCGTACCCAGCGACACCCGAGCATTCCGGTTGGTCGGGTGCGGGTGACGCGGGTAGCGTTGCCCACTGCATCAGGGGTCGGTACCCAAGCGGCCAAAGGGAGCAGACTGTAAATCTGCCGGCACAGCCTTCGTAGGTTCGAATCCTTCCCGGCCCACCAACGATCGCCAGGCCCTCGGGCCTGGCGTCGTCGGTTTTCCGCCCGACACTGCACCTCGCATGATCCTCATCGACGCCGAACACCTCAGCGCTTCACGGCCCGACCGTCCGCTGTTCAGCGACCTCTCGGTCACGGTGTCCACGGGCGATCGCCTGGGTGTCGTGGGTATCAACGGCTGTGGCAAGTCGACATTGCTGCGCATGCTGGCCCGCACCCTCGAACCCGAATCCATGGACGGCGAGCCTGCCGGCACGGTTCGGTGGGGCAGAGGAGCCCGCGTGGGCGTGCTCGACCAGCACCCGCGTCTGGCAGCTGCGACCGTACGCGAGGCTGCGGGCGGCACCTGGCAGGCCGAGGCCATGCTCGAGCGGTTGGGCATGGGCCGCCTGCTCGACACGTCGACCGAGCAGCTGTCGGGAGGCCAGGCCAAGCGGGTGGCGCTCGCTCGCCTGTTGGCTCAGGAGCACGACGCACTCATCCTCGACGAGCCCACCAACCACCTCGACCTCGACGCCATCGCCGCGCTCGAGCAGTGGCTGCGCGAATTCCGCGGCGGCCTCGTGATGGTCACCCACGACCGCCATGTGCTCGACACGGTCACCAACCGGGTCCTCGAACTCGACCGAGGCCGTGCCTACCTGCACATCCCGGCCGGTTGGCATGCGGGTTCCGGGTACGCCGCGTATCTCGACGGGCGCGCCGAACGCGAGGCGCAGGCCGAGGCCACCGAGCAGACGCGACGCACACTGGCCCGCGCCGAACTGGCCTGGCTGCGCCGAGGTGCACCCGCCCGCACGTCGAAACCGAAGGCGCACATCGCCCGGGCCACGGCGCTGGTGGAGGCCCGACCCGATGCGCCGGCCCGGCAGGGCGACCTGGCACTGTCGATGGGTAGCCAGCGCCTCGGGTCGAAAGGCGTCGAACTGCGCGACGTCTCGTTCGCCTGGCCCGACGGCACCCCAGTGCTGCGCAACGTCTCGCTGCGGCTCGAGCCCGGCGCCCGGGTGGGAGTGGTGGGGCCCAACGGCGCCGGGAAGTCGACGCTGCTCGACCTCGTCGCCGGCCGGCTCGACGCAGTGAGCGGCACAGTCGAGCGCGGCGCGACGGTGCAACTGGGCTACTACGACCAGCTCGGCCGCACCCTCGATCTGTCGCAACGGGTACGCGAGGCAGTGGCCGGCGACAAGGGTGAACCCTCGCTCGCCGACGTGTCGCTGATGCGCCGCTTCTGGTTCGACGGTGATGGGCAGTTCGCCCCGATCGGCACGTTGAGCGGTGGCGAGCGCCGCCGGCTGCAGCTGCTGCTCACCCTCATCGAGCAACCCAACGTGCTCCTGCTCGACGAGCCCACCAACGACCTCGACCTCGACACGCTGCGGGCGCTCGAGGACCTGCTCGACGACTGGCCGGGCATCGCTGTGGTGGTGAGCCACGACCGGGTGTTCCTCGACCGCACCGTCGACCAGGTACTCGCGGTCGACGAGGCCGGCGGTGTGCGCGAAGTACGCGGCGGGGTGGCGGGCTGGCTTGAGCAGCGCCGCCAGGCTGCGGCAGCACCGCAACCGTCGGCACCGTCGCCGACGTCGCCTCGTCCTGCGCGCCAGCGGCCCTCGAGCGGTCGCAGCCCCAGCACGGTGCGGCGGCAGTTGGCGCAGGCCGAACGCGACATGGCCGCGGCCACTCAGCGTCGCGACGCGCTGCTCGCCGACCTCGGCGCCGCCACCGACCACCGCGAACTCACCCGGCTCGGCGACGAACTCACCACAGCCCAGGCCCGCGTCGACCAGGCCGAGGAGGCCTGGCTGGCGCTGGCAGATGAGGCCGAAGCCCTCGGTCTCGATCTGTCCGACTGAGCGCAGCGCCGCCCGGGCGGGTCAGCGCAGCAGTTCGATCAGGTCGCCCACCGTGTGATGGGCCTCGATCGCGTGGCGCAGCGGTACCGACCGGTCGATGCGGTACGAGTTGCGCCGACCCACCTTGGTGCGTTCGACGATGCCGGCCTGTTCGAGGCTCTCGATGATTCCGAAGGCAGTGCGCTCGGTGATGCCCACCCGCCCGGCGATGTCGCGCAGGCGGATGTCGGGGTCGTCGGCGAGGCAGAGCAGCACATGACCATGGTTCGACAGGAACGTCCAGGCTGCACGATCGTTCATGAATGACGATGCTAGTGGTGGCCTACCGCTGTCGGGAACCCGTCGGGTGGCTCCCTCGCTCGTGCAGTACGCACTCCATCAGGGCCACGTCGAGCCACCGGTTGAACTTGCGTCCGGTCTCGCGTTCGATGCCCACCAAATCGAAACCGCACCGAGCGTGCAGTGCCCGCGACGCAGTGCCGGAGGCCTCGATGCGGGCGAACACCGCATGGAATCCGCTGCTCTCGGCCAGGTCGAGCAGCGAGTCGAGCAGCAGCGTGCCGATGCCCTCGCCGCCGCGGTCGCGTCGCACGTACACCGAGTCCTCGACGCTGGTGCGGTAAGCGGCTCGCTCGCGGTAGGGCGACAGCGCTGCGAACCCGACGACGGCGCCATCACCGGCGCCACCACCAGCGAGGGGGTCGGGTTCGGCCGGGTCGACAGCGACGATGGCGATGAACGCCCCCGACCGCGCCGCCAGCCACTGCACCTGGTCGTCGAGCGAGCGGGGCACCAGGTCGAACGTTGCCGTGGTGTGCAGCACTTCGTGGTTGTAGATCGCGCAGATGGCCTCGGCATCGGTGGGCCGAGCGGCACGGACCGCGATGGCATCGCCGCGATGCGCATCGTCCTGCCGACCCGAGGGTCGATCGGAGTGCGAGGGAGGGCCACCTGCCATGGATGGCGAGGGTACCCGACGCACTCGTTGCCGCGAAGGTGGATTCGACTGGTGGTTCCGGCGCGTTGGCCGCTATCGTCTGGGCCTGGCTTGCGGCTACCCCCGCGCGCCTGTCGCCCTCTTAGCTCAGTAGGTAGAGCAACGCCATGGTAAGGCGTAGGTCATCGGTTCGACTCCGATAGAGGGCTCGACCACCGGTCGTTCCCCCGTGCGTTCCACGGCGGGCCGAGCGGACGGCAAAGCCCCTGGCGGCGTAGCTCAGATGGTCAGAGCATCCGGCTCATAATCGGAAGGTCACCGGTTCGATCCCGGTCGCCGCTACCAGACACCAGTACCAACCAACCAAACACCACCACCACCACAGGAGAGGGCCTCCCATGAGCAAGGCGAAGTTCGAGCGTACGAAGCCGCATGTGAATATCGGCACGATGGGTCATATCGACCATGGGA
This sequence comes from Ilumatobacteraceae bacterium, assembly GCA_044359565.1. Lineage (GTDB taxonomy): Bacteria > Actinomycetota > Acidimicrobiia > Acidimicrobiales > Ilumatobacteraceae > VFMC01. The sequence continues at coordinate 6,448 of JBIKLX010000176.1, forward strand.
AGACGACGTTGACGGCGGCGATTTCGAAGACGTTGGCGGATCGTGGGTTGGCGT
>JBIKLX010000177.1:0-6496 GCA_044359565.1 Ilumatobacteraceae bacterium
GATGGCGCCGTCGTCGCGGGCGGCGCAGATTGTGGCCGCGTCGGTGCGGCTCCAACCCAACTGCACGCACGGCACGACCACCTCGGGGTTGAACACGGCGAAGGCTGCGGCCACCACCTCACCGGGCACCTGCCCCATCACCGAGCCGCGGCTGGTGAAGTAGGCCGGGCCGTCGGGCAGCGCCACCCCGCCTGCCTGGTTGGCGCTGGGGTCGAAGCCGAGCGCGGCGTAGTTCGCATGGCACTCGGGCGAGAAGTACACCTGCCCGATGACGGGTTCGAGCACCGAGCCGAGTTGGCGGGAACGAGCGGAGAGCGTGGCCTGGTCCATGGCGGCGGACGCTATGCGCCGCGACGAGGGTGCGCCGGGTCGGAGCGGCCCGGGCCGGTAACGTGCGCCGGGTGAGCGTGCAGATCGAGATCGCATCCGAGGCCACCGACGAGTTGCGCGACGCGCTGTCGCACCTCTTGCCCCAGCTGTCGTCGTCGCCTCCGCCCACGCTCGACGAGCTCGCCCTCATCACCACCAACCCCGAGTCGGTGCTGTTCGTCGCCCGCCTCGAGGGCCGCATCGTGGGCAGCCTCACGCTCATCTTCTACCGCATCCCCACCGGGCTGAAGTCGTGGATCGAAGACGTCGTGGTCGACGAGTCGGCACGCGGCCACGGCATCGGCGAACTGCTGAACCGGGCTGCGCTCGACGAGGCCCGCCGCCGTGGTGCCAAGGCCGTCAGCCTCACCAGTCGCCCGTCACGCGAGGCCGCCAACCGCCTGTACCAGCGCATCGGCTTCGAGTCGCGCCCCACCAACGTCTACCGCTACGACCTCTGACGCCCGAGCCGACGAGGTCGCCGTCGGGCGGACTCTCACCCGAACAGCGTGTCGATGGCGGCGGCGATGGCCTGGGTGGCGCGACGTTCGGCTTTGGCGTCGGGTGACATCAGTGTCTGGACGCCCAGACCGTCGACGGTTGCGATGAGCGCGTTGGTGAGGCGCTCGACCTGTGGCTTTCGGAGACTCGGCGCCGCCTGCGCCACGAGGGTGGCCACCAGTTGACGCCACTCGTGGTATCGCTGCTGATGCTCGGAGCGGAGTGATTCCGTAGTGATCGCCTGTGCCCAGAACGTGAGCCACACCTTCCACTCCGTGCGTCGTTGATCGTCCAGTGGCAGCGCTTCGAGCAGTACCGCTCGCAGCGCGTCTCGGCCGGAGCGGCCATCGATGGCGCGGAGCATCCGGGAAGCCGTCTGCGTGTGTGCGTGCCGTAAGGCGGCGACCAGCATGTCCTCTCTGCAGGTGAAGTAGTGGTTCAGTCGTCCGATCGTGCAGCCGGCCCGGTCGGCAATGGCTCGCATCGTCGTTCCCTCGACCCCGAGTTCGTCGATGGCCCTCCATGTCGCGAGGGCGATCTCGCGTCTGCGTTCCTCGTGGTCCACCAACCTGGGCATGTCGTCAGTGTAGTTGTCACATGTCGTGGGTTACGTATCAGATGTTGCGTAACAAGCGATATGTCTCTATGCTGACCGGAGTGTTGACCGAACAGCAGTTGACCAGGATCGGTGGGGCCGCCGTGGGTGTGCTGGGCCACACGACGGCCAAGGGGCTTCCCAACGCCGTCACGATCACCCCCTACGTCGTCGACGGCAGGCTCGTCGTCACCTCGACCCTGGCGCTGATCCAGAAGGCGACTGCGCTCCTCGCCGACCCTCGGGTGACGTTGTCGGCAGGTGGTGTCGTCGTGGAGGGGGTCGCCACGGTGCAGGTCGACCTGACGCCCCAGTACTTCGACCGATTCATCCGCGCTCAGGAACTTCGCAAGTTCCCACCTGCGAGGGCGCTCCTCGCGTTGCCGTTCCATCGAACGCTTCTGCCGTGGTACGTCGGCAGAGTGATCATCCAGATCCAGCCACAGGAGTTGCTGGATCAGCAACTCGATGACGCGGTGACACTGACCGGCCTCGATGTAGCCGGGCGGCTGTGGACGCGGAACATCCCGTCCCCGTCCAGCCTCAGCGACGGTCGAGTCGATCTGTCCGCTGCCGTCGCAGATGGTCCGGCACTGCTGCTCCTCCACGAAGAGGACGTCGCGATGCGTGATCCCCGCCAGATGGCGGTGCGCGGTGTCATCGGCGCCGGCGTACTGGAGGTGACAGCCCGTCGTGGCTCGCTGGATCCTTCATCGAAATCCTCGACTGACGAACTGCGATCACTCCGTCATCTTGCGCGTGCAGCGAAACGGAACCGAGCTCTCCTGACCACCTGGCCGCGCTACACACCGAATGAGGAGCATCGCCCATGACCATGCGCCTGCACATCGATCCCATGGCGATGGAGCCCGTCCCAGGCCCCGGAACCGATGTCGCTGTCCTATTGCGCGCGATGGCTCCGGCCGGTCGAGCATCATGCGGCGAACCTCGGGCTCGTCGAGGGCCGCAACCCTCACCACGAGCCCGATGATCCCCATCCAGCCTGGCCGAGTTCCGGAAGTCGATCTCCGCCTCCTCACTCCGGGTACCCGCCGCCTCATGTGCGTGATCGACATCGGCTTCCTCCTCTACTGGTTGCTCCTGTCGCTACACCTCGTGCCACCCCGTGTGTTGTTCGCGGACTACCACCTTGCGACCGTTGCCGCGTGGAACTGGTCGTTCCTGCCGCTCGACGTCACGGCATCCCTGACCGGACTGGCTGCTGTCCGACGAGCCCCCCATCGGTGGCGCTCCGCCGAACGGCTGGGAGCGATCAGCCTCGTGCTCACCTCTGTGGCCGGCGGGATGGCGATCGGCTACTGGGCCATCCGTGGCCAGTTCACGATCACCTGGTGGCTCCCGAACATGTTCCTCCTCGTCAGCCCGCTCCCGGCACTGGCCAGGTGGCTGCGCACTGATGGCTGACCGCGTTGCCGTAGCCGGGTCATCCTCCGGTACCGAGGTCGGTGGAGGAACTCAGGTCCGCCTGCCGGAGAGCGCCGAGTGCCCGCTCCGGGCGCTCTTGGCAAGGGGCTCTGCGCGAACGCGATGTGTGGATCCTGTCGACCATGTCAACCATGGTGCCGAAACCCGAGCGGTAGAATCCGAGAGATGGATTCTCCTTCGCCTACGTCGGGCTCGATGTCGAGGGTTGTGAGGAAGTCCGCTGTGCGCGATCAAGTCGACGAGGTTGAGTACTGGGTCGGGGTCTCGCCCGAGGAGCGAATCTCGGCGGTCGAGGTTTTGCGACGCCGGATGTACGGGGGGAACGATGGAGTTCGACCGCGACTTCAGCGAGTTTGTCGCATTACTCGCTCGGCATGACGTTCGGTACATGATCGTGGGCGGCTATGCGCTCGCGGCTCACGGCCTGCCGAGGGCGACCGGTGACCTCGACGCGTGGATCTGGACGGACTCCGCCAACGCGGAGCGGCTCCTGGTCGCGCTCGAAGAGTTTGGCTTTGGCGGTGTCGGTATCACGCATGACGACCTGACATCGGACGATTGCGTCGTGCAGCTGGGATACCCGCCGTATCGCATCGACCTGCTCACGCAGATCTCCGGCGTGGATTTCGACTCCGCGTGGACTCGCCGAGTCGAGGTCATTCTCGGAGGTGTCGTTGTGCCGTTCATCGGCCGCGAGGACCTGATCGCAAACAAGCGGGCAACCGGTCGCCCGCAGGACGTCGCCGACGTCCTGCGGCTCACTGACAGTACGTCCAGCGACGACAGCGTTTCTCACGACCGGGGGTAGACGAACGTCAACCGCTACGACCTCTGAGACCTGAGCCTGCCCCCTGATCGAGGTGCCTGTCGTGACACAGACGCCACGTCCGCTCTGTGTCACGACACAGAGCGGCGGGTCAGCAGCAGCGGGCGCCGAAGCTGACGGGTGTCGGCTCGGCGACGGCAGCAGGCGCGCAACACGCAGCACCGCTGGCGGCATCGGCAGCGGTGGGAGCGGCCGGTACGTCGTGCATCGTGGGGGCATCGGCCAGCACGGTGTACACCTCCCACGGCTCGGCGTCGGGGCCGTGCACCCACACCTTGTCCTGCACCGCGTAGCAGCAGGTGGTCTGCTCCTCGACGTCGGTGGCAAGGCCCTCGGCCTGCAGTCGCATGATGGCGGCGCCCACCTCGTCGGTCGACTCGACCTCCACGCCCAGGTGGTTCAGGCTGCCGGGCTGGCCGGCGCCCTCCATGAGCACCAGCTTCAGCGGCGGGTCGGCCACGGCGAAGTTGGCGTAGCCCTCGCGCACCTTGGCGGGGCCCACGCCGAACAGCTTCGTGTAGAACTCGATGGCTGCGTCGATGTCGGACACGTTGATGGCCAACTGCACTCGTGACATGGGGTCCCTCCCAGGGCTACATTGACGTTCGTCGATGCGGTCAGCCTAGCCCTGTATCGACGTTTGTCAATACCTGGAGGGCATCACCATGGCTCGAGCATCGACGAAGGCGGCAGCGACCGAGCCGTGCTGCGCGCCCGTGGGCTCGTCCGAGTTCGACATGGCCTCGGCCGAGGAGACCGCCCGGGGGTTCGCCGCCCTGGCCGACCCGGTGCGGCTGCACCTCTACTCGCTCGTGGCGGGCGCCGGGCCCGACGGGGTGTGCGTGTGTGATCTGGTGGGGCCGTCGGGCCGCTCGCAGCCGACCGTCAGCCATCACCTGCGCATCCTGCGCGAGGCCGGGCTGGTGGCCAGCGAACGGCGTGGCACCTGGGTGTGGTACTCCGCCCAGCCCGCTCAGCGCGCCTCGCTGCGCGCCGCCCTCGACTGACGGCCCGAGCCCGAACTTGCGCGGGTTTCCGTCGTGGACGACCGAAACTCGCGCAAGTTCGCCGAGAGCGACTGCAGCGGGGGTCAGTCGGCGTCGACGGAGGCCAGCGACACCGACACGTTGGCGGGCACGGGTGGCAGGCGCAGGGTGAGCAGCCAGGTGACGAGCACGAACACGGCGGTGCCCCACAGCGCGGTGACCAGGCCGTCCCACAGGTACAGCACGCCCGACAGCAGCGTGCCCACCAGGCGGCCGGCGGCGTTGGCCGAGTAGTAGAAGCCCACGTCGAGGGCCACCTCGTCGTCGTCGCTGTAGGCCAGCACGAGGTAGCTGTGCAGCGACGAGTTGAGGGCGAACACCATGCCGAACACGATGAGGCCACCCACCACGGCGACGGTGACGGCGATGTCGAGCGCCACGGCCACGGCCATCGTGGCAGCGACCGCGGCCAGCACCAGCGCCCACCGCTGTGCCGCCCGCACCTCATCGAGCGCTCCGTTACGCGTCAGCACGCGTGGAGCAAGTGACTGCACTGCGCCGTACCCGATCACCCACAGCGCCAGGAAGGCGCCGATACCCGAGTACGACCAGCCGAGCTGCTCGTCGAGGAACACCGGCAGCGCCACGACGAACCAGATGTCGCGCGAGCCGAACAGGAAGAACCGGGCGGCCGACAGGCGGTTGATGGCGGTCGACTTCGACAGGATCGACCGCAGCGGTGGCTTCTTCTTCGAGCGGCCGATGTCTTCGTCGAGCAGCACCAGCAGCGCCACCACCACGACGGCCAGCATCGCTGCCATCGCCCAGAGCGAGTTGTCGTAGCCCAGCGACGACAGCAGCACTGCGCCGAGGAAGAACCCCACGCCCTTCAGCGCGTTCTTCGAACCGGTGAGGATGGCCACCAGTTTGAACAACCTTCCGTCGCCGTTACCGGCCACGGCCTTGACGGCGCTCTTCGAGCTCATCTTGGTGAGGTCCTTGGCGATGCCCGACAGCGCCTGGGCCGCCATCACGAACGCCACCGACACCCACTCGCGCCAACTGGCCTGCTGCAGGGTGAGGGCTGCCAGGGCGACGATCTGCAGCCCGAGGCCGGCCACCAGCGTGCGGTTGAGGCCGCGCCGAGCACCCACCCACCCGCCGAGCAGGTTGGTGAGGATGCCCATGAACTCGTAGGCGAGGAACAGGAAGGCGACCGCCACGGGCGAGTAGCCGAGGTCGTGGAAGTGGAGCAGCACCAACATGCGCAGCGCGCCGTCGGTGAGCGTGAACGCCCAGTAGCCGGCGGTGACGAGGGCGTAGTTGCGCAGCTTCATCAGGCGCTGCCCGAACCGAGCGATGCGCCCACCAGGGCGGCCAGTTCGGCCATGCGGAACACGTAGCCGTACTCGTTGTCGTACCAGACGAGCACCTTCACCAGGCGGTCGTCGACCACCATCGTGCTCAGGCCGTCGACGATGCCCGAGCGGGTGTCGTTCACGTAGTCGGCCGACACCAGCGGCCGGTCCTCGAAGCCGAGGATGCCGGCCAGCTCGCCCTCTGCCGCAGTGCGCAGCAGGTTGTTCACCTCGTCGACGGTGACATCGCGCTGCATGGTGAACACGGCATCGGTGAGGGAAGCGTTCAGCATGGGCACGCGCACGGCCAGTCCGTTCAGCCGTCCGGTGAGCTCGGGATAGATCATCGTGATGGCGGTGGCCGACCCGGTGGATGTGGGGATGAGCGAGTTGAGGGCCGAACGGGCGCGTCGCA
>JBIKLX010000178.1:0-6459 GCA_044359565.1 Ilumatobacteraceae bacterium
GACCCCCTCGCCCCCTGATCAGGCGTTTGTGAGTCGAACCCCGTCCTACCGGGCTGTGCTCACAGACGTACGGGGCGCCAGTCGGTGTGTGTGAGCAGAACCCCGCTCCACCCGGCTCCGCTCACAAACGCTGGGGCGGTGGGCGGAGTTCGACCCGAGCGCGGACGGGGGCGAGCATGCCGTAGGGGGCGGCGTTGCGTTCGTGGTGCACCCGGTGCGCGGCGGCGAGTCGCTCGAGACCGGGCACCCGTCGATCACCGAAGAGGGGGAGCCGACGGTGGATGTAGATGTCGTGCACCAGTGCGTAGGTGAGGCCGTACGCGGTCACGCCGATGCCGACCGGCACGAGCGCAGCAAATCCGGCGACGTTGAAGCCGACGGCAAAGCCCATCATCACGATCGCCGCGAACATCAGCGGGTAGGCGTCGTTCGCCTCCCACCGGCGCGGGGATTCACCGGCGCGCACTCGGCGATGGTGGCTGCGATGCAGGCCGATGCCCACGCCGTGCATCACCCAGCGATGGGTGGCGGCGGTGAGGGGCTCCATCAGTACGAAGGCGGCGATAGTGACGGCGACACCGGTCCACGGGCTCACGTGCTGCACGGTACCCGCCCGGCCCGAGGGTTGTCCGTACAGACGGGTGTGCAGTTGGCACTCGGGTGCACAGATGCAACTCGGGCGGGTGACTGCGACTCGGGTGGGCGACTGGGACTCGGGTGAGAAGTTGAGTAGATACGACTCAAGTTTTCTTCCTCGCTGGTTGGCGAGCGGAGACCAGACCACCTAGCCTTGCGTGCAGGTCACTCAGGTTCTTTCCCTGGACATCCTTCCCCTCCAACCCCCTCACGCTCAGGAGTCACTCATGGCCAAGGCAGTCGGCATCGACCTCGGTACCACGAACTCGGTCGTCTCGGTCCTCGAGGCCGGCGACCCCGTCGTCATCCCCAACGCCGAAGGCGGACGCACCACACCATCGGTCGTCGCCTTCTCGAAGACCGGCGAGGTGCTGGTGGGCGAGGTGGCCAAGCGTCAGGCCATCACCAACCCCGACCGCACCTTCCGCAGCATCAAGTCGAAGATGGGCCAGGCCTGGCGCAGCGACGACATCGACGGCAAGCGCTACACCCCGCAAGAGATCAGCGCCCGCACGCTCATGAAGTTGAAGCGCGACGCCGAGGCGTACCTCGGCGACACCGTCACCCAGGCCGTCATCACCGTGCCCGCCTACTTCGACGACGCCCAGCGCACCGCCACCAAGGAAGCCGGCCAGATCGCCGGCCTCGAGGTGCTGCGCATCATCAACGAGCCCACCGCGGCCGCCCTTGCCTACGGCCTCGACAAGGGCGCCGAGGACGAGACGGTGCTCGTGTTCGACCTCGGCGGCGGCACGTTCGACGTGTCGGTGCTCGAGATCGGCGACGGCGTGTTCGAGGTGAAGAGCACCCACGGCGACACCCACCTCGGCGGCGACGACTGGGACCAGCGCATCATCGACTGGCTGGTGAAGCAGTTCAAGACAGCCCACGGTGTCGACCTCGCGGCCGACCGCATGGCCACCCAGCGTCTGAAGGAAGCCGCCGAGAAGGCGAAGATCGAGCTCAGCCAGGTGCAGCAGACGCAGATCAACCTGCCCTTCATCACCGCCACCCCCGACGGCCCGCTGCACCTCGACGAAACCCTCACCCGGGCCAAGTTCCAGGAGCTCACCGCCGACCTGCTCGAGCGCTGCCGCATCCCGTTCGAACAGGCCATCAAGGACGCCGGCCTCACCAAGGGTCAGATCAACCACGTGCTGCTCGTCGGTGGCTCCACCCGCATGCCGGCCGTGCAAGACCTGGTGCAGGGTCTCACCGGCAAAGAGCCGAACAAGACGGTGAACCCCGACGAGGTGGTGGCCGTGGGCGCCGCCGTGCAGGCCGGTGTGCTGCGCGGCGACGTGAAGGACGTGCTGCTGCTCGACGTCACCCCGCTCAGCCTCGGCATCGAGACCAAGGGTGGCGTGATGACCAAGCTCATCGAGCGCAACACCACCATCCCCACCCGCCGCACCGAGGTGTTCACCACGGCCGAAGACATGCAGCCCAGCGTCGAGATCCACGTGCTGCAGGGCGAGCGCGAGATGGCTGCTTACAACAAGACCCTCGGCAAGTTCCAGCTCGTCGACCTGCCGCCCGCCCCGCGTGGTGTGCCGCAGATCGAGGTCACCTTCGACATCGATGCCAACGGCATCGTGCACGTCAGCGCCAAGGACCGGGCCACCAGCAAGGAACAGTCGATGACCATCACCGGGCAGAGCACGCTCGACAAGAAGGACATCGACCAGATGGTGCGCGACGCCGAGGCCCACGCCGAGGACGATCGCCAGCGCCGCGAAGAGGCCGAGATCCGCAACAATGCCGACTCGCTCGTGTACCAGACCGAAAAGGTGCTGCGCGACCAGGGCGACAAGGTGTCGAGCGCCGACAAGGGCGCGGTCGAGATGCCGTTGGCCGAGTTGAAGGCCGCTCTCGCCGGCAACGACATGGCCGCCATCAAGCAGGCCCACGAGGCGCTCATGGCCGCCAGCCAGGCGTTCAGCCAGAAGCTGTACGAGGCCGCGTCGCGCGACGATGCGGCTGCCGCCGGCACCTCGGCCAGCGGCCAGGCCGGCCAGGCCGGAGGCGACGACGACACGATCATCGACGCCGAGATCGTCGACGAGAAGTGAGCGGCGGGCGATGAGCGATACGGGCGACGTGTACGAACCCTCCGCTGAGGCTGCAGCGGCCGCTGAGGCGGGCGACGCAGTACAGGCTGCGGCCACTGATGTCGAGCACGACGTCGAGGCCATCCTGCTCGAACGCGACCAGTTCAAGGAGATCGCTCTGCGCCTACAGGCCGACTTCGAGAACTACCGCAAGCGGGCTGCTACTCAGCAGATCGACGAGATCGACCGGGCCACCGGCAAGATGGCCGAGGCCATCCTGCCGGTGCTCGACGCCTGCGAGGCTGCGTTCGCGCATGGCGTGCAGGGCGTCGAGTCGATCTGGTCGGCACTCATCGGGGTACTGCAGAAGCAGGGCCTCGAAGCGCTCGACCTGGCTGGCCAGCCCTTCGACCCGGCCGTGGCCGAGGCCGTCATCCACGAACCCGGCGACGGCGAACCGGTGGTGGCCGAGGTGCTGCGCACCGGCTACCGCTGGAAGGGCCGCGTGCTGCGCGCCGCCATGGTGAAAGTGCGCGGCTGACCCGCGCCTGACGACAGGGAGGGGGTGACGACGTGACGGCTCAACGCGAGTGGTTCGAGAAGGACTACTACCAGGTGCTCGGTGTGCCGCAGTCGGCCACACCCAAGGAGATCACCAAGGCGTACCGCAAGCTCGCCCGCGAACACCACCCCGACACCAACCCCGGTAACGCCAAGTCCGAGGAGCGGTTCAAGGAGGTGAGCGCCGCATACGACGTGCTCGGCGACGACGCCAAGCGCACGGAGTACGACGAGGTGCGCCGGATGGGTCCGATGGCCGGGTTCCCGCGCAGCGGTGGTCCGGGCGGTGCGGGTGGTTCCCACTCGTTCAACGTCGGTTCCGAGGGGCTCGGCGACATGCTCGGGCAGATGTTCGGCCGCGGTCGCCGCGGTGGCGGCACCACAGCGGCCGGCGGCCCACAGCGCGGCCCCGACTACGAGGCCACCCTCACGCTCGAGTTCGCCGACGCCGTGCGCGGCCTCACCACCACGCTCTATCTCACCACCGACGCGCAGTGCAGCACCTGTGCCGGCAGCGGCTCGAAACCGGGCACGCAGCCGAAGGTCTGCTCGCGCTGCGGTGGCCGCGGTGCCATCGACGACAACCAGGGTGTGTTCTCGTTCTCGGCGCCGTGCACCTCGTGCGGTGGCCGCGGTGTGGTGATCGAGCACCCGTGCCCCACGTGCTACGGCTCGGGCACCGAGAAGCGCCAGCGCGATGTGCAGGTGCGCATCCCCGCTGGGGTCGACGACAAGCAGAAGATCCGTCTGAAGGGCAAGGGCGCACCCGGCCGCAACGGCGGGCCCCCGGGCGATCTGATCGTCGAGTGTCATGTGCGCGCCCACCGCACGTTCGGTCGCGACGGCAACAACCTCACGGTGCGCGTGCCGGTCAGCTTCGCCGAGGCCGCCCTCGGCGGCGACATCGAGATACCCACCCTCGAGGGTGCGCAGGTCACCCTGCGATTGCGCCCCGGCACACCGTCGGGTTCGCGCCACCGGGTGAAGGGCAAGGGCGTCGTCACGCCACGGGCCGAGGGCGACCTCATCGTCACGGTCGACGTGCAGGTTCCCACCGAGTTGAACGATCGCCAACGGGCGGCGATCGAAGCGTTCGCGACGGCGACTACCGTGTCACCACGAGATCGTCTGCTGCGCGACGCGAAGGAGGTCTGACCATGCGTTCCAGAAACCACGCCGTCTACGTCATTTCGGTCGCCGCCGAGTTGGCTGGGATGCATCCGCAGACGTTGCGCATCTACGAGCGCCGCGGCCTCGTGCAGCCGGCCCGTACCCAGGGTGGCAACCGCCGCTACAGCGATGTCGACATCGAACGTCTGCGCCGCATTCAAGAGCTCGCCGGCGTGGGGATGAACCTCGAAGGCATCCGCCGGGTGATGGAACTCGAAGCCGAGGTCGAGCGGTTGCGCGCCGAGAACGAGCAGTTGCGCCAGTACGCGGCAACGGTCGAGGCCGATGCGCAGCAGCGCCAGCCCCGCCGCGACCTGGTGCCGTTGCGCCAGACCGTCGCCGTGTTCGGTGGGCCTCGTCTCGGCGATCGCCGCTGAACGCGCCGATCGGTGTGGCCTCCGGTTGAACCGGAAACCACACCGATCATCACATCAGGCTGGTGTCAGCCGTTCTCAGGTCTGCTGGGTGCACACCGTGCCGGCAGCCGGGGCGGTGGCGGTGAGCAGGGCCCTGGTCACGACATCGAGCAGGCACGGGTCGCCGAGCGACTGGCCGTGGCCCTCGCCCTCGAACACGATGAGGGTGGCCTGTGGGCCGATGTCGGCCACCATCTGCTCGGCCATCGCAAACGGGGTGGCAGGGTCACCGGTTCCGCCGATCACGATCACCGGGGCGTTGCCGAGGAAGGCGATCGATGCTCGTGGTTCGACGGCGACCGTGTCGCAGAAGGCGACATCGTTACCGGTGGTGCCCCCCAGGGCGAGGCCGAACACCGGAGAGATGGCCTGCAGTTCTTCCGGGCTCGGTCCGAGGCTGGGGTCCTCGACCACGTCGGATGCACAGTTGATCACGGCCTGAGCATCGAGGTCGTTGCCGTAGGTTCCGTCGGGGTTGCGGCTGAAGTAGGAGTCGGCCAGTGCCTGCACCACGGTGGCGTCGCCCTGTTCCGCGTCGGCGAGGGCCTGAGACAGGACCGACCAGGCGCGGGGGTCGTAGAGGGCTGCGAGTGTCCCCCAGGCCAGCACCTCGCGGTTCACGGGCCGGCCTCCGACGTCGAGCGGTGACGTGTCGAGCGTGTCGCCGAGCGCCTGCCAGCGGGCCGTCACGTCGGCCACAGAGGCTGCGGTGAACGGGCACGCCGCGTCGGCGGCGCAGTCTTCGGCCCAGTCATCGAACGATGCCTGGAGACCGCGAACCTGCGTGACCAGCGGAGATTCGCCGGGAAGCTCTGGGCTGAACGCCGAGTCGAGCACGAGCACCCGCACACGGTCGGGGAACAGTCCACCGTAGGTGGCACCGAGCAACGTGCCGTACGAGATGCCGTAGAAGCTGATCTGTTCGTCGCCGAGGGCCTCACGGATGCGGTCGATGTCGCGCGCCGTGTTGTTCGTTGAGTACTCGGACAACGCAGCCCCCAACTGCTCCTGGCAGTAGGCGCCGAAGAGGGTGCTCTCGGCTGCGTCGGCTTCTTCGGTGGCGTTGTCGGGCGAGGCGTCGGCGAGGACGTAGCGGTCCTTCCAGGCGTCATCGACACAGCGCACCGGGTTCGATGCACCCACACCGCGGGGGTCGAAGCCGATCAGGTCGAATCGTTCGGCCAGTTCGGGCGCAGCGCCGCCGAGCAGCGAACCGACTGCCTCGGTCAGGTCACGACCGGAGGCGCCGGGGCCACCCGGGTTGAACAAGATGGCGCCCTCACGGCGGGAGGGGTCGACGGCTGCCAGGCGGCTCATGGCGATGTCGATCTGTTCGCCGGCGGGGTCGTCGTAGTCGAGCGGCACCTGCACGGTGGCGCACTCGAGCGGTGCGCTCGACTCGATGTCGGTGCAGGGTTGCCAGTCGATGGTCGAGGGTGACTCGTCGATGGTGGTGGGTGCCGCTGCCGTCGTGGGGGCGGCGGTCGTATCGGGTGCCGCGGTGGTGGCCGCTGCAGAGTCGGATGGTGCGGCCGTGGTGTCGGCGCCGCTGCCGCCCTCGTCACCGCCACATGCCGCCAGCACCAGGCCAGCGACGACGACGACGGGAAGGACGAATCGGGATC
>JBIKLX010000179.1:0-6454 GCA_044359565.1 Ilumatobacteraceae bacterium
CCGTGGTGGAGCGACCGGACTCTGGCACCTCGAGCCGGACATCGTCACCATCGGCAAGTCGATCGCCGGTGGCATTCCCCTCGGCGCCTACGGCGTCACCGCAGCGCTCGCCGAGGAGTTGCACTCGAGCCGCAGTGTCGCCACGGGCGGCACCCTGTTCGGGAATCCGCTGTCTGCAGCCGCAGCACGGGCAACCCTCACCCAGGTGCTCACACCGGCCGCCTACCGTCATGTCACGACGCTCGGCAACGAACTGGCCGACGGCATCCAGCGCGCCATCGATGCGCATGGGCTTCCGTGGACAGCCATCCGCTTCGGACCACGATCGGGCCAGTGGTACGGGCCCGCTCCGTCCACGAGCACCGAGGCCCTCGCGCTCGCCGTCGCCAACATCGACCTCACACGGCTGTTCCGTATCTGGCTCGCCAACCGGGGTATCTGGGAAGCGCTCCCCGGGGCCGGCCCGAACGTGCCGATACCAGCGACCAGCGAGGACATCCGCCAGTACCTCACTGCGTACGACGAGCTCCTCGACGCACTCGCGACCTGACCAACGCCGGGGTGCAGCTCCTGAAGAACGCCGGCTGAGACGGACCGGCAGTTCCACGCACACGACCCGCCCTCGATGGGCAACGCGAGCGCAGGGCCAACGGATGCGACCGTCGAGTGGCTGAGCCAGCGTGACCCCCGATCGAACGGCGAGTGGTCGAACTGCTTGCCAAGGGTCTCACGAACCCGCAGATCGCAGCGCAGGTGTTCGTGGCCCGCGGGACGGGAAAGTCCAGGTCGGCGGGTGGTGAGATCCCGCGACATCACCTGCACCCGAAGCATCTCGGCGTCGGTCACGTCGAAGGCGTCCCGAGAAGGGTGTCCGTCGCCATCGAGAAGATTCGCGGGCAGTCGGCCCCGGACAACGGCGAAGGCACTGGTGGATCTTGCGATCCACCAGTGCCTTCGATTTCGTGGCGGGGACAGGATTTGAACCTGTGACCTTCGGGTTATGAGCCGACAGCGTCACGTGCGGTCTGATCGGCGCTCGGTTGCGTCGGTCCTGCTAGACCGCCGTTTCGCCGTTGCTGGATGTCCGTCTCGTCTGCGCCCGCAGGCACCCGTTGGTGCCGGTGGTGTTCGCGTCGTGTTCGCGCACGAGACGACTCAGGCAGGGTCGGGCAAGCCTTCTCGCACCTGACTGACGAAGTTGGGCAGGACACTTTCGAGCCGGTCGAGGAGTTCGTGAACGGTCATTGGCGGACGCGTGCGGCGCCGAGCGATGTCGGACAACGCGGCGTAGGCCCGCGATGGGTCGCTCTCTGCAACGGCCACTGCGAAGCTGTCCGGATCGACGGCTTCGACGCCGTACGGTTCACACGCACTCGCTGGGAAATCACGCAGGTTGAACGTGACAATGCAGTCGGCCTCGACGTGCACCGCGAGCGCAAGGACGTGCCGGTCGTGCTCGGTGATCGGCATCGCCGCAACGAGCGCCTCGGGCGGTTCGTCGAGCGCACCGGGCACGGCACGGTTCATCCGATCGATCCGGTAGGTGATCGCGTCCGGGGACAGGTCGGCACGCTTGGCGAGGTTGCGGCGGACTTCGTCGAGGATCGTCGACGACCAGTGCACGCGGACGAGTCGATGTGCTGCGAACGTCAGGATCAGGTCGGTCAACTCGATCGAGTACAAGACGTTCGCATCGACAACCACGACACGGCCAGACACCGCCACAGGTTCAGTCGTACAGGCCGAGATCTTCGGCGTGGCGGGTCAACTCGTCGAGCGCCTCACGAGCAGCAGCGTCCTGGCGGTCGCGGTGCGCGAGCACATCCACGAGCCTCAGCCGGCGATGTGTTCCCACCATCCGGAACGGCAACGCACCACCCTCGAGGAGCTTGATCAGATGCGGCCGGCTCACGTTCAACAGCTCGGCAGCCTCGACCGTCGTCAACTCGGCCTGCAACGACGCCACCGTCACTCCGTGCCCAGCCTTGAGGTGCTGCACGATCGCCATCAGCACCCCCACCAGCTCAGCTGGCACGTCCACGGTGTCTCCGTGCGCGTCGACCAACCGGGCCGCCACCTCACCATCACGGGCAAGAGCCTGCTCGATCACCGCCAACTCCCGCGCCTCGACCGAGCCAGGCCTGATCTCCACAGCACTCGACATGGGTCCAGCGTAGACATCAAACGCAATAAGTGCAATGGGCGCTCGGCGTCTCAATCGGCCTGAACCGTCCGATGAGCGCGGCACTTCGGCGAGCTGCCGCGAGGCGCCGGATCGCACCATCGGCGTGGGAGTAGGACCCATCTACTTCGTCAGGAGGAGCTCGAGCTGGCGATCGAGAGCCGTGTCCTCGCGAGCGGTCGATGGTGCGCCGCCGGGGATCCGGCGGAGATGGCTCATCCCGAGGTACGCGGCGTACGCCAGACGCGCACGTGCTGCGGCCCGTTCACGGGCCAAGCCGAAGTCGCGATACGTCCTGCTCAAGAACTCGAGTCGCACAGCCGTGGCCCGGACGACCGTCGGACCGACGACGGGGTCGTCGACCTGGCCGACCAGCAGCGCGTCGATGGGACCGTTCACGACGTCGCCGAACGACTCGGCGAAGAGCGCCCGCAGCCGCTGCTCGGGATCGTCGATGCGGTCGAGCCGCTCGATGACCTCAGTGGTCGCGATCCGGTACCACAGCTCGAGCGCGCCCTCGACGAGGTCTTGGCGGTCGGTGAAATGCCAGTAGAAGCTGCCCTTGGTGATCCCCAGGCGGTTGGCCAGTGACTCGACCTTCACGCCGCCCACGCCTTCGGCGGCGATGACATCGAGCGCTGCCCTTGTCCAGTCGTCCTGTCCGACCTTGGTGTTCGCATGTCTCGTCGCGCGCATCTCCACGAATCCATACGCTAGCGTATGGAGTATGTCCATACGTTCCCGTACTGAAATCCTGCCACTCGGCGCCGGATCGACCGCGGCCGCGACGCTCGCCGGCGCCTCGGCGCTCCATGCACTGTGGGCGACCGGATCGAGCTGGCCGGCGTCCAGCCCGGACGAGCTCGCCGACCTGGTGGTGGGACGGCGACCGATGCCCAGTGCGGCAGCGTGCGCAACGGTCGCCGCTGCGCTCGCGGTCGCAGCGGTCGCAACGGCATCTGCCGCCCACGGGCGCTCCGGTCGGCTCACCCACCACAGCCGAACGATGACATCAATCGTGTCCGCATCGCTGCTGGTGCGAGGCGTGGGTGGCATCGCCGCCGATCTCGCCGGCAAGGTCGATGCCACACCGGCGTTCCGGCAGTGGAACCGCCGCCTCTACAACCCGCTGTGCGTCACCCTGGCGATCCTCGTCGCCGTCGGCCGCCGGAGCCGACCATGACCGCGATCGGCGTCGTGCACCAGATGCGACGCTGGTGGCCGCGACGCGCCGACGGGCTACCGGTCGGCCAACGTGCACTCGATGAGTTCCCCAGGTTCGCGGACAACCCGCTCCGCCCACCTCCGTCCACGTCCGGGACGACCCTCAACATCACCTCAGCCGACCTCGGCGAGATCCAGATCCCCCTGGACGAGTTGGCTTCCAGCGCGCTGGCCGAGTCGAGAGTGTCCGACTTCCATTGCGTCACCACCTGGACCGCACGCCGCCAGACGTGGACCGGCATCGCCCTCGCGCCATGGTGGACGACACGCATCGGCCCACTCCCCCGCGAACCCTTCGCTGTCGTCGGCGCCGCAGACGGCTACCGAGCCGTGTTCCGAACCGACGACCTGTTCGCCGACGACGTGATGCTCGCCTGGGCACTCAACAACGACGCCCTCGACCTGCGACACGGCGCCCCGCTCCGGCTCGTCAGCCCAGCGCAGTACGGCTACAAGAACGTGAAACACGTCGGATCGATCGCGCTGCACAGCGAACGTCCCGCCAGCCTGCTCGGACCGAAAGAACACCTCCGCGCACGCGTCGCGCTCGAGGAACGTCACAGCCGCATCCCCGGGCGCCTCCTGCGCTGGCCATACCGCCTGGTCGTCCCGATCACCGCGATCGTGGCCGAACGAACACTTCGCAAGACGTCGGGCGACACCGCCTGAACACACACCGTCGACGTCACCGGCCACGAGACCCAGCTGCTGCAACAGCCCGACGCTCACAGTGCGGTGACAAGGCGATTCGGCCCAGCATCGCTCGCCAAGTGCTGGTCGTAGGCCAGCCGTCAGCCCGACGACCTCGTCGGTTCCAACCCGAAGGTCAATCCTGTTCGCGTTCTGTTCGCGTCGAGCGCCTCCGACAACGTCAGAGGCCCCTCCCGGTTTCTCGGAAAGGGCCTCTGACCTGGTCTTACATTTGGTGGCGGGGGCAGGATTTGAACCTGCGACCTTCGGGTTATGAGGCCTCCCGAACCCGAAGAGGTTTCCGCTGGTCAGACCCGTTTCCGCAGGTCACAGCCTATTTCGAGGTGACCGTTGTTACCCGCTGCACACCCCCGATCGCCGGGGTGCTGTGCCATCTGTGTGCCATGGTCGCGAAGCTCATCGGATGATGGTCTCGGCGGCCGACGGTCAGCTGGCGAACCCCGCCGGCCATCTCGAGGATGGCTTCGGTGGGAACCGTGGGCACTCGGGCTCGCTTCTGTGGGCAGGTTTCCTTGGCGGCTTGTCGATTTGTGGTGCTGCTGCGCGTCATGATTCGTGTCGGCGACGGTCGCCGGCCGTGACGTGGAGGAGTTCACCGTGAAGTACTTCGTTCTGCTCGCCAGCTATGGCGAGATGCCGACGTGGGACGCGCTCAGCGCAGATGAGCAAGAGGCCTCGATGGCCAAGCTGGTCGCGTTCGACGAGGCGTGCGCCGCCCGTTCGGGCGTGGAGCTGCTCGGCGGGGAAGCGTTGGGCGACGGCTCGATGGCCACGACCTTGCGCACGCGTGGCGGCGAGTCGACCGTGACCGACGGCCCCTTCGCTGAGGCTGCGGAGCACATCGGCGGGTACTACCTGCTCGATGCCCCCGACCTCGACACCGTGATCGAGCTGTGCCGGGTCCTGCCCGCCTATGACATCGACATCCGACCGGTGCTCGACGCGCCCTGAGCCGATGATCGAGGAGGTCTATCGCACCGAGTGGGGTCGTCTGCTGGCCCTACTGGTGTCGCGGACACGTCGCCTCGATCTCGCCGAGGACGCCCTGAGCGAGGCATTCGAGCGCGCCGCGGCCCGTTGGCCCGCCCAGGGCATACCGGCCAACCCGGCGGGGTGGTTGTATGCGACGGCGAACCGCCAGGTCATCGGACGGCTACGGGCAGAGGCGATCGCGGGACGTAAGGCGCCGCTGCTCGCGGTCAGGCCCGAGTGGACACCGCCGGACGATTCCCTCGACGCGTTGCCCGACGATCGGCTCCACCTGATCCTGTTGTGCTGCCACCCGGCCCTGCCTCGGGAGTCGCGCTCGGCGTTGGCGCTGCGCCTCGTGATCGGTACCACGACCGAGCAGATCGCCGGGCTGTTCCTGGTACCGACCGCGACGATGGCGGCGCGGCTGACACGCGCCAAGAAGAAGATCGTGCTCGCCGGCATACCCCTCGGAGCCCCGGCCACCAGCGAACTGAGATCCCGTCTCGACGAGGTTTGCCGAACCGTCTACTTGGCCTTCACCGCCGGCTACACCCCTCGCTCCGGACCGGATCTGTTGCGCGCCGACCTCGCCGAGGACGCGGTCCGCCTCGCCGCCGTGCTGCACGAACTTCTGCCCGAGGCCGACCAGGTCCGAGCGACGCTTGCGTTGTTGTGGCTGCAGCACTCGCGTCGCGACGCCCGTGTCCGCGACGGCCAGCTGGTCACGCTCGCCGACCAGGACCGTTCGCGGTGGCACCACGAGGAGATCCAGCGCGGGCTCGGACTCCTCGCCACGCTCGGGCCCGGGGACGGCTACGCGGAGGAGCTCCGCCTCCAGGCCCTCATCGCCGCTGAGCACGCGAGCTCGGCCGACGCCGCCGCGACCAACTGGGCGGGGATCGCGTCGCACTACGCCACCCTCGAAGCACGGACCGGCTCGCCCATCGTGCGGCTCAACCGCGCCGTGGCGGTCGCCGAAGCCAACGGCGCACACACCGGCCTGGCCTTGCTCGAAGGTCTGGAGCGCGTCCTGGGTGACAACCACCGGCTTGCCGCCGTGCGAGGCGAGCTCGCCCACCGGGCCGGCGACCTCGAGACCGCCGAGGCCTCGTACCGACGGGCGCTCGAGCTCTGCGGCAACGAGATCGAGCGAGCGCATCTGAACACTCGCCTCGCCGGCGTCCAGCTGGAGCGCCCGTGAGCGCCGTGTTCAGGCCGTCTCGTCGAGGGTGTCGATCCAGTCGGTCCAGAACTGCTTGTCGACGCCGGCGTAATCCACCGGGGTCTCGTTCACGGATTCCCGCAGCTGGTTCCGGTGTGTGGTTCTACTCGTTGGCGGCTCCCTTGCCGTCGGTGTCGCGGCCG
>JBIKLX010000180.1:0-6351 GCA_044359565.1 Ilumatobacteraceae bacterium
TGGCCGAGTCGTTGGTTGCCGAGCAGGCCGCACAGGCATCGGCATGACGGGTCGGTTACGCGTCGGCGAGGCGGTCGCCGACCTGCTCGTGCAGCACTACGGGGTCGACACCGTGTTCGGCATCCCCGGGGTGCACAACATCGAACTGTTCCGCGGGCTTCATCGTTCGGGCGTGCGCCTGGTGTCGCCGCGGCACGAGCAGGGCGCCGGGTTCATGGCCGACGCGTGGTCGGTGGTCACCGGTCGACCGGGCGTGTGTTGCGTCATCAGCGGGCCCGGCCTCACCAACACCATCACGCCGATGGCGCAGGCCTTCCACGACTCGCATCCAATGCTCGTGCTGGCTGCCACCACGGCCTCCGATGCGCTTGGCAAGCACATCGCCCCGCTGCACGACCTCGACGACCAGGCGCTGCTGGCCCGATCGGTGTGCGCGTTCAGCGAGACCGTCACCGACCCCGCCCAGGTGCCCGAACTGATCGCCCGAGCGTGGGACGTGTTCACCTCGGCCCGTCCGCGGCCGGTGCACCTTGCCTTCCCCACGGATGTGTTGCGGGGCGAGATCGATGCTTACATCCCGGTGCCCTCGCGGCGATCTGTGCCGGTGGCCACGCCACAGCAGATCGACGAGGCGGCGCTGGTGCTGCGCTCGGCCCGCACCCCGGTCGTCGTCGCCGGAGGCGGATCACTGCAGGCCGCGGCCGGAATCGAGCAGATCGCCGACCGGCTCGACGCGATGGTGGTGCTCACGGGCAATGCAAAGGGTCTGCTGCCCAGCGATCACCCACGCAATGCCGACGCCTGCCTGTGGTTCCCGGCCGCGCAGCAGGCGGTGGAGGCCGCCGACGCCGTCGTGCTGGTGGGTACCGAACTCGGCGACGCCGACCTCGACAACGGTGGCCGCGCCCTGTCGTTCTCCGGGCCAGTGGTGCGCATCGACATCGACCCCGAGCAGATCACCCGCCGGGTCGACCCGACGGTCGCTCTCGTCGGCGATGCCTCCACGACGCTGGCGGCACTGCTCGACGCCCTGGGCCCCTCCGAGTCTCGGGCGAGCCATGGCATCGACCGTTGCGCCGCGCTCCGGGCCACGTGGCGTGCCGCATCGCGCGCCGATCTCGTCCCCTGGCTCGAGGCCATCGAAGGTGTGCTGCCCGCCGACGCCATCGTTGCACTCGACTCCACCCAGTTGGCCTATGCCGCGCACACCTGGCTGCCCGCCCGCCGGCCACGGAGCTGGCTGGCCCCCTACGGCTTCGGCACGTTGGGGTGCGCACTGCCCATGGCCATCGGTGCTGCGATCGCTGCGCCCGACCGGCCCGTCGTGGCCATCGCCGGCGACGGCGGCTGGCTGTTCACCGTGGCCGAGATGGCCGTGGCCGCCGACCTCGGCCTGAACGTGGTGCTGGTGCTGTGGGACAACCGCGGCTACGCGCAGATCCACCAGTCGTTCGTCGATGTCGATGCCCAGCCCGTCGGTGTCGAAGTCAGTTCAGCCGACCCGGTGATGATCGCCCGCGGTTTCGGCTGGTCGACCGGCGAGGTTCAGCGACCCGACGAGTTGGCATCGGCCCTTGCCGCTGCGCTCGCCGCGGGCGGCCCACACCTCGTGCGCGTCATGGTGCCCTCAGCACACCGGCCCGCGGCCGACGAACCCCTGTCAGGAGCGAACCCATGATCCCGGTCACCACCTTTGCCGATGCTCGCCGCGCGATCGAGCAGGGTGCCTCCATCGACGATGCCGCGAGGGCGCTCGTCGCCAGCCTCACCGAGCACGAGCGGTTGTGGTGCCTCGACGGCGACGCGCCCACCTGGGCCGGCCTCAAGTTCCTCACCGATGCCGGCTATCACAAGGCGGTCTTCACCGGCGCCGAGGTCGACCGCGTCGGCTTCCCTGGCATCCGCTTCTCCGACGGCCCGCGTGGCGCAGTGGTCGGGAATGCGACTGCGTTTCCGGTCAGCATGGCCCGGGGTGCCACCTGGGATGTCGATCTCGAGGAACGCATCGGCGACGCGATCGGCCAGGAACTCCGCGCGATCGGCGCCAACCTCGCCGGCGCGGTGTGCATCAACCTGCTCCGTCACCCGGCGTGGGGCCGCGCGCAGGAGACCTACGGCGAAGACCCGCACCATGTCGGCGAACTGGGCGCCGCGCTGACCCGCGGCCTGCAGCGCCACGTGATGGCCTGCATGAAGCACTTCGCCTGCAACTCGATGGAGAACGCTCGGTTCAGTGTCGACATCGAGGTCGACGACGTGGCGTTGCACGAGGTGTTCCTCCCGCACTTCCGGCGTGTCGTCGACGAAGGTGTGGCGTCGGTGATGTCGGCGTACAACAGCGTCAACGGCGAGTGGTGTGGCGAGAGCCGCGACCTGCTCACCGACGTGCTCCGCGGCGAATGGGGCTTTGCCGGCTTCGTCATCAGCGACTGGATCCTCGGCCTTCGCGATGCCGGCCGATCGGTCACCGCGGGCCTCGACATCGAGATGCCCTATCGCATGATCCGCCAACAGCACCTGCCGGCGGCGATCGAACGCGGTGAGGTCACATGGGACGATGTCGACCGTTGCGTCGAGCGCGTGGTTGCCACACTGCTGCGCTTCGACGCGGTGCTCTCGACACCATCTCCCTCACTCGACGTCCTCGGCTCGCCCCGACACCGTGCCCTCGCGCGCGAAACCGCCGCCCGCGCCACTCTGCTGCTGCGCAACGAACCGGTGGATGGCGTGCCGGTGCTCCCACTCGACCCCGCTCAGCGTGTCGCCGTGTTCGGCCGGCTCGCCGACACGGTCAACATCGGCGACGGCGGATCCAGCGATGTGTGGGACCTGTCGTGCCACACCGTGCTCGAAGGCCTCCGCGGCGCGATCGCCGATGTGGTGCACGACGACGGATCCGACCTCGCCCGGGCTGCCGGCGTGGCCGGTTCGGCCGACACTGCTGTGGTGGTGGTCGGCTACACGTACGTCGACGAGGGCGAGTACATCGGCGAGACCGATCCGGCACTGAGGGCGCTGTTCCCTCCGGGCGACGAGGCCGATGTGGTCGACCGGTACCGAGGCCAGCTCGAAGGCCTGCCGACCTTCACCCTTCCCGAGCGCATGAAGAATCGGCCGCGCATGTTCAGCCGTGGCGGCGACCGCAACTCGCTGCGCCTGCTGCCCGACGATGTCGAACTCATCCGTACCGTTGCCGCCGCCAATGCCCGCACCGTCGTGGTCATCCAGGCCGGCAGCGCAGTGCTCGTGTCCGAGTGGTCCGATCACGTACCCGCCATCGTCCAAGCCTGGTACGGCGGGTCCGAGGCCGGTCCGGGCCTCGCCGATGTCGTCATCGGCACCGTCAATCCGTCGGCGCGGCTGCCCTTCACGGTCCCTGTCGACGAAGCCGATCTGCCGGTGTTCGACCGCGATGCAACGACGTTCACCTACGACCGCTGGCACGGCTGGTGGCGCGCTGCCCGCCACGGCATCGCCCCCGCCTATCCGTTCGGTTTCGGCCTGTCGTACACGACGTTCGCCATCGGAGATGTCCAGTCGAGCGCCGATGGCTCGGGCATCGTCGTGAGCGGCACGGTGCACAACACCGGCGACCGCGACGGCGCCGATGTCGTCCAGGTGTACGCCGAACTCCCCGATGCCGATGCACCCGCCCGGCTGGTCGGGTTCGCGCGGGTCGACGTCGCGGCCGGGGCGGTGGCGCCATTCGAAATCGTCGTCCCCCTCCACCGACTCGCCACGCGCGACAGCGATCAGCGGAGCTGGCGAGCACCGACAGGCACCCACCGCATCCGCACCGGCCGCTTCGCCACCGACCCCGACGCCGCCACCATCAGCATCGACCTCTGACCCGCGGTCGTCGTCACGCGCCGAGTCAGGGCCAGGGCCGGTGGTGAGCGACACTTGTGCATGGCATCGATTTCGCAACCCCGTGCTGATGCGCCGCTCGACGAGTGGTCGGCCACCTGGATCGAGCCGGTCGAACCACCCGACGGCCCCACAGCGCACCGGCCGGCGTATCACCTTGCTACCGAATTCACGATCAGCAGGGCCGTCACGAGGGCGACCCTGTACGCCACTGCCCACGGGGTGTACGAGGCGTTCATCAACGGCGAGCGTGTCGGCGACATCGAGCTGGCTCCGGGCTTCACGGCCTACCGCTCCCGAGTGCAGGTGCACGCGTTCGACGTGACCGGTCTCGTCGTTGACGGCGCCAACGCGATCGGCGCGCTGCTGAGCGACGGGTGGTGGCGCGGCCAGCACGGGGTGATCCGCGAGATCGATGCCTACGGCAGCACCACTGCCTTCCTCGCCGAGCTGCACATCGAGCTCGCCTCGGGCGAGCGCATGATCGTGGGCACCGACGGTTCCTGGCAATCGACCCGCAGCCATGTGCAGGCCGCCGACCTCATCGCCGGAGAGGTGCACGATCTGCGCCGCCGTGTGCAGGGTTGGGCGAGCGCCGGCACCGACCGCAGCGGCTGGGACCGAGCGGCTGTGGCCCACCACGGATACACCGAGTTGTGCGCGCCGATCGGTCCGCAGATCCGCCGCGTGCAGGAACTGGCCGCGGTGTCGGTCACCGAGATCGCACCCGGGCGCCACATCGTCGACTTCGGGCAGAACAGCAACGGCTGGATCAGGCTCGGCACCCTCGGGCCGGCGGGCACGGTGCTCACCATCGCCCACGGCGAAGCCCTCGATGCCGATGGCGACGTGACACTCGCCAACATCGAGCACGGCGCCTTCGCCGAACAGCGCGACGTGCCGTTCCAGACCGACACGGTGGTGTCGGCCGGCGACGGCTCGGTGTTCGAGCCGCGCCACAGCACGAAGGGCTTCCGCTACGTGCGCATCGACGGCCTGCCCGGCAGCCTCGACCCAGCGACGGTGACGAGCATCGTGGTGCACAACGACTTCGACACCCTCGGCTCGTTCGACTGCTCCGACGAGCGCGTCAACCGGCTCCACGACGCCGCTGTGTGGAGCTTCCGTGGCAATGCGTGCGGGCTGCCCACCGACTGCCCCACGCGTGAGCGGTCGGGGTGGGTGGGCGACTGGCAGATCTACCTCGACACCGCGGCCTATCTGTTCGACGTGACCGACTTCTCGGTGGGCTGGTTGCGCGATCTCGCTGCCGACCAACTGCCCGACGGCCGGGTCACCAGCATCGTGCCCGACCCCAGCCCCGACGCGCCGGTGTGGCGGAACATGCATGGGTCGTCGGGCTGGGGCGACGCGGTCGTGCACGTGCCGTGGGAGCTGTACCGAGCCACCGGCCGCACCGACTTCGTCGCCGAACAACTCGACGCGATGCGCCGCTGGGTCGACTTCGCAGCCGGGGCTGCGGCCGAGGGCCGGCACCCGTCGCGTGTGGAACGTTCGGCCGACCCGCAGCCGCACGAGCGGTATCTGTGGGACAGCGGCTGGCACTTCGGCGAGTGGCTGGTGCCGGGCGACGAGATGGAGACCATCGTGCGTCGTCTGCGCCGCGAAGACCACGGCATCGTGGCCACCGCCTACCTGTACCGCTCAGCCAGCGAGCTGTCGCAGTTGGCTGGATTGATCGACGACCGGGCCACCGCCCAGCACTACGGCGACCTGGCCGCGAACGTGCTCGCTGCCTGGCGCACCGAGTTCGTGGTCGACGGGTGCGTCGCCTCGGAACGCCAGGCCGATCTCGTGCGGGCGTTGGCCTTCGGGTTGGTGCCCGACAAGTTGCGCGCCGCCACTGCCGACCAACTCGTCGAACTCGTCCGTGCTGCCGACGGCCACCTCGGCACCGGGTTCCTCGCCACGCCGTTCCTGCTGCCCGCGCTGGCCGACCACGGTCATCTCGACGTGGCGTACGAGCTGTTGTTCCAGCCCACCGAGCCGTCGTGGATGGCCATGATCGACCGAGGCGCCACCACCATCTGGGAGGACTGGGACGGCACCCGGCCCGACGGCTCGGCGAAGCACTCGCTGAACCACTACAGCAAGGGCGCCGTCATCTCGTTCCTGCACCGCTACGTGGCGGGCCTGCAGTTGGTGGAGCCCGCGTACCGCTGGGTGCGCATCGCCCCGCGGCCGGGGCACGGCATCACCCACGCCCGCACCCACCACGACGCGCCACACGGCCGCATCGAGGTTGCCTGGCGCATCGCCGACGGCCACGGCACGCTCGACGCAACCATCCCCGACGGCACCACCGCCGACATCGTGCTCCCCGACGGCCAGCACCACGAGGCCGGCGCGGGCGCGCACCAGTTCACCTGGGCAGCGACCGGCTGAGCTCCTCACTCCTCGCGCCTGGCGCCTCGCGCCTCCGCTCTGTGTCGTGTCACCGACCGAACGGTCGGTCTGTGTCAC
>JBIKLX010000181.1:0-6310 GCA_044359565.1 Ilumatobacteraceae bacterium
CACCTTCGGCGGCATCAACCTCGAAGACATCAAGGCGCCCGAGTGCTTCGAGATCGAGGAGCGGCTGAAGGCCAGCCTCGACATCCCCGTCTTCCACGACGACCAGCACGGCACCGCGGTCGTCACGCTGGCGGCACTGTGGAACTCGCTGAAGATCACCGGCAAGAAGATGGAGGACCTGTCGGTCGTCATCGCCGGCATGGGCGCGGCCGGCGTCGCGATCGGCAAGATCCTCATCAACGCCGGCGTCGGCGAGATCGTCGGCTGCGACCGCACCGGCGCCATCTACGCCGGTCGCAGCGACCTCAACGCCGCCAAGCAGTGGTTCGCCGAGAACACCAACCCGTCGCGCAAGATGGGCTCGATCAGCGACGTGATGCACGGTGCCGACGTGTTCGTGGGTGTCAGCGGGCCCGGCCTCATCACCGCCGCCGACCTGCGCAACATGGCCAAGGACCCGATCGTGTTCGCCATGGCGAACCCCAACCCCGAGATCCGGCCCGAGCAGGCCGACGGCCTCGCCGCCGTCATGGCCACCGGCCGCAGCGACTATCCGAACCAGATCAACAACGTGCTCGCCTTCCCGGGCCTGTTCCGCGGCGCGCTCGATGTGAACGCCACCGACATCACCGAGAACATGAAGCTCGCCGCCGCCATCGCGATCGCCGAGTCGGTCACTGATGCCGAACTGTCGCCCACCTTCGTCGTGCCGTCGGTGTTCGACCGCTCGATCGTCCAGCGCGTGGCCCCGGCCGTGTCGGCCGCCGCCATCGCCGACGGAGTCACCCGCATCAGCTGATCGGCGCAGATCGGCGGTGACCGGATCGTCGTACTCGGTTCGCACGGGTACCGGGGCACGACCGCGCCGCTCCCCGTAGCCTCACTCCGATGAGCACTCGTGTGGGCCAGGCCGCGAACAAGGCGCTCCGATCAGCGTTGGGGTTCGCTGCGGCTCGGGTGGCGTCGAGCGATCGGCTGATGAGCGTCGTCTACGACCTGATGAACGAGACCAACTTCGCCGGCCTGGCCGAGCACGAGGAGATGCTCAGCGATTCCGTCCGGGTGCAGGCGTATCACCGGGGCATCCGGCGCAACGTGCGGCCGGGCGATGTCGTGGTCGACCTCGGCACCGGCACCGGCCTGCTCGCCTTCATGGCCAGCCGCGCCGGCGCGAAGAAGGTGTACGCCGTCGAGCACTCCGACTTCATCGACATCGCTCGCGAGATCGGCCGCCACAACGGCTTCACCAACATCGAGTTCGTGCAGGCCAACAGCCGCGAGTTCACCCCGCCGGAGCAAGTCGATGTCGTCCTCCACGAGCAGATGGGCGACGAACTGTTCAACGAGAACATGCTCGAGAACCTGCTCGACGTGCGCGACCGGTTCCTGCGGCCGCACGGTCGCATCCTGCCGGCGAAGTTCCGCCTCTTCGTCGAGCCCGTCACCCTGCACGAGTCGATGCGTGTCCGCCGCTTCTGGAACATCGAGCTCCCCGACGGCATCGATCTCGGCCCGATGCGCCAGTCACCCCTCGCCGACCGATACAACACCGGGCGCAACGAGCAGACCTGGCTGCGTCCCGGTTCCGTGGCGGCCACGTTCGGTACGCCGACCCCGATCCTCGAGTTCGACCTCGACACGCTGGCGGGTGCCGATGCGCTGCCAACCGATTTCGTCGTCGAGCGCACCGCGTCGGCCGACATGATCGTCGACGGCACGTGCATCTGGTTCGAGGCCGTGTTCGACGACGACACCGTGCTGTCCACCTCGCCGCTCGGCCCCGTCACCAGCTGGGGCAACCGCCTGTATCGCCTCGACCGCGAGTTCTCCAAGGGCGAGCAGCTCCGCATCGACGTGCACACGGGCCGTCTGGTCGACCCCGACACCTGGCTCATCGTCGCGAACTGAGCCGTGCCAGTCGCTGGGCAGGCCGGCCCGGCGTGCGAAGGACCAGGGCCGACACGCAGGCAAAGGCCTGCGTCGTCACTCACTGGAAGGACCCTTCTTTGCCAAGGGTCCGATGCAATCCAGGCCGAGCCTCGCACCGATCGATGGCCTCACTCCATGCTGACCGGGCCGCCTGCGTAGCCGGTCGGGCGGGGCTCCAGTGCGGCACTGGGATCCCCAGTTCGGTGTCAGCACGCGAGATACTTACATGATGACCGGCAAACAGATCCGATTGTTTCTCGTCGACGGCACGCCGGGCGGACTGACCACGGCTGAAATCACCAACTGGACCGGTCACGTGCTCACCAGTCCACGCTCGGGTATCGGCGCCCTCATTCAGAGAGATGAGGCACGGCGCACCGGCGTCTACATGCTGTTGGGTGATGACGACGAGGTACTTGGCGAGACACGCTGCTACGTAGGCGAAGCGGACATCGTGGCGGATCGTCTCAGGCAGCACCTCAGCGGCAAGGAGTTCTGGGATCGTGTCGTCATCATCACCTCGAAGGACGCGAACCTGACCAAGTCACACGGCCGATATCTCGAAGCAAAATTGATCGAGCTTGCCAAGCAGGCCGGTCGCGTCACGCTCGAGAATGGGAACACTCCCTCACCGCCCCAACTCCCGGAGGCAGATCGTTCGGACATGGACGAGTTCCTCGCTCAGTTGCACATCGTGCTGCCTGTTCTCGGCGTCAATGCGATCCGGGTGCGTCCAGCCGCCACCCCGAATGCCCAGGGCCAGGCCGCGACAAGCTCACCCACCTTCACCCTGCGTGACGCCAAGTCGGGCGTGAGCGCCAGGGCCCAGCAGATCGACGGCGAGTTCACGGTGCTTGCCGGCTCGACCGTGGTAGCGGAGTGGAGTCGGACGGGCGGTGCAGAGAGCACCAGGAAGTCGTACGCCGCTTATCGAGAACAGCACGCACGACTCGTCGCCGACGGTGTGATCACCATCCAGAACGGGGTCGGTCTGATCAGTCGGGATCACGTGTTCTCATCGCCATCAACGGCCGGCGCAGTTGTCGTGGGGCGATCCTGCAACGGTCGCAAAGAGTGGGTGTCCACCGATGGGCAGACCTTTGGGGTCTGGGAAGCCCGCGACATCCCCGACATCGGCACCGTCGGGCAATAGCACCTCGCCTACAGGGCGGGGAACCGCCACGGGCCGCCGGCAGCGTCTTCGTACAACTTCACGACCGACATCTCGCCCGACTTGGGGCCGTAGGTCTGCAGGGCACGCTGATGGATCTGGTCGACCAGGCGGGCGACCGGGGCGTCGATACCGGTGGCGGCACCGAGCGCGACGCCGAGCTGGATGTCCTTGCAGACGAGGTCGAGGGTGAAGCCCTCGTCGTAGTCGCCGGCCTCGAACACACCGTTGATGTCGAACTCGAGGAAGTTCGACTGCGACGGCGAAGCGCACAGCGCCTGTTGCACCACGCGCAGGTCGAGGCCGAGCTTCGAACCCATCGCCAACACCTCGGAGGTGCCGGTGGCGTACATGAACCACAGCAGGTTCAACAACACCTTGATGGCGTGCCCCGAACCGTTGGGGCCCGCGTAGTAGATCTGGTCGGGGCGCCCGCCGAGCGCACGCAACAGCGGCACGTACCGGTCGTACAGCTCGCGGCTTCCACCCACGAAGATCTGCAACGACGCTGACGTACGCGACGCACCGATGGGGGCCTTGGCGAGGAACGACACCGGCGCCTCCATCACGGCCACCCCACGGGGCTCGGCCAGGGCCTGCACCTCGTGCGCCACCTCCACCGACGAGGTACTCATGTCGATGAACGTGCTGCCAGGGCGCATGTGCTGAAGCGCACCGTTGACTCCGATCATGATCTCGCGCACCTGCGGCGGGCCGGGCAGAACGGTGATGAGTACATCGCTCTGCGCGCCCACCTCGGCGACGCTGTCGGCCCATACCGCACCGCGTGCCAACAGGTTGTCGGCCTCGGCCTTCGACAGGCTGTGCACCACCAGGCGGTAGCCGGCGTCGAGCAGGCTGAGCGACATCGGGTTGCCCAGGTTGCCGAGGCCGATCATCCCGACAGTGGGCGTTGATTCAGTCGTGTCTGCACTCATCCGGGCGAACGTAACAGCCGCAGCGTCACGGGCACCGCTGTCTGCAGCACCATGCCGGTGAGGTCGTCGACCTCGTGCTCGGAGGTGAGCAGCGAGACATTCGCCTCGAACCAGCCGTGCGGCAGCGACACGCTGTCGGGGTGCACGGCGGCGTTGAACGCGACCGTCGTGTGCATCTCGCCGTACGGACTCGACACCGCGATCAGGTCGCCTGCGGCGAGGCCGTGGCGTTCGCCGACAGCGGGATGGACGACTGCCCCCGGAACATCCGACGAATGACCGGCGGGCGGTGGGTGCTGCGAATTGAGTCGGCCGAGCTGACGGCGGCTCGTCACCAGCAGCCCCGGCGGTGGCACCAACTGCGCCCAGCGCTGCAACTGCTCGACGAACTCGGCGGGCGCGAGCCGCCATCGGCCACCGGGCAGCACCCGCTCGTGCACCCAGCCGAAGACGGGCGACGACGTCACGTAGCCGTCGCGCCGGATGTCGTCGAACGGTGCGGCGGCACGGCCGGCGAGCATGGCCAGCACGTCGTCGTCGGACGAGTCGGTAGACAGCGGCGCGGACAGGATCGATGCGCCCACACCCTCGGCCAGATGCGCCGCGATGCGCCACGTGCTGCGGGCCTCGCCCATCGGCGGCACGAAGGCGGGCGAGTACTGCGTCGAGGCGTCGAGGTTGAACTGGTCGTAGTAGTACGGCAGGTCGGCCCGTTCGAGTTGACCCTTCGTGGGCAGCACGTGCGTGGCCACCGCGGTGGTCTCGTTGTCGATCACGTCGAGCACGATCAGCGCGTCGAGCGCTTCCAGGGCGCGGCGAGTGCGGTCGGTGTTCGGGAACGCAGTCATCGGGTTGCCGCCGAACACCACCAGCACCCGCAGGTTCCCGGCCTCCACCTCGTCGGCCAGCACCGAGCACGGGTACTCGTCACCCCACACCCGCACGTCGGGCCGACTGCGCGGCCCGGGTCGGGGCGTCGGAACCTGGGGGTCGGCCTGGATGTCGGTGTGCACCTGGCGGAAGAAGCCGGGGTGGAACCACATCCCGCCCGGCGCGTCGTACGAGCCGGTGACGATGTGCAGCACCCACACCAGCCACTCGGTGATGTTGGCCACCGCCGACATGGTGGTGCCCGTGCCGGTCTGCACCGAGACCCGGCCGTGGCGCCGCACGGCCGCCAGCAGGTCGGCCAGGTCGGTGGCCGCGCAGCCGGTGACGGCAGCGGCCTGCTCGACGGTCCACTCCTCCACCAACTCGCTGAGCATGTGCAGATCGTCGTCGTGCACGTGGTCGACCAGGTAGTTGCAATCGCATCCACCCTCACGCAGCAACTCACGGATCAGGAACGCCAGGATGGCGAAGTCGGTGCCCGGACGAGGCATGAGCGACCGGGTGGCGAGGCGGCTCGACTCGGTGACCCGGGTGTCGATCACCCACAACTCGCGGGGTGCCGTCGACATCTCGCGCAACCGCACGACGGGGTCGGGGAAGCCGTTGAGGTGCCCGTGGCTGACCACCGGGTTCGAGCCGATGAACACCGACAGCGTGCAGCGGCGGTCGTCGATGACGGGCACGAGGCCGGCGAACCCCGACATCAGCAGCGACACCAGCGGCTTGCACGGCGTGTCGATGCTCATCGCCGAGTAGCGCGATCGCGATCCGAGCGCCGTCGTGAACCGCTCGGCCGCCCACTTCCCTGCGCCGTCGAGCGAGGCCGCCGTACCGATGTACACCCCCACCGAGTCAGCTCCGTGCACGGCGATGCTGTGGCGGATCGTGTTCGTGGCGTCGGCCAACGCATCAGCCCACGACACGTCGGTCCATGCCGAACCGTCCCGGCGGCGCGGCCGGAGGATGCGATCGGGGTGATGGTGCCAGCGGCCGAGCGAGCGGCCCTTGGTGCACGTGTAGCCCCGCGAGGCCGGGTGCTGCGGATCGCCCTTCACCGCCACGACGCGGTCGCCGTCGGTGGTGACCCGGATGCCGCACAGCGCGATGCAGAAGCGGCAGAAGCCGCGCAGTTCCTCGGTCACGCGGCCCGAGCCTACTGAGGACGACCCCGGCCAGACCTCAGTCGAGTGACCCGTCGGCCATCATCTCGTTGCCACGGCGTACGTCGTCGAGATGGTGCAGCGGATCGTGGATGAAGTAACGGACGAGGCTCTCGACCGTGAACTCAGCACCATCGGAGCGCAGGCCGGTGCGACCCCACTGATCGGCGCCGATCCGTTCGATCCGGGCGCTGATCACCTCGGCCGCGTCGGCCAACTCG
>JBIKLX010000032.1:0-21992 GCA_044359565.1 Ilumatobacteraceae bacterium
GACCACCGCCGCCGCCGAGACCACCGCTCCTGCAGCGGAGACCACGGCACCCGCCGCCGAGACCACGGCCGCACCGGCCGAGGGCCTCGCCAGCGCCGACGCGCTTGCTCGCGTCGATGCCTTCCGCCAGCCCGTCACCGAGTTGCCGTTCAGCACCCCGGTGGCCGTCGAGGCCGGCAAGAAAGTGTTCTACGTGCAGTGCGGCGTCGCCGTCTGCGCCGAGATCGCCGTCGGCATCGAGGCCGCTTCTGCAGCCGCAGGGTGGACCTACGAGACCGCGTCGCACCAGGACACGCCCGACACCGTTGCGTCGGCCTTCGACGCCGCCATCGCCGCGGGTGCCGATGTCATCCTCACCAGCGGTAACCCGCGTGAGTGGTTCGCCTCGCAGTTGGCCACGCTGAAAGACAGCGGCACCCCGGTCATCGCCTGGTCGCTGCCCGAGGGCTACGAGCCGGGCGAGGGCATCGCCGCCAACCTGCTCACCCAGGACGACTACTACTTCTACGGCGTGCTGATGGCCGACTACGCGGCCGCCACCACCGTCACCGGCAACATCCACTTCGTCGGCCTGCCCACCTTCCCGGTGCTGTCGATCGTGCAGCAGGGCTTCACCGACGAGATCGCCACGGCCTGCCCCACCTGTACGGTGGAAGTCAGCGAAGTCGCGGTCACCGACATCGGCACCAACCTGCCCGGCCAGATCACCTCGGCCCTGCAGGCCAACCCCGATCTCGACACGATCGTCTACGCCTTCGGTGGCATGCTGTTCGGTGTGCCCGAAGCCCTCGACGCTGCCGGTCTGGTGAACCAGGCCAAGGCCGTGTCGCAGGCCGGTGGCCCGCTGAACTTCGGCTTCATCGCCAGCGACAAGCACCAGGTGGCCGAAGTGGCCCTCGCCTCCGAGCTGCTCGGCTGGCGGGCCATCGACGCCGCTGCCCGCGTGCTCGCCGGTGAAGGCCCCGGCCGCGCCGACACCCCGGCCAACGCCGTGGTCGACGGCTACCCCGACATCTTGTCGGGCGGCCTGCCGCTGCAGATCCTCGAGAAGGGTTCGATCGCCGATCCGTCGGCGCTCTGGATCGGCGTCGAGGGCTTCCAGGACCAGTTCAAGGCGCTGTGGGGCGTCTGATCTCGTTCAGCCGGCACGTGGCTACCTCGTCGGGCCCGTGTCGGCGCTGATCGATGAACAGGTAGGTGGGGTCGGTGCACGCACCGACCCCACCGCTGTTCTTCGCATCGACTCGTTGTCGAAGACCTACCCGGGGCAGGTCGCGCTCGACGCTGCCCGCCTCGAGGTGCGCCCCGGCGAGGTGCATGCCCTCGTGGGCCAGAACGGCTCGGGGAAGTCGACGCTCATCAAGCTGCTCGGCGGGTACGTCCAGGCCGACCACGGCGCTGCGGTCCAGTTCGACGGCCGCCCCGTCGACCTGTGGCACCTCGGTCACGACGACCGCCAGCGCATCCGCATCGTGCACCAAGACCTCGGCCTGGTGCCCGCCCTGTCGGCCATCGAGAACCTCGGCCTCGGCCGCGGCTACATCACCGGCGTGGGTGGGCGCATCAAATGGCGCTCCGAGGCAGCCCGCGCCCAAGAGCTGCTGCTCCGTTTCGGGCTCGCCCCCGACGTGCGCCAACCGGTGGGCGGACTCACCGCCGCCGAACGGGCGGCCATCGCAATCGTGCGCGCCCTGCAGGACTGGGACGCCGAGCAGGCCGGTCTGCTGGTGCTCGACGAGCCCACCGCGTCGCTGAACCGCCGCGAGGTCGACGCCCTGTTCCGCGAGGTGCGCCGTGTGGCCGGTCTCGGGGCGGGTGTGCTGTTCGTCAGCCACATGCTCGACGAGGTGCTCGACCTGGCCGACCGGGTGACGGTGCTGCGCGACGGCAAGGTCGTTGCCGAAGGTGTTCCCACTCGCGATCTGAACGAGCGGGCACTCGTCGATCTCATCGTCGGGCGCTCGATGAGCGACCTGTACCCGAGCGTGGTCACCCCGCCCACCGGGCGCCCGGTGCTCGAGGCCGAGATGGTGTTCGGCATCACGCTGCGCGGGGTGAACCTGAAGGTGCACGCCGGCGAAGTGGTGGGTGTGGCCGGCCTGGTGGGCTCGGGTCGCGACGAGATCGCCGGCGCGCTCGCCGGTGTGACGCCGCGTTTCGCGGGCAAGGTGCTGGTCGACAAGACCAAGGTGTTCGCCACGCCGCGCGACGCACTCCGTGCGGGTGTGGCGCTGGTTCCGGCCGACCGCAAGGGCCTGGCGCTCGACCCCGAGGACCGTCTCGTCGAACATGTGCCGCTGCCGCGTCTGGGCCCGTTCCAGGGCCGGTTCCGTCTGCATCACCAGGCCGTCCGGGCTGATGTGGCCGAGTGGGTGGAACGACTCGATGTGCAACCGCCGCTCTTGGGCCGCCGGATGGGCAAGTTCTCGGGCGGCAACCAGCAAAAGGCCGTGCTCGCCCGTTGGCTGCGCACCGAGCCGAAGGTGCTGCTGCTCGACGAGCCCACCCAGGGTGTCGACGTGGGCGCGAAGGCATCGATCTATCGGCACATCGTCGATGCCGCGGCCGACGGGATGGCCGTGCTCATCGCCTCGTCCGACGCCGAGGAACTCGTGCACCTCTGCGACCGGGTGCTCGTGCTGCGCGCCGGCATGCTGAGTGCCGAACTGTCGGGCCCCAACCTCACCGAGGAGCGACTCGTCGCCGAAACCCTGGGCGCCACCTCCGATCGCAAGCACCTCAAGGTGTCGCGCGAACCGGTGCTCATGAAAGTGATCCGCGACGACGCCGACATCGAGCCCGATGCCGTCGCACCGCCACCGCCGCCGGCGGTGGACGTACCGCCGGCCCCCGTCGTGGGCGGCCGCCTGAGCGCGTGGGTCAGGCGTACGCTCGTCCGACTGCGAAAGAAGAGCTGATCCGTCATGCAGATCGACGAACGCACCGGCGACGTGGTCCGGCGGCCGACGCTGAAGAAGAACAAGATCACCCGGCGCCACCGGGTGGTGAACGAACGCATCGAGCGCAGCAAGACGATCGACAGCCGCTTCGACACCCGCCGTTCGCCCTTCAAGTGGAAGAAGTTGCACCCGCGCAACATCGGCGTGGTGTACCTCTACGCCCTCATCTGGGTGGTGTTCACCCTGTGGATCCCCGACACCTGGACGATGTGGCTCACCCACCGTTCGGTGCTGAACTCGAACGCCATCTTGATGGTCATCGCGCTCGGCCTGCTCGTGCCGCTGTCGGCGGGTGTGTTCGACCTGTCGATCGGCGCCACCATCTCGGCGGCGTCGGTCACTGCCGGCTGGGCGATGATCGAAGCCCAATGGTCGGTGCCCGCCTCCATCGCCGCGGCGCTGCTGGTGGGTCTGGTGGTGGGCAACCTCAACGGCTTCCTGGTGGTGAAGATCAAGATCGACTCGTTCATCGCCACGCTCGGCGTGAGTTCCATCCTCACCGCCTACTCGGTGTGGCGTTCGAACAACCGCTCCATCCTCGGCTTCCCCGACAGCTTTAAGAACCTGGCCACCGAGTTCGCCTTCGGGTTGAACAAGACCGTGCTCTTCGCGCTCATCGTCGCGTTCGGCCTGTGGTTCGTGCTCGAGCACACGGCAGCCGGTCGATACCTGTTCGCCACCGGTGGCGCACGCGAAGCGGCCCGCCTGGCCGGTGTGCAGACCGACCGTTACGTGTGGGGATCGCTCGTCGCCTCGGCGGTGTTCTCCGCACTCGGCGGCGTGCTGCT
Organism: Ilumatobacteraceae bacterium; assembly: GCA_044359565.1. Classification (GTDB taxonomy): domain Bacteria; phylum Actinomycetota; class Acidimicrobiia; order Acidimicrobiales; family Ilumatobacteraceae; genus VFMC01. The sequence continues at coordinate 3,749 of JBIKLX010000032.1, forward strand.
GGCCGCCCAATTCGGTTCGGCCCAGGCCGGCTCGGGCACGCCCTACCTGTTGCCGGCCTTTGCCGCTGCGTTCCTGGGCGCCACCCAGTTCAAGCGGCGCTTCAACGTGTGGGGTGCGCTGCTGGCCGTGTTCGTGCTGCAGTCGGGTGTGAAGGGTCTGCAGTTGGCGGGCGTGGGTACCACGTGGATCGAGAGCCTGTTCTTCGGTATCGCCCTCATCGTGGCCGTCGGGTTCTCGACGTTCCGCAAGCGCGTGCACGGCGGCCAGCGCCGCTGGTGGCGTCGCGAAGAGAGCGGCCCCGACTACTTCCTCGGCCGTCTGCTGCGCTGGGGTGTGCCACGCACCGAACAGAGCAAGCAGAACGCCGATCAGTGGTGGTTCGACCCCGAAGACAAAGAAGGGCACCACATCAAGCCATGAGCGGAGGAACGGTTCAATGAGCCTTGTCGGAGCACGGGTCCTGCGCAAAGAGGATCCCCGCCTGTTGTCGGGCACCGGCACGTTCGTCGACGACCTGTCGCCGGCGCGCTGTGCCTTCGCCATGTTCGTCGGGTCGAGCGAGGCGCACGCCCGCATCACCCACATCGACGTGCGTGCTGCACTGAAGATGGAGGGCGTGCTCGGGGTGTGGACCGCCGCCGACTTCGTCGACTACCCCGACCTGCCCGGTGGCCTCGACGGCCTCGAGCGGCCGGCGCTGGCGCGCAACATCGTGCGTTTCGTCGGCGAGCCCGTTGCCGTTGTCGTCGCTGAAGACCGCTATCTCGCTGCCGACGCGGCTGCGGCGGTCGACATCGGCTACGAGTCGTTGCCCGTGCACACCACCATCGCCGAGGCCGCTGCCGACGGTGCCGAGCTGTTGTTCCCCCGCCGTGGCTCGAACGTCATCACCATCGTGCCGATGCTCGACGACCTCGAACGCGATCTCGAGCGTGCCGACCAGCGGGCGCACCTGCGCATCGTGAACCAGCGGTGTGCCGCGGTGCCCATCGAGGCAATGGCGTGCCTCGCCGACTGGAAGCCCGACGGCCTCACGATGTGGGCCACCGTCCAGGCCCCGCACCACCTGCGCAACTACCTTGCCTCGTGGCTCGACATCGCCCAGTCGCAGTGCCGGGTCATCGCACCCGATGTGGGCGGCGGCTTCGGCTCGAAGATCGTCTGGTACCCCGAACTCTTCCTCATGCCCGTGCTGTCGAGGCTGTTGCGCCGTCCGGTGAAGTTCAGCCAGACCCGAAGCGAGGCGATGGTGCAGATGGCCCACGGCCGCGACCAGGTGCACGACCTCGACGTCGGCTTCGACCGCGACGGCACCATCAAGGCGCTGCGATTCGTCATCAGCCAGAACCTGGGCGCCTACCCCGACCCCACCGGTCTCGGCCTCGCCGTGCTCACCAGCTGGATGGCGGCCGGCTGCTACAAGATCCCGAAGGTCAGCACGTCGTTCCGCACCGTGGTCACCAACACCACACCGGTGGCGGCATACCGCGGCGCCGGCCGGCCCGAGGCGGCGTTCTCGATCGAGCGAATCGTCGACCTCGTGGCCCAGCGCACCGGCCTCGACCCGGCCGAGGTGCGCCGCCGCAACTTCATCCAGCCCAGTGCGTTCCCGTACGAGACCCACAACGAGCCGGTCGTGTACGACTCGGGCGACTTCCCGGCTGCGCTGGCCGAGTGTCTGCGGTTGATGCGCTACGACGAGCGCCGTGCCGAGCAGACCGCCCGTCGAAACGACCCGACGGCGCCCCTGCTGGGCATCGGGCTGTCGTGCTGGCTCGAGATCGCCGGCTTCGGGCCCAACGGGTCGCTGGAAGGTTTCGGCCACCTCGCCTCGTGGGAGTCGGCGCAGGTGCGCATCCAGCCCGACGGCTCGGCCATCGTGTTCGTCGGCTCGTCGCCGCACGGCCAGGGCCACGAGACCACCTTCGCTCAGATCGCGTCCGACGAACTGGGCATCTCATTCGACCGCATCCATCTCCGCTTCGGCGACACGGCGACCGTGCTGCAGGGCATCGGCACCATGGGATCGCGCGGTGTGCCCACCAGCGGCTCGGCGGTGAAGATGACCAGCACCCGGGTGCTGGCCCGAGCGAAGAAGATCGCCGCCCACCTGTTGGAAGCGAGCGAACACGATCTCGAGGTGGCCGACGACGCGTTCTTCGTGCGCGGCACCCCCGGGAAGAACGTCAGTTGGGGCGATGTGGCCTGGGCCAGTTTCCAGCCGTTGCGCCTGCCGCCCGAACTGCAGGCCGGCTCGCTGGAGGAGCACCTTTATCAGGAGTCGCCCAACTTCTCGTACCCGTCGGGCGCCTACGGGTGTGTGGTCGAGATCGACCGCGACACCGGTGAGGTGAGCATCGTCGACATGGTGCTCGTCGACGACTGCGGCACGGTCATCAACCCGCTGCTGGCCGAGGGCCAGGTGCACGGCGGCGTGGCGCAGGGCATCGCCCAGGCCCTGTTCGAAAGTGTGCGCTACACCCCCGGCACCGGCCAGCCGGTCACCGCCAGCCTGCTCGACTACCTCGTGCCCACGGCCGCCGATCTGCCCGATTACACGGCTGGGCGTATCACCACGCTGTGCCCCAACAACCCGCTCGGGGCGAAGGGCATCGGCGAGTCGGGTGCGGTGGGTGCACCCGCCGCAGTCGTGAACGCCGTCGTCGACGCGCTGGCGCCGTTCGGTGTCGAGCACCTCGACATGCCCGTCACGCCGGAAGCCGTCTGGCGCATCATCAAGGAGGTCCGCTGATGTCAGCCACCGAGCGATACGTCGACATCGCCCTCACCGTGAACGGCCGGCGCAGCCGTGCGAGCGTCGATGCGCGCACCCTGCTGGTGCACCATCTGCGCGAGCACGAGCGCCTCACCGGCACGCACATCGGGTGCGACACGTCGAACTGCGGTGCCTGCACCGTGCTGCTCGACGGGCAGTCGGTGAAGAGTTGCACCATCCTCGCCGTGCAGGCCGACGGCGGCGCGGTCACCACCATCGAGGGGCTGTCGGGCCCGTACGACGGGTTCACCGCCGTGCAGGAGGGGTTCCGGCAGTGCCACGGTCTGCAGTGCGGATACTGCACGCCGGGCATGGTGATGGCGGCCACGTCGCTGCTGGTCGAGCAACCCGATCCCACGCCCGACGAGATCCGGTCGGGCATCGAGGGCAACATGTGCCGCTGCACCGGATATCAGATGATCGTCGAGTCGGTGCGCTGGGCGGTCGAGCACCCCGAGCCCGCCCCGGGCGATCAGCCGAAGCGCACTGCGTAGCGCGAGAACACCTGCCGGGTGGTGCTCGTGTCGAGCACCGGCGGGTCGTCGGGGTCGGGCACGGCGCCGGCTGCCAGCACGATGCCCGCCATCACAGCGATCGAGCCGAGCAGATGCTGTTCGAGCGCGTCGGCACCATCGGGGGCCGGTTCCACACCGCCCGCGAGCTCCTGGCCGAGGCAGGCGTGCAGGCCGTGGCCGAAGCTGAGCCCCCACGGGGTAGCCCCGTCGGCCAGCGTGCGGAACGGGTCGAACTCGTCGGGTCGCTCGCCGAACACCGCCGGGTCGCGGTTGGCGTCGAGCAGGCTGATCGACACCATCGAACCCGCCGGGATCTCCGTGCCCGAACGCAGGGTCACGTCGGCCAGGGCGTGGCGCAGCGAGACCGGACTGGCCGGGTGCAGCCGCAGGCTCTCGTGCACGAACCGCTGGCGCAGCAGCGCATCGTCGACCAATGCTTGGCGATGGGCAACCGGGTGGTCGGGATGCTCGGCCATCCAGGTGAACAGGTGGTGCATCGCGTGCACGAACTGGTTCGACGTGGAGTGCGACCCCACCCAGGGGAAGTAGGCCACCTCGCGCAGCACCGTGTCGGCTGGCAGTTCGAGGCGATCCTGGTTGCGTAACAGGGTGGTGAGCACGTCGCGGGGGAGTGCATCGTCGGGCAGGTCGCCGCTGGCGTGGCGGTCGACGAGGTCGCGTCGACGGGCGAGCGACGGGGCGAAGAACTCGCGTTCGAACTCGGCGAGCGCGGCGTCGCCATCGGCGATGATGGCGGCCTTGTCGCCGGTGGCGTGGCTCACCGTCGAGGCCCGGGCCAAGCGGTCCATCAGGTGGTAGAGGCGGTCGATCTCGGCCTGCGACTCGGGGCCGTCGCGGTGGCGGCGGTCGATGCCCGCCACGTCGAGCGAGAGGGTCATCATGGTGCGCCGTGCCAGGGGCAGCAGGTCGGCGGAGCCAGCGGCCACGGCGGGGGCCATCACCTCGTGGATGATCGTGGGGATGACGTCGCGTTCGTAGAACGTGAACGTGTCGCGGCGGAAGAGGCGGTTCTCGAGCCGGCGCCGGTCGAGGTGGGCCTGGCCGTGGAGGTTGACGATCACCCCGTGCATCAGTCGCTCGCCCTCGTCGTAGAGCGCCTGGCGCAGGTCGCGCTGCCGGTACGCATCCTTGGCGTCGGCATGCGTCGTTAGGACTATCACAACTACCTCCCGAACGAGTACCTTATGCCGTCGATGGACGCTCGACCCACCACCGTGCCGGCCCGATCGATGCTGGTCACCGGTGGTGCCCGCGGCATCGGTGCGGCCATCGCCGAGGCTGCCGCCCACGCCGGCTACCGGGTGGGTGTCATCGACGTCGAGGCCATGGCGCCGGAACGCACCAACGGCCACGTCGACGGCACCCTGCCGATCGAGTCGTTCGTGTGCTCGGTCACCGACGAGGCCGCTGTCGACGCTGTGCTCGACCGGTTCGGCACCCCTGACGTGGTGGTGAACAACGCGGGCATCGTGCGCTTCGGCCCCCTGCTCGACCAGACCCTCGATGCGATGCGGGCCGTGCTCGACGTGAACCTGCTCGGCGCATTCGTGGTCGCCCGTGCCGCGGCCCGACGCTGGATCGCCACCGGACGCCCTGGTGCCGTGGTGAACCTCACATCGATGAACGGTGTCGCCGCCGGACCCAACGCAGGTGCGTACGGTGCGTCGAAGGCGGCCCTCGCGCTGGTCACTGCGCAGATGGCCATCGAGTGGGGCGGCCACGGCATCCGCGCGAACGCCGTCGCCCCCGGGCTCATCGATGCCGGCATGTCGGCTCCCATCTACGCCGATGCCGCCACCCGCGAGGCCCGCGAGTCGAAGGTGCCGCTCGGCCGCCTCGGCACCGCCACCGACATCGCCGAGGTGGTGCTGTTCCTGGCCTCGCCCGCGGCGGCCTACATCACCGGCCAGAACATCGTCGTCGACGGCGGTGTCACCGGGTCGCTCATCGCCCATCTGCCCCGGCCTTCGTCGGTCGACTCGGTCGGGCACCGCGGGTGACGGCTGTGCTGCTGGTCAGCGGTGGGCCCGACTACGCCCACGACTTCCACGCCTCGGCCGCCGCGCTCGCCGGGGTGCTCGCCGGCGCTGGGTTCGACACCACCGTCGTGCACCACCCCGATGCCGTCGTCGATGCGCTGTCCGACGAGGTGGGCCTGCTGGTGGTGAACGCCCTGTGGTGGCAGATGACCCACGAGCGCTACGACGCACTACGCGCCGAGTGGGGCTACAGCACCCCGGCCGCCACCCGGTCGGCCATAACCGACTTCGTCGCGGCGGGCGGCGGACTGCTGGGCAGCCACACGGCGTCGATCTGCTTCGACGACTGGCCCGAATGGGGCACCGTGCTGGGTGGTGCGTGGAACTGGGAGCGCTCGTCGCATCCGCCTGCCGCGCCCGTGCACGCCCGGGTCGTGTCGGCCGAGGCCGCGGCACATCCGGTGCTCGCCGGCCTGGCGCCCACGCTCGACCTGGTCGACGAGGTGTACGGCGAGGTCGACCTGGCCGACGGGTGCGAGGTGCTGATGGTGGCCCGGCGCACGGCCGACGACCGCGAGCAGCCCGTGGTGTGGGCGCACCGGTTCGGCGACGGCAGGGTGGTGTACGACGGCTTCGGCCACGACGCCGCGTCGATCAACGACCCGCATCACGCCGCGCTCCTCCGCGCTGCGGCACGCTGGTGCGTGAAGGAGACATGATGAGGCCCGACACGATGAGGCCAGGACGATGAGAGACATCGAAGGTATGAGCGTGCTCGTCACCGGCGGTGGCTCGGGCATCGGTGAGGGCATCGCCCGGCACCTGTGCAGCAGGGGCGCGCTGGTCACTATCTCCGGCCGTCGTGCCGACAAGGTGCAGGCGGTGGCTGCGTCGATCGGACCGGCGTGCCGGGCAGTGGTGGGCGACGTCACGGTCGACGCCGACCGGCGGGCCATGGTGGCCGCGGCTGTCGAGCACGGAGGCGGTCTCGACCTGCTGGTGAACAACGCGGGCAACATGTACCGCGGCCCGCTCGCCGAGCTCGACGAGACCAAGTTGCTCGACCTGTTCCACTCGAACGTCGTGGGCGGCATCATGCTCACCCAGGCAGCACTCGAACCGCTGCGCGCCTCGCGGGGTGCGGTGGTGTTCTTCGGGTCGGTGCACTCACAGCGTGCGTTTCCCGGCGCGTCGCCGTACGCCGCCACGAAGGGGGCCATCGAGACACTCACCGGTGTGCTCGCCGCCGAGTTGGGCCCGCAGCAGATCCGGGTGTCGTGCGTGCGGCCCGGTGGCGTGTTCACCGAGATCAACCAGCGGGCGGGCTATCTCGACGACGCCGAGGCCAAGGCCCGGCTCGACGGCCTGGCGCCCGCGCATGCGCTCGGCCGTCTGGGCACCGTCACCGAGGTGGCCGAAGCGGTCGAGTACCTCGCCTGCGCCGAATGGGCAACGGGCAACGTGCTCACCATCGACGGCGGCCTCGGCCTCGGGGTCACCAATGCCTGAATTTCGCGACCCATCGTTCACACGTCCTGGGGGGACACATGGCTGACGAACCGCAGATCCACACCATCACCACCTACGAGGAGGCGAAGGAGGCGTACCGCCAGAAAGACCTGCGCCAGGCGCTGTACGACGCCGGTGAGGTCATCATGGCCGATGTGCTCGTGAACCTGCACGGCACCGCGCACCGCGACCGTCGCCGACTCGAGAACCGGCTGTTCCGCCGCGAGACGTTCGAGCTGTACGAGCACTCGTTGTTCCCGCCGCTCATCGCCGACACCTTCGCCCCGCACGCGGCGGCGGGCAAGGCCGAACTCGTCGACCTCGGTCACCAGCTGATGATGAACCTTGCGGCGTTCACCGCGGGTGTCGACCGGCCGCTGGGCACGCCCGACGAGACGTTCCGGCTGTACGACTACCTGAAGGTGTTCATCGAGGGCGCCACGCTGGCGCACTACACCGGCGACAAGGACGCGAAGCGCGCCGAGGTGGCGGCCAAGGTGGCCGCGTTCGACGCCGAGTTCGTCGCCCCGTCGATCGCCCGCCGTCAGGCCCTGAAGGCTGCCGGCGAGCCGCTGCCGAAGGACGTGTTGTCGATCCTGCTCGACAACCAGGACCAGCTCGACCTGCCGCACGAGGTCATCTTGCGCGAGGTGGCGTTCTACCTGCTGGCCGGTGCCCACACCTCGGCCACCGCGTTCACGCGGGTGAGCCACAACATCTTCACCTGGCTCGAGGCGCACCCCGACGACATCGACGCGGTGCGCACCGACCGCATGTTCGTGCAGCGGTGCACCCACGAGACCATCCGGCTGCAGCCGTCGAGCCCGGTGGCCATGCGGTGGGCGCTCACCGACATCGAACTGAAGAGCGGTCGCCTCATCCCCGCCGGTTCGAAGGTGGTCATCGATCTGCTGTCGGTGAACCGCGACCGCACCGTGTTCGGCGACGACGCCGAGGCGTTCGACCCGCGCCGCGTCACCGCCGAGGGCGTGCCCGGCTACGGGCTCTCGTTCGGGTCGGGCATGCATGCCTGCATCGGGCAAGACCTGGCAGCCGGATTGGTGTTCGATCCCGACGCATCGTCCGACGACCACCTCTTCGGTCTGGTGCCGCAGGCCGTGCAGATGCTGTTCGACCACGGTGCCCGCCGCGATCCCGACAACCCGCCCGTGATGGACGAGTCGACCACCCGGCCGTACTTCGGCCGTTACCCGGTGCTCTTCGCCGGATGACCGCCGCGCGTCGCCGCGGCATACAGCGCCGCGGCCCGCTCGACCGGCGCGAGGCTCGCCGCCATGGCGTCGCTCTGCACCTCCACGCTGCGCACCACGCCCGCTGGCACCTCAGCCAGCAGTGCACGGAGGGGAAGATCGCCCTCACCGGGCGGGAGCCGACGGTGCCGCGCCTCATCGAGCAGGTCGGTCGGTGCTGCTGCGGGGGCATCGCACACCTGCACCCAACCGAGCCGCCCCGAGGCCACCACGGCGCGCAGTTCGCTCGCGCCCTCGCCGAGCCGGGTGTGGTGCAGCAGGTCGACCACCACGACAGCGCCGGTGGCAGCAGCCATGGCCACTGCGTCGACCGACCGGCGTGGCGTGGTCCAGGCCATGTACTCGATGCCCGCCACGAGGCCTGCGGCGCGGCACCGATCGACGACGGCGCCCAGTCGGTGCACGGTGTGTTCGCGGCCAGACGGGTTGTCGGCCAGGTCCGACACCACCAGCAGATGCCGGGCGCCCACGGCGGCGGCCGCGTCGACCAACGGGCCGACATCGTCGCCGTTGCCCGCGCCGATGCGGTGAACCTCGACGTCGTGCACCGCGAGGCCCAGGTGCCCGATGTGCGCGGCGAGGCGTCGCAGACCGGCAGCATCGAGGGCGTGATCGTGGCTGAGGCGCAGGCCGATGCCGTCGAACCCGGCCGCTGCGGCCGCGTCGGCCAGCACGAACGGATCGGCGTCGAGCAGGCTGCCGGCGGCCAGGCACAGAGAGGCAGTCGTCACGCCGCCCACCCTAGGGTGCGGTCGGCCCGACGGAGGAGGTTGCGATGATCGACGTGCATGCGCACGTGGTGCTGGAAGGCGTGCTCGGCTGCGCCGGCCACTACGGACCCGAACTCGGTGTCGGTGCCGAAGGTCGGCCACGGTTCCGGGTGGGCGACTATGTGCTCGACGGGGTGAACTACCGCAACAGCCCGTTCATGGACGTGGGCCTGCGCCTGGCGATGAACGACCGACTCGGCATCGACCTGCAGGTGCTGTCGCCCAACCCGATCACCTACTTCCACCACATCGAGGCCGACATCGCCGCCGGTTTCTGCCGCTGGCACAACGACGAGATGGCGGCCATCGTCGCCGCCCATCCCGACCGGTTCCGTGGGTTCGCCCAACTGCCGATGCAAGACATCGATGCCGCCGCGGTCGAGTTCCGCCGGGCGGTCACCGACCTCGGACTGGTGGGCGCCTACATCGGCACCGACTTCGGCCGCACGTTCGACGACCCGGCGCTCGACGCGCTGTGGGAGACCGCCGTTGCACTCGACGTACCGGTGTTCATCCATCCGGCGCCCGCCGGCATCGACGGCCCACTGCGCGACCCGCGCATCCGCAACTACGACCTCGATCTGTCGCTGGGCTTCCTATACGAAGAGACGCTCGCCGTGGCGCACCTGGTCTACGGCCGTGTGCTCGAACGGCATCCGGCGCTCGACATCTGCCTGTCGCATGGCGGGGGAGCCTCGGCGTTCATGCTCGGCCGGCTCGAGCACCAGGGCCGTACTCGGCCGTGGGCCCGCGAACATCCCGTCGACTTCGGCGCCGGCCTGCGGCGGATGTGGTTCGACCAGCACGTCCACGACGACGGTGGCCTGGCGCTGCTGACCGAGCGGGTCGGCCTCGACCGCCTGGTGGTGGGTACCAACCTCGCCGGGTGGGATGCTCCGGGTAGCCCCGACGAGATCCCGTACTGCCCCGACTACGACCGCAACGCCCGCCGTCTGCTGCGGCTGGGTGCGTGATGACCGTGGGTCAGAGCTCGATCTCCACACCGTCGCGGGCCACGTGGATGGCGCCGTTCGGGCAGGTGCGCGCGATGCGCAGCACGGTGTCGTCGTCGGGCAGCGTGGCCGCAGGGTCGATGGTGGCCAGTTCGTCGTCGTCGAAGCGGAACAGCCCCGGTGCGGTGGCGATGCAGCGTCCGGCGCTGACGCATTCGGACTGGTCGATCCACACATGCAGCCCGGGGGTGTCAGCCATGTCGGCCAGGGTACCGCGATGAGCCGCGCGGTGGTCACCGGCGCAGCCCGCGGACTGGGCGCGGCCATCGCCGACCGTCTGACGGCCGACGGCTACGACGTGGTGCGGCTCGACGTGCTGCCCGGCGACCGTGATTCGGACGACGCGGTGCTGCACTGCGACGTCTCCGACCGCGCCGCGGTGGAGGCTGTGGCCGACTCGATCGGGCCGGTCGATGTGCTGGTGAACAACGCCGGGATCTGGCGCTTCGGCGCGCTCGAAGACGTCGATCCGGCCGACTTCGAGCGGGTGCTCGCGGTGAACCTCGGCGGCACCTTCCACTGCACCCAGGTGTTCGGGCGCAGCATGTTGGCCGCCGGGCGGGGCAGCATCGTGAACATCGTGTCGATCGCTGCGGCGGCGGCGAACCCCAGCGTCGGCGCCTACTCGGCGTCGAAGAGCGGGGTGCTGGCCCTCACCCGTCAGACCGCACTCGAGTGGGGACCGCGTGGGGTACGCGCCAACGCCGTGGGGCCCGGTCTCGTGCCCACTCCGGGCACCGGCACCGTGTACGACGACCCGGCTGTGCGCGAGGTGCGTGCGGGGGCGGTGCCGCTGCGCCGTCTGGGCACCGACGCCGACATCGCCGGGGTGGTGAGCTTCTTGGTGGGGCCCGATGCGGCCTACGTGAACGGTCAGGTGCTGTATGTCGACGGTGGCCTCAGCCAGGCGCTGATGACCCTGTTGCCACGGCCGGCCGGGGTGCCGGGGCCGCAACTCGCCGACGACTGATCGGCCGCCCGATCCCGGTGGTCACACCGCGTTGGCGGCCCACCCGCCATCGACGTAGAGCACCTCGCCCGAGATGTACGACGCCCGTGGCGACAGCAGGAACTCGACCACCTCGGCGATCTCGTCGGGTTCGCCCACACGGCCGAGCGGCACGCGGCCGGTGAGCCAGCGCACCTGGTCGGGGTCGGCCAGACGCTCGGCCGCCATCGGGGTGCGCACCGGGCCCGGGGCGATGGCGTTGGCGCGCACGCCGAGCGGTGCTCCCTCGAGCGCTGCGGCTCGGGTGAGCGCCACGATGCCGCCCTTCGAAGCGACGTAGTGCGCCTGGCCGGGCACGGCGATTGAGGCGTTCACCGAGGCGATGGTGACGATGGCGCGCGGCGTGCCCGGTTCGGCAACGGCCTGGCGCAGCAGGCCGCGCACGGCCAGCCAGGTGCCGGTGAGGTTCACCCGCAGATGGCGCTCCCACTCGTCGAGCGGGGTGTCGACGATCGGCGAGCGGGTGCGGATGCCGGCGCAGGTGACCAACCCGTCGAGGTGCCCGACGCCCTGCAGCACCCGGTCCCAAGCGTGCTCGTCGGTGACGTCGAGGGCGGTGACCGTGTCGCCGCCGCGGGCATCGGTGGCCACGACGTCCCAGCCGGCCCGGTCCAGCACCTCGCAGGTGGATGCGCCGATCCCTGATGCAGCACCGGTGACGAGGATGCGCCCGGTGCTCACGAGCGGCCGACGGCCTGCATCGCCCGGTCGTAGGTGAGCACCTCGGCAGCCCAGTTGCCCACCTTCTCGCCAGCGATGCGGCCGCGCTCGGGCCACGGCGCGGTGAGGTCGACGCTGCGGCCGCGGCTGACGACGGCCTTCAGCCGGTGCTTGTCCTGCAGGATGCGGATGTCGGCGAGTGGGTCGCCGTCGACCACCAGCACGTCGGCGCGGTACCCCTCGGCCACCACGCCGAGTTGGCCGTCCATGCGCATCGCGAACGCGTTGTTGCGGGTGGCGCAGGTGATGGCCTCGAGGGGCGACAGGCCGAGGGCGTCGACGAACACCTCGAGTTCACGGGCGTGCCAGTGACCGTACGGGGTGAGGGCGAAGCCGCTCTCGGAGCCGCACAGCAGGCGTACGCCTTCGTCGTAGGCGGTGCGCAGCATGGCGGCGGTGGCGTCGATCTCGCCGCGGAAGATCGAGGTCATCCCGTTGCTGGCACCCACCGCGTCGCCGTAGTCGGCGAGGTTGGCGAGGAAGGTGAACGTGGGGCACACCGCGGCGCCCGACTCGATGACCGCTTCGAGCGCTTCGCCGTCGAGGAACGACGCATGGAGGATGAGGTCGACCCCGGCGCGGGCCGCGTCGCGGGTGGACGTGGCGTTGCGGCAGTGAGCCGTGACCGGCACCCCGAGCGCGTGCGCGGTGTCGCACACCGCCTTCATCTCGTCGAGAGTCCACACCTGCAGTTCGCCCATGTGGGTGGGGATCGAACCGGTGGCGTGGATCTTGATCCAGTCGGCGCCGTACTTGATCTGGCGGCGAGTGGTGGTGACCATCTCCTCCATCGTGTTCACCACGGCGGCGTACCCCACCTCGCCCTCATCGGGGATGAGCCGTCCGGCCGTGCCGCCGACCGAGGTGAGCAGTGCCTGCACGCCCGTCGCCATGCGCGGCCCCTCGAACAGGCCGGCGTTCAGGCCGTCGCGCACCTGCGGGCCGATGCCGTGCACCGTGTCGGGATCGAAGAACGACGTCACCCCGGCGCGGAGCAACTTGGGCAGGTTGAACGCGGTGACCAGAGCCGCCGCCACCGGTGGGCGGTGGAAGAACAGTTCGTCGTTCGACTGCACGTCGTCGAAGGTGCTGTGGCAGTGGGCGTCGATGAGGCCGGGCATCACCGTGCACCCCGTCGCGTCGACGACGGTGGTACCAGCCGGCACCTGCTCGGCCAGTGTGCCGGTGGCACCCACTGCCACGATTCGGTCGCCGTCGACGAGCACATCGGTGCCCGGTACGGGGGCATTGCCCGAACCGTCGATGAGGGTGCCGCCGCTGATGAGCAGGGGAGTGGATGGCGATGGCATGGGTCGCTCCAGAAGAGGGTCGGCGTCGGGGGGAGGCGTCGTCAGCACTCTAGCGACGCCCGATTCGGGCGTGCGGCGGTGGATGCCCCGCACGGGCGCCGTGTGCGAGGCTGTGCAGGTCTGGTCGGAAGGGTCGAGAGCGATGGATCACGAGCACGAGCACGAGCACGGGCATGGCGATGCGTCCGACCGGGGCGATACCGCGACGCCCGGGGTGAACGACACCATCATCGGTGTCTCGTTCGACGACCGCTTCCGTGCCACCGAGTTCCTCACTGCGATGGGCCGCCTCGCCAGCCGCAAGGAACTCGTGCTGAAAGATGTCGTGTTGGTCACCAAATCCGACGACGGCACCACACGGGTGGAGGAGTCGACCGATCCGACGACGGGTCGCGCGGCGCTGTCGGGAGCGTTGTGGGCCAGCCTCCTCGGCCTCATCCTCGGCGGCCCGGTGGGCTGGGTGGCCGGTGGCGTGGTGGGCGCCGGCGTGGGTGCGGTCACGGCGAAGACCGTCGATCTCGGGGTGCCCGACGAGTGGGTGGCCTGGTTCCGCGAGGCCGTGCAACCGGGCACCACTACGGTGGTCATCCTCACCACCGATGTGATGGTCGACCCGTTCGTCGACGAGGCCCGGCGGTTCGCCGGTGCTCACCTGGTGTTCGCCAACATGGCGCCCGGCATCGTCGGCCGCATCCGTCAGGCGTTCGGCGAACCCGCCGAGGGTGAGTCGTGACTGCCGAGCCGCAGGCCGCGACGCCTCGGGGCGGATGGGGTGGCGCACTGGTGGTGCTCGTTGCCGTCGTCGCCGCCGTCGCGGGTCTGCTCATGGTGCCGTCGCTGTTGGCCGACGATGCTTCCGACCCGGGGGCAGGTGCCGGCACCACTGCGGCGCCCACCACCAGCACCACGGCGCCCCTCGCCGGTGCCTGCGGCGAGGCGCACGCCGGGCACAACGCGGCGATGTGGGACCCCACCTCGGCCGACGAGATGCTCGACGCCGAGTGCCCCTGGCCGTACCCGCCGTTCGAGACAGCGGTCGAGGGCGGCACCGAGAACCCCAACCTCGGCGCAGTGTTCGAGGCGCGCCGCTACAGCGATCTGTGGGATGCGTTGCAGGAGGCGAAAATCGGGGTGTGCACCATCGCGCCGCTCGCTGATGCGTCCGCTGACGGCTTCACGTTCGGGTTCCGCTACACGGCGCAGGCGGGTGGCTGTTCAGCGGGGGGCGACACCGTCGACCTGGTGGTGCGCGAATACGTCACCCGCGCCTGGCGCGACTCGTCGGCTGCCACCCTTGCTGCCACGAATGCCCCGGTGGTGGTGCTCGGGCGGTGGGTGGTCTTCGTGGAGGGTGACGACGAGTTCACCACGAACCGCCTGTTCGAGGTACTCGTCGGCCTCGGCGCCGTCACGGTGGCACCCTCGGCCTGACATTCCGCTTGACGGATCGGCGCCACCCGGGACGGTCGAAGCAGTCAGTAGCGGTTGCTCGAAGCGAAGGAGCCCCCCATTCGACGTCACCTCTCGGTCCGGATGATCGTGGCAGCAGTGCTCGCCGCCTCGTTCGTCGCGCCCGTCGTGGTGAGTGGCGGAACGGCGGCCGCCGCAACGACGATCATCGAGATGACCAAGCCCGGACAGGGGCCTCGCGGCGCGATTGCCGTCATCGGCGATTCGGTGATGGTGGGCTCGGCGATGGAGACCAGCGGCTGGGGCCCGTCGGTGCAGCAGTTGCTCGTCGACCGCGGCTGGGGCCCGATCCGTGTGCGGGCCGGAGTGGGGTTTCAGACGGGTCGGTTGAACCCGAGCGATCCGGCCAACAACCTCGCGGTATGGCTGTACGACCAGCGCCGTTCGGGTTTTGACCCGCCGGTGGTCGCCGTCAACCTCGGGGCCAACGACATCAAGGCGTGCCGCGGCTCGTCGACCTGTGCGCTCGCCAACGTGCGCTACCTGATGGACGTAGTCGGCCCCGGCCGACAGGTCTGGTGGCCGCTGATCACGATGACCGATCAGGCCGAGGCCAACGCATGGAACTCGGCCCTCCAACTGGTGGCATCGCAGCGCTCGAATCTGGTGATCTGGGACTGGCCTACCGCCCAGGTGGCCAATGGTGTGACGATGTCGTCGGACCGTATCCACCTCGCCAACGCGGCCGCCTATCGGCAGCGCAGTCGGTTGATGGCCGACGACATCAGCGCCCGCGTCGGCGCTGCCCAGCGGGTGGGTGGCGGTGCTGCCCTGCCTGCGTCGTCGACCCCGCTCGAGTACCGCCCGGTCAGTCCGCAGCGATTGGCCGACACCCGCACCACGGGTGGTCGCCTGCCGAGCGGGGGTGTGCTGACCGTCGATGTCGACGCGCTCGCGCCTGCCGCTGCCGACGCTGGAGCGGTGGCCGTCAACGTCACCGCCGTCGGTGCAGCGTCGGCCGGTGGGCTCACGGTGTGGCCGTGCGGCGCCAGTCGCCCTGCCACCGCCAACGTGCAATACGGCATCGGCAACCCGCGTGGTGGGCACACCACGTCGTTGCTCGGTGCGGGTGGCACGCTGTGCGTGTTCTCATCGGCGCCAGCAGATGTGATTGTCGACCTGCAGGGTGTGTTCGCCCCGAGCGGGGGGACTCGCTTCACCCCGGCGGCACCTGCGCGTGTGCTCGATACCCGGAACACCGGCCGCCAGGCGGTGCTGTCGATCGCTGCACCGGCAGGCGCCACCGCGGTTGCCCTCACGGTCACCGTCACCGGGTCGGCGGCAGGCGGCTTCCTGACGGCCTATCCGTGCGGCACCCAACCGCCAGTGGTGTCGAACATCAACTTCGCTGCGGCCGAGACCGTGGCCGGCGCGGCCTTCGTGCCGGTTGGGCCCGACGGGAAGGTGTGCGTCTACACCAACGTTCCCGTCGACGTGATCGTCGATGTGACCGGTACGTTCAGCGCGGGTGGCGGCCTGCGCTTCGTGCCGGTCACATCGACTAAGACGCTCGACACGCGTAACGGCACCGGTGGCTGGCGCGGTGTGCAGGCGAAGGGCCAGGTGCTCGACATCGTGGCTGCACCGGCCGATGCGGTCGCCGTAACCGGCACCATCACGATGGTGGCGCCGTTCAGCAGTGGCTACCTCACGGGCAGTGTGTGCGGTGCGGCTGCGGGGCAGACGAGTTCGGTCAATGCGGCGCAGGGCCAAACCATCGCCAACTCGCTCACCGTGGCGCTGTCGGCAGGTGGCACCGTGTGCATCAACTCGTTCTCGGCGACGAACACCCTGTTCGACACCACAGGCTGGTGGGTGGCCTGACCGGTAGGGTCAGCGCTCGCGTTCGGCGCGAGCTGCAGGATCTTGGCCGTAGAAGTCGCGCAGCACGGCGTACAGCGCGGGGTGCTCGTCGCGCAGGGCGATGCTCTTGGTGAAGAACGTCTCGGTGACGACGGCGAAGAACTCGCCCGGGTCGGTGGCTGCGTAGTCGCGGATGACGGGGTCGTCGTGCCGCTGCAACCGCTCGTACACGTCGGTGCACACGGCCACGAACCGGTCGCGCCGGTCGCGGTCGGGGATGGGCGGTGTGCCGTCGATCACCCCGTCGAGCATGTCGAGCTGGTGGGCGAACTCGTGCATCACCACGTTCTGGCCGCGCGCCGGGTGACGTGCCTCGTAGGCGAGGGTCGACCAGCTCAGCAGCACCGGGCCGCGGTGGTGCGCCTGGCCCACCACCGGGTACGGCCCGTCCGACACCAGTCCACCCCCGGTGGTGCCCACCGAACGCTGGCCCTGCAGCACCACGGTGCTGCGGTGGACGATGACCGAGTGCACGCGGCTGAACGGATCGACCCCAGGAGCCAGTTCCAGGCCGAGTAGCAACAGACAGGCCTGGGCCGCCACGAGCACCTGCACCTCGTCGGTGAGGGTGAATCCCTGTGCCGCCTCCCACCGTCGGTCGTAGACGAACGCCTGCACCAGCGGCTCGAGACGGGCCTGCTCGTCGGCCGACAGCGTGGGCCACAATGCCCAGCGTCGCTGCAGCACGGTGCGCCAGGCGTCGGGGAACGGTGCGGCCAAGGCCAAGCGTCGCCGCCTGCCGGGTGTCGTGAACCGCATCGTCCTCCTCTCGCTGTCGTCACGGGCCGTTGTTGCCGATGGCACTAGTGTGCCGCCGATGGCCGCCCGCCTGACCGATCGCACCCAGGTGAGCCGCAATGTGGCCTACGTTCCCGGAGTCGACCATCTCCGCGGGATGGCAGCCATCCTCATGGTGCTCTACCACGGGTACCAGCAGCTCGGCGACAAGGTGTTCGTCCGGGCGGGCAACCCGCTCGAAGCAGTGCTCATCGAAGGGCACACGGCTGTAGCGCTGTTCATGGTGCTGAGCGGATTCATCTTCACCTACGGCGCCCTCGACCACGAGGTGCAGTACCGGCCGTTCATGCTGAACCGGGTGCTGCGTATCGTGCCGATGTACGTGCTGGTGGTGCTGCTGGCCGTGTACACCAGCCCCGCCGGGTACTCGTTCACCGGTGTGCTGCAGCTGTTCACCCTGCAGGGCACACCGCCCATCGCCGAGGCCGACCTCGGGCCGTTCGGTGCGTTGCTGTGGACCATCTCGGTCGAGTTCGCGTTCTACCTCGTGTTCCCGTTCCTGCTCCGGTTCCTCCGTGCCTACGGGCCGCGCTACCTGTTGGGCCTGGTGCTGATGATGAACCTGTTGCGGCTGCTGGCCGCCGGGGTGAACCCTGAGGCCACCCGCGACATCGCCTACTGGACGATCATCGGCCGAATCGACCAGTTCCTCATCGGCATGTTCATCGGCTGGCTTGTCGTGCGCCGTTCGCCGGCGTTGTCGAGGGGCCGGGCGTGGGCTGGTGTGGCCTTGGCTGCGCTGGCGGTGGTGGTGGCGTTGAACCTGTTCAACCGCAACGGCAGTTGGTACGACACCAGCACCTGGAAGGCGTTCTGGCCGTCGGTCGAGGGACTGGTGTGGGGTGCGTTCATCCTGTCGTGGCTCCTCGCCTCGCAGTACCTGCCGACGGCGGTGTCGCGCTGGCTGGTGCTGCCCGGCATCGTCAGCTACTCGGCCTACCTGCTGCACTACGCGCTGGTCGTCGCGCTGATCGACCGCGAGCCTGTGGGGTTCGCAGGCTCCGGTGGCGCCAACGCGTTGCTGAACACGCTGGTGTTCATCGTGCCCGGCACCTTCGCCCTGGCCACGCTCACGTACCTGATGGTCGAGCGGCCCTTCATGCAGTTGCGCCGCCGCTACCTCCGCGACTCCGCCCCGTCCTGACCCCGCCCGCCCCCCGGCGCCGCGCTGAGCAAACAGCGCCGCGGGGGCGCAACCAGCACAAAACCCCCCCCCCCC
>JBIKLX010000182.1:0-6237 GCA_044359565.1 Ilumatobacteraceae bacterium
GGCCGCGCTGGTCGCCGAAGTCTTCGAGGATGGCGTAGGCGGCAGCCGCGCCGGGATCGGCGTCGAGCGCGGCCGACAGCCGCGCCAGGCAGGTGGGGTACACCTGGTTGTCGGCGTCCATCACCATCACCCGGTCGGCGCGGGCCGCAGCGAAGCCGGTGTTGCGAGCGGCTGCGAGACCTTCGTTGGCATCCTTCGCCAGCAACAGCATCGGCACCTGCGGGTGCTCGTCGAGATAGCGGGCCACCACCGCCCGGCTGGTGTCGGTGGCGTGGTCCTCGACCACGATCACCTCGAACGGCACACCCTCGCTGGCGACGATGCTGTCGAGCGTGTCGGCCACCACGGCGGCGTAGTCGTAGAGCGACACGACCACGCTCACTGCCGGCTGTGCATCGGCATAGGCAGGAGTGGCGATGCGCTCGATGTGCTGGTCGGTGCCGTGGCGCAGTGTGCAGGCCGTGGCGTCGAGGCGGCGCAGCGCCTCACCCTCGGCGAGCGCCAGGCGCTTGGCTTCGCGCTGCACGTCGAGATACGGCCGGAACGGGCCGAGGCGCACCGGAGGCGGCTGCTGCGATGCGCCCAACCGCCACAACCCGCGTGTGGGCCGACTCTGCGACACGTGCGCGCCGAGCCGGGGGAGCACCTCGCGCTCGATCCGGTCGAGGTGCGGTGCCAACGATCCGACTAGTGCCAACGGGCCGGTGACCGCGGCGAACGCGGCCTCGGCGACGCGGGCGCACCGGGCCGGATCGTCGAGCAGCCCGGCAACCGTCGCGGCGAGGTGCTCGACCGGTGACTCGACCAGATGCACCCCGGCGGCGAGCGGCGCCCAACTGTCGGCCGGTTCGCTCACCACCACGCATCCGTTGGCCATCGCCTCGACCAGGCGCGCCCATTCGGCATAGGCGGGCGGGGTGGTGCCTGCGGGCAGATGGGCCGAACGGTCGCGGTGCAGGTTGACGAGCAGGGTGGCGCTGCCGAGCAGGTGGTACTTGTCGGCGCCGAACACCACACCGGGGCTGTCGGTGGTGGCCGGCCGGTCGAAGCGGAACAGGCGCAACTCGGCGCGGCGGTGCACCAGCGACGGTGCGAGTTCGGCGAGCACGGCGGCCCGGCGGTCGTCGAAACCGCCGAGGAACAGCACGTCGATCGGCCGGTCGCCGCCGGGAGGGGCGACCGTGATCGACGGCACCGCACCCAGTTGCAGATGCTGCGCCTCGAC
This sequence comes from Ilumatobacteraceae bacterium, assembly GCA_044359565.1. GTDB lineage: Bacteria > Actinomycetota > Acidimicrobiia > Acidimicrobiales > Ilumatobacteraceae > VFMC01. Next base: position 1,226 of record JBIKLX010000182.1, read on the forward strand.
ACCCACCGCCTGCAGCGCGGCGACGCCCTGTGGGTTGATGTCGAGGGTGTGCAGCCCACGGCGACAGACATCCACCGACAGGTGGAACCACGGCGTACCGGGCTGCTCGGTGCACACGCACACGCTCGCCGCCGCAGCCTGCTGCAGCTGGGCGCGCGGTGCCCGGGTGAGCTCGAAGAACTCGTGCGGTGCCACCACCAGGTTGATCGACCCGTCGGCGGCCGGCAGGGCGTCGTCGACCAGCACGGCCTCGCGGCCGGTGAGCGCAGCTGCCTCGACCACCCACCCGGCGATGTCGCGCATGAACCCGTTGCCGCGCGCTGCGACGAAGACCTTGACCGGCGCAGCCATCGTCAGCCGCGCCGCAGCACGATGCGAACCGCCTTGCGCGGCGCCCGGCCCAACTTGCGCACCGCCCGGTTGGCGACACCCGCCTTGTCGGGATGACGACCAGCGTCGCGCACCAGGGCACGCGCCACCGTCCGGCGGCTCATCGCCTTCGGCAGCGCCTCAGTGAGCGCGCGTACGTCGGTGCGTCGCTGCAGCGCCTCGGCACGCAGCGTGGCGATCGCCGCTTCGGCGGCTTCGACCCGTCGCCGCAACTCGGCGTTCTCGGCAATGAGACGTTCGACATCGTCGCTGGACACTGTGACACGATACGTCGACGATGAGGGACGAGGCGATGAGGGACGAGACGTGGTGACCGCCGCCGCCGACACCGGCACGCCGACCGTGTGCCTGCTCGTTCCCAACGGCACCCATCGACCCGAAGCGCTGGCGGCGGCCCTCGCTGCGCAGCATCCCGACTGGCCGGTGGTGGCCGTGTGGTGCGGCGATCCGCAACTGCGGCCGGGCGGGCGGATCTGGTTCGAGCCCCCCGCACCCACCGACCGGTCGTGGGAGCACGTGCTCGTGGCATCGGCCTCGCACGCGGCCGAGTGGCGGCGAGCCGTCGCCGCGTCGGCAGCGCTGCTGGCCGACGGCGCACCCAGTGTCGTGCTGCTGTGGGTGGGATCGATCGCCGTGCTCGACGACCTGGCACCGCTCGTGGCGCTCCCGGCCGACAGCGCCGTGCTGGTGCCACGCGGGGGTGCCGCCGCAGAGCACGACGACACCGATGTGTACTCGACCCGCGCCGCCACCATCGGCGCTGCAGGTGGGCCGCTGCTCGCCTGGATCGATGCCCAACTGGCCGCCACCGACGATGTCGCCCGCGTGCTCGAACAGGCGGCCCTGCTGTACGGCGCGCGCACCTGCACCGACCCGAGCATCGGCGTCGGTGCTTCGCGGTGGGCCACGCTGCAGCCCGCGCTGGTCGCCCTGCCGGGCTTCGACCCCGACCAGCCGTGGGTGCTCGACGCCACCGACGAAGAACGAGCCGTCGTCGACGTGCTGGGCCACCCCGATCGTGAAGCAGCGGTGGCGCGTGCGGTGCCGCAGCTCGCCGGCGCCGGCCGCCCGCTGGCCCTGCCCGGTGGTGTCGTCGTCGATGCCGAGGTGCGCCATCTGGTGGCCACCGCGTCGGCCCGCTCGGCAGCGCCGGTGCCGCAACCGTGGAGCGAGGCCGCTGCATTCCGGGCCTGGCTCGGCGAGCGTTACTGGGCCGAGCTGCACACCACCCGCCGCGACCTCGGCGTGGCCTTCCCCCAGATCGGCGCCGCTGATGCCGACCGGTTCCGGGTGTGGTGCCGACGCGCGTTCGTCGACGACAGCGTGCCGATGCTCGTCCCGGTCGCCGAGCGCAGCACTCGTCGGCTCGAGATCGACCCGGTGCCATCGGCCCAGGGCCTCAACCTGGTGGGCTACCTCACCCGCGAATCGAGTCTCGGCGATGTCGCCCGCCGGCTGCTCGCCACCCTCGATGGCGCCGGTGTGGCCGTGGCGCCGATCGCCTACCAGCGCACCGCCAGCCCGGCGGTGGCCGCACCGCCCACCGTGGGTCGCCGCGTGCGTTACGGCACCTCGCTGGCCGTGGTGAATGCCGACCAGTTCCCGGCACTGTTCGCCGACCACCCTGAACTGTTCGCTGCCACCGAGCGGATGATCGGGTACTGGTTCTGGGAACTCGAACACATCCCGCGGGCGATGCGCAACGCGTTCGATCTCGTCGACGAGGTGTGGGCCGGCTCGCAGTTCGTCACCGACGCCTTCACAGCGGTGGCGCGGGTGCCCGTCCACCATGTGCCCATCCCGGTGCCCGAACCGGTGTGTTCGCCGCGGGCGCGCAGTTCGTTCGCGCCGCTGGGCGACCTCGACGGCCGGTTCGTCTTCGCCGTCGTGCTCGACCACTTCAGCGTCACCGAACGCAAGAACCCGGCGGGTGCCATCGAGGCCTTCCGCCGGGCCTTCGCACCCGATGAGGGCCCGGTGCTGGTGGTGAAGACGATGAACGGCGAGCACCGTTGGCCCCAGCACCGTCGTCTCCATGCGGCCGCGGCTGGCCGGCCCGACATCCGCATCTGGGACGAACACCTCGACCGGGGCGACCACATGGCGTTCATCGCCGCCGCCGACGCGCTGGTGTCGCTGCATCGCAGCGAAGGCCTCGGCCTGCACCTTGCCGAGGCGATGTGGTTGCGCACCCCGGTGATCGCCACGCGCTACAGCGGCAACCTCGACTTCATGGACGACACCTCGGCGATGCTCGTCGACGCCTCGATGATCGCCGTCACCGCCACCGGTGGCGAAGGGGTGTACCCCGTCGAGGCACACTGGGCCGACCCCGACCTCGACCAGGCGGCTGCGGCCATGCGGCGCCTGGTGAGCGATCCGGCGTACACGGCAGCGTTGGCAGCAGCCGCGCGGCGGCGGATGGCCGACCAGCCCTCGGCGGTTGCCACCGCGGCCCGCATCGCCGCGCTGCTCGGTATCGATCAGGCACCCGCGTCGGCGACCGACGTGCCATGCTGAACGGCGTGGGTGCGTTGCGAGCACAACTGAGCTGGCTGGTCCGTGGCCGACGCCACACGGTGACCGCGCTCGACGGGCTCGCTGCCGACCTGCGCGCGCTGCAGGCCAAGGTGGCCGACCTCGACGCCACGGTGCGCTCCCTCGACGCCGCACAGGCCCGTCTCGGCGATCGGCAGCTCGACGAGTTCGACCGGGTGCGCACCGCGGTGGCCGCCGCCACCGACGACCTGATGGCCCGGGTGACAGCGCTCGCCGATCGCGTCGACGCCGACCGCATCGAGGAACAGCGATGAGCGACACGCCCGAGGCGCGCCTGGTCCGCTGGGCCGAACGCGACGCGGTGGTGGGCCTCGACGCCGAACGCGAACAACTGGCCCTCGCCCTGGCCGCCCGCGAGGCCGAACTGGCCGACCTGCGGGCGCGCAACGAACAACTCGCCCAACGTGCAGCGCAACTGGCCGTCGACGCCGACGGCCTGCGCCACCAGGTGGCGGCACTGCAGCGGCCGCCGCTCACCCGTCGCGTCTACCGACGCGTGCGCACCCTGGCCGCACGTGCGCTGCCCCACTGAGATGGCCCACTGAGATGGCCCACTGAGATGGCCGCGCGACGCAAACGGGTCGACGTGAGCGTGGTCGTGCCGAGCATCGGCACGACCGGGATGGTGGGTGGCCGCGAGCGGGTATTCGTGGTGGAGGCGATCCGTTCGGTCATCGCCACGGCTACCGTGCCGATCGAGGTGATCGTCGTCGCCGGTGCGCAGATGCCCGCCGAGGTGCGCACCGGCATCGAAGCACTGGGCGCGGCAGGCCAGGTGCGCTGTGTCGACTACGACGTCCCGTTCAACTTCTCGGCCACGGTCAACCTCGGCGCTGCCCACGCCCGCGGAACGATGCTGCTGCTGCTCAACGACGATACCGAGGTGATCAGCCCCGACTGGCTGACACAGATGCTCGCTGCTGCGGCGGCGCCGTCGGATGGTGTGCCAGTGGGCGCCGTCGGTGCCCGCCTGCTGTTCGAGGACGGCACCCTGCAGCACGCCGGGCACACCTACCGCACCTCGATCGACCACGTCGCCTTCGGCCGCCCCGGCGACGCGCCGGGCCGCGACGGGTTGCTGCTGCGCCGCCGCCAGGTGGCCGGGGTGACCGCCGCATGCATGCTCACCCCGTTCGAGGTGTTCGACCTCGTCGGCGGGTTCACCACTGCGCTGCCCGGTAACTACAACGACGTCGACTACTGCCTGAAGGTGCGGGCCGCCGGCCGGTCGATCGTGTACGAACCCGCGGCGGTGCTGCACCACTTCGAGTCGCGGTCGCGCGTCACCGGCATCCGGCCCGACGAGATCGCCACGATCCAGCGCCGCTGGCTGAGCCACCTCGTCGACGACCCGTTCACACCGGCCCTCGTCTGAGCCGCGGCCGCCTCGGCGCGGTGGTCAGCCGTCGATCGTGACGCTACGGTCGAAGCGCGCGTAGGGCGTGAACAGGGTGCGTGCCCCGCGGGCCACCAGCGCGGCCGACATCGACCGGCCGGCATCGTCGAAGCCGCCGTGTACCAGGTGGCGGCACTCGCGCCACTGCGCCGCCGACACCGCTGCGGCCGCCAGGCTCACGGCAGTGCACTCGCGTTCGATCAGCAGGTCGTTGCCCGAGGTCGTGCCACCGGCGCGCAGGCCGACCAGGTCGTACCAGCGGTAGTCGGGCTCGTCCCACCCCGCGTGCACCACCACACCGTCGTCGGTGGTGACCAGGCCGCCTACCGCGCCTGCGCCCGGCGACAGCGCCAGACCGGCCAGCGTCGTCACCCAATCGGGTGTGCTCGCGGTGTGCGGCACCATGCCCGGTGCGATGCTGACGATCGCATCTGACGGGTGCAGGCCGTGAACGCGATCGATCGCCGCGGCGAGCGACCACGGCCCCGGCACGGTGACGCGCTGCCAGTGCGCGGCGCCGTGCGAGCCGAGCAGTTCGTCGTCGAGCAACTCGACGAGCGGTGCCGGGGTGCACTCGGGATGTGCCACCACCAGGCGACAGCGCTCGCCCTGTGCGGCGATGGCGCGCACCGTGGCCGCCACCGCCAGCCGGTAGGGGCGCGACGCA
>JBIKLX010000002.1:0-67472 GCA_044359565.1 Ilumatobacteraceae bacterium
ATGGCGCCACACCGTATGCTCTCGACGTGCGCGTGCTGGCAGCCGTCGACAAGTTCCGGGGCACCGCATCGGCGGCCGAGGTGGCCCGCGCCATCGGCCATGCCTGCTGGGACCTGGGTTACGACTGCGAAGAAGTGGCCGTTGCCGACGGCGGCGAAGGCACGCTCGAAGCGCTGGGCGGCGCCAACCGCACGTCGACGGTGACGGGCCCGCTGGGCGACCCGGTGGAGGCCGAGTGGCGCTTCCACCGCGGCACGGCGATCATCGAAATGGCCCGCGCCTCGGGCCTCACGTTGGTGGGCGGGCGCGAGCAGAACGACGCCATCGCTGCTTCCACGGTGGGCACCGGTGAGCTGATCGACCAGGCGCTCGACCTGGGGGCGAAGAAGATCATCGTGTGCCTCGGCGGGTCGGCCACCACCGACGGCGGCCTCGGGGCCGTGCGCGCCATCCACGCGCCCGGCCGCCTGCGGGGTGTCGACCTGTTGGTGGCGTGCGACGTGAAGACGCTCTTCGTCGACGCGGCCCCCGTGTTCGGCCCGCAGAAGGGTGCCTCACCGGCGCAGGTGCGCCTGCTGGAAGGCCGGCTCGAGCGCACCGCGCAGATCTACCGCGAGCAGTTCGGGGTCGACGTGCTGACCATCGAAGGGGCCGGCGCGGCCGGCGGCCTGGCCGGCGGACTGGCGGCACTGGGCGGTCGGCTGGTGCCCGGCTTCGACCTCGTCGCCGACGAACTCGACCTGCACGACCGCATCGTCGCCGCCGACCTGGTGATCACCGGCGAGGGCTACCTCGACACGCAGAGCTTCGAGGGCAAGGTGGTAGGCCGGATGCAGCATCTCGCCACCGACCAGGGCAAGCCCATCGGCGCCGTGGTGGGCGACGCCGACCCAGCGGTTGCCGATCGAATCCCCCACGTCGCGCTTGCGCAGGAGTTCGGCCTCGACCGCGCCATGCACGAGACGCTGTGGTGCATCGAGTACGGGGCCGGCCCGCTGATCAGCAGCTTGGCCGCCCAGGTCCGCTGACCCGGGCCCGACGTCGGGTCAGGCCGGAACCGTGGTGGAGGTGTCGACCACTGCCGCCGGATCGACCGTGGTGGCAGTGGCGGGGGTCGCCGCCGGGGTGGCGCCCATCGCGTCGAGGGTCTTGTCGGCCTTGTCGGAGCCGAGCAGCACGAGCACGTCGACCCCTTCCGGCAGCACACCACCTTCGATGGGCACCGGCGTGGGCGCCTCGGCAACGGTGACGGTGCCCATCAAGTTCGACACCGTGGTGGCCACGGCCAACGCGTTGGGGTTGGCGGCGTTGTAGTAGATGGTCGACACCTCGAGCCGCGACGTGGCGTTCGTGGCGTCGGACATCGTGAAGCCCTTGCCCTCGAGCGCCGTGCTGAGGCGGCCCGCTGCGCCATTCACGTTTGAGGCGTTGGCCACGACGACCGTGGCGCCTTCGAACACCTGCGGCGGCGTGGTGGGCACGGTGACGGGCGGCAGGGTGGATTCGATGACCGGCACCGGCGTGGTGACCGGGGCTGCGGTGGTCTCGGGCACGCTGGCCGCGGAGTCGTCGCTGCGGATGTTGCCCAGGATGAGGAACCCGCCGACGACAGCGACGACTGCGATGACGATGGCCGCTACCGAACCCACCGGCGCGCTGCCGGACCCGCCTGTCTCGCGTCCCCGCGGTGGCTGCTCAGTGCTCATCGGATCAGGCCTCCTGCTCGCCGGTGCGGCCGCTGCCCGGGCCGTCGAGACGTGCCCGACGACGACGCTCGCGCTGTCGACGGAGGCGACGCACGACGAGCGGGTCGAGAGACAGCGCACCCGGATGGTCGAGCAGCTGGTTGAGCTCCTGATAGTACTCCTCGGGCGAGCAGGCGAAACGCGCCCGGATGACCACATCGCGGGAGTCGTCGTACATCCACCACTCGGCCTCGAACTCGATTATCGCCTGCTGGCGCTCAGTCAACTCAGGGGCATCCATGTCGGCGGTCACGCTACCAGCCTTGCCGGTCGGCACCCGGTCGTACAAGCACCCCCACCGCGGCCCGGCGATGGCTGTCCCGCTAACGTGCCGCCGATGTCGTCGCCTGTGCCGTCTCCGATGCCACCTCGCCCGTTCCTGATCGGGGTCGCGGGCGGCACCTGCTCGGGGAAGACCACCGTCAGCGAGCGCCTTTCCGAGTTGGCCGGCGAAGAGCACCTGGCCCTCATCAAGCTCGACTCGTACTACATCGCCCGCGATCACCAGACGATCGACGAGCGGGCACTGGCCAACTACGACCACCCCGACGCATTCGACTGGCAGTTGCTGAACGACCACCTCGCTGCGCTCAGCGCCGGCGCCTCGGTGCCCGTGCCCATCTACGACTACGCCAACCACACCCGCAGCGGCGAGGTGCGCATGGTGCATCCGGCGCGCATCGTGGTGGTGGAGGGCATCCTCGTGCTGTACGAGCAGCAGTTGCGTGAGCGGTTCGACCTGAAGGTGTACGTCGACACCGACGCCGACCTGCGGCTGATCCGCCGGCTCGAGCGCGACGTGGCCGAGCGGGGCCGCACCGTCGACAGCATCGTCGCCCAGTACCTGGCCACCGTGCGGCCGAGTCACGAGCAGTTCATCGAGCCCAGCAAGCGGCACGCCGACGTGATCTTCCCCCAGGGCGGCCTGAACGAGCCGGCGCTCGAAGTGCTGCTGGCCCGGGTACGCGAACTGGTCCGCGTGGCCTGACGGCTGCGGCATGAGGGAGCCGTGCGGCGAACTTGTGCGACTTTCCGTTGTATACGACGGAAACTCGAACAAGATCGACTGAGGGCGCTGGAGCCGGGTGTGGGAATCGAACCCACGACCTCATGATTACAAGTCAAGTGCTCTGCCAACTGAGCTAACCCGGCGCGGACGGACCGAAACGTGGCGCAAAACCGGCGCCACGCTGCGGAACTCCGCCGCGAAGGCTAACGGCAGGCTGGATGCTCCGCCCTCATGCTGCGGCCACCGGACCGCTTCCGACCTCGGGTGCTACCTTCGCCGCGATGTCGAACATGACCAGCAACACGCCGACTATCGGGCTGATCGGGCTCGGCAATCTGGGCAACCCGATGGCCGTCAGCGCGCTCGCGGCCGGCTACCGAATGGTGGTGCACAGCCTGTCGCGCCACGAGGCCGAGAACCTGTTGGCGCTCGGTGCGGTATGGGCCGACAGCGTGGCCGAGGTGGGCGCGCAGAGCGACGTGCTGATCACCGTGCTGCCCGGGCCCCGCGAGGTACGCGAGATCATGATCGGCGCGGGCGGGGCGCTCGAGCACATGCGGCCGGGCAGCACGTTCATCGACATGAGCACGTCGTCGGTCGACGTGGCGCACGAGATCCAGGCGCTGGCCGAGCCCCGCGGGGTGACGGTGATGGAGGCGCCTGTGTCGTTCCTCGCCAAGGCACCGATCGGCGATTCGCGGACGTCGGCGTCGCTGCAGATGTTCATCGGCGGCACACCCGAGTCGTTCGAACAGCATCTGCCGCTGTTCCGCGCCCTGGGCGGCCTGCCCGACCAGATCTACTACGCCGGCCCCAACGGCGCGGGCTACGCGGTGAAGGTGCTGCTGAACCTGCTGTGGTTCGTGTACGCCACCGGCACGTCGGAGGTGCTGGCGATGGCCTCGCGCCTGGGCCTCGACCTGCGCATGCTGCAGACGGCGCTGTGCGCATCGCCCACGCAGTCGAACTTCCTGCAGTTCGACGTGAACAGCGTGTTCGAGCGGGGCGACTACGACGAGGGCTTCACGCTGGGTCTGGTGTGCAAGGACATCCAGTTGGGCCTGGGGTTGGGCGCCGCGGCGGGCATCGACATCCCGGTCGCGCAGCTGGTCGAGCAGATCCACCAACGGGCGCTCGACACCTACGGGCCGAAGTCGGGCGAGATGTCGGTCGTGAAGTTGTACGAAGACGCGGCGGGCGCACCGTTCCGCTGCCCACCGTCGCAATGACGGAGGAGGCCCGGGGCTTCTGCCGCTTCTGCATCGCGCTGTGCGGCATCCGGGTGACCACCGACGGCGACCGGGTCGTGTCGGTGCAGGGCGACCCCGACCACCCGGCATCACACGGGTACACGTGCGCCAAGGGTCGATCGCTCGGCCGGTGGCACCACCATCCCGACCGCATCCTCACCCCTCGTCTGCGTCATGACTCGACGTGGCGGGACACGTCGTGGGCCGACGCCTTCGCCGATGCGACGGCACGGATCCGCGACAGCATCGAGCGGCACGGCGCCGACTCGGTGGGCGTGTACATCGGCACCGCAGCATCGCTCGACGGCGCTGGCAAATGGGCGGCCGAGCGGTTCGTGCGCGCCGTCGGATCGCGTTCGAAGTACTCGGCCATCAGCATCGACACACCGTGCAAACCGCTGGTGTCGTTGCTGATGTCGGGCTTCCCGGGCCTCGTGCCGGTGATCGACGACCAGCGCTGCACACTCTCGGTGTTCCTGGGCTCGAACCCCGTCGTCAGCCACGGGCACCTGAACGGATTCCCCGACCCTGTGGTGCGACTGCGCGACCTCGCCCGGACGCCGCGCGAGCTGTGGGTGATCGACACCCGCACGACGGAGTCGAGCCGTCTCGCGACGCGGTCGCTGATGCCCCGACCGGGAACCGACTTCGCCGTTCTCGCGTTCGTCATCCGCGAACTGCTCGTCACCGGCGGATGCGATCGCGCTTACCTGGCCGAGCACGTCGATGCCTTCGACCTCGCCACACTCGGCACGCTGCTGGAGGGGTGGACCGTCGAGCAGGCCAGCGCGGTGACGGGTTGCTCGGCCGACGACCTCACCGACCTGCTGGACGCCGTGCGCCGCCACGGTCGGGTCTCGGTGCAGACGGGCACCGGCACCACGATGTCGGCGGTCGCCAACGTGACGGAATGGCTGGTGTGGGTGCTGCACGTCGTCACCGGGTCGTACGACCAGCCGGGGGGCATGTGGTTCCATCCGGGGTTCCTCCGCCAGGTGCAGGCCGACATCGAGCCGAACCCGGTGCCGCCGGCACCGCAACCGGGGCCGCGCAGTCGGCCCGAACTCGCCGGTTGGGGCGACGAGTACCCGTGCGCCGCGCTGGCCGACGAGGTGGATGCGGGCAACCTGCGGGTGCTCGTCGTGTTCGGTGGCAACCCGGTGAGTGCGTTCCCGAACACCGAACGCATCCGGCGGGCGCTGGCGAAGCTCGACGCGTTGATCGTGCTCGATGTGATCGACACCGACACCACGGCGCTGGCCACGCACGTCCTGCCCACGAAGGGCCAGCTCGAGCGCGCCGACCTCCCCTACTTCTACGACCAGTTCAACCTCGACTTCTCGACGCAGTTCTCGCCGGCATTCGTGCCGCCGCTCGGCGAGGCGCAGAGCATGTGGTGGATCGCGGCGCGGCTGGCCGAGGAACTCGGCGTGTCGATCCTTCCGCCACCGCTGTCGACGGCCTCCTCCGACATCGACGTGCTCGCTGCGCTCGCCGGCCGGGCCGCCGCACCGTTCGACGAGATCCGGCGCGATCGCTACATCGCGCACGCGCCCGTGTTCGGTTGGGTGCAAGAACGCGTGCTGCCGAACGGTCGCTGGCACCTCGTGCCGGGTCCGCTGGTGGACCAACTCGTCACCTGGCAGCAACTGGTGCCACCCCCTGGCCTGGTAGCGACCAGCCGCCGCCAACTCCGTCGACTCAACTCGCAGCACCCGCCGATGCAGGGCCATGCGTCCGACGGCCCCGTCGCCGTGGTGCACCCCGACACCGCCGCTCGTGGCGGATTCGCCGACGGCGACGAGGTGACGGTGTCGAGCCCGTACGGGTCGGTGCGGATGACGGTGGCCTGCAGCGCCGACATGCACCCCGACAGCGTGTCGATGCCCCACGGGTGGCTCGACGCGAACGTGTCGCAGCTGACGTCCGAGCACCAGGTCGACACCCTCACCGGCATGGTGGTGCAGACGGCGATTCCCGTCACCCTCCAGCGGTCACCCGACTGACGCCCGTTGCGACGACTACGCCTCGGGGTGGTCGAGTTGCGGCCCGGCCGAGTGGCTCAGTGGCGGTGACCGTGTTCGTAGTGGGCGCGCAGGGCGTCGACCCCGAAGTCGTGGCGAGGGTCGCGCCACACCGTGTGCACATGGTTGGCACCGCGCTGGGTGTTGTCGTATTCGGCCAGGAGCGTCGGCCCGTGGACCCGGTAGTAGTGCCCCTCCCCTGGTTCCAGCCCGCCGGCCCAGGCGATGTGGAGCGCGTCGAGCGCATCGTCGGACGCGTACTTGACCACCTCGGCCTCGGCCAGTTCGTCGGGGATCCGCTGGACGTACACGTCGAGCAGCGCCCGCAGGATCTGGCGCTGATCGGCCCGCAACTGCGCCGCCGACATGCCACGCGGTCGATCGGCGAGCAGTCGCACCGCTTCGAGGTGCTCGACCGTCAGCCCGGCCGCCGCCTCGGCGTGAGCCTGGATGGCCTCGACCCTGGCACCGAGGTCGCCGGTGAACCGGCCGCGCCACACCTCGCCGAGCGGCAACGGCAGATCGCCGTCGCCGGCGCCGTAGACCGAACGGTTCGCGCTGACGTGGTCGACCGGGGCGACGGGGGCCAGGATCGCTACTGCTCGCTGCGCCTCGTCCATCGAACGGACCAACTCGCGGCCGAGGTCTTCGGCCGCGGCGAGGGGCCGCAGCAGGTGCGGGCCGAGCAGCGGTGACGATGCCGGATCGGCACCCAGGAAGCACGGGGTGGACCCCACCACCTCGCCGTCGACGATGGTGTGGTGGACGGACACGTGATGGCCACCGAACCGCCAACTCCACGGCTCGCCGCTCGCCGGATCACCGAAGATGCGCACGTAGTACAGGCCCGGATCGCGCCCGCGTTCGCGACCCCAGGTGGCGGTCCAGCCCTCGATCATGTCGAGCACGTTGTCGAGCCCCATGATGGTCGCCACCGTCACGTAGCCCGGCCGCGAGAGTCCGGTGGCCACGAGGCGATGGGTGAGACGCTGCTGGGCCGGCTGCATCGCCGAGATCGGCAGACCGCCGTGGTCGGTGGGCGTGTAGAACCACCGCAGCCGCTCGTCGTGGTCGCTCATCGGCCAGCAGGCCAGGGCTCGCTGGGAATCGTCGAGCGACGCGGTCAGCGCCACGGCCGCCTCGGCCATGCGGCTCGCCACCGCTGTGCGTGCGTTCACGGTCCCTCCTCACGCAGTCGGAACAACAGATCGGGGTCGGTGGCGTCCCACGTGCCGAGGTGCTGCGACTGATCGCCGACACGGCGGGTGCGGGCCACGAGTTGACGACCGAGTTCGACCTGACCGGGCTCCCAGGCACGCAGCGCCTCGGGCACATCGGCGTGCGCAGCAAGTGCCTCGGCCAGCGCCCAGGCATTGGCCGCAGCCTTGGCCGTACCGGCCGCCATGTGCGGACGAGCCACGAACCCGGCGTCGCCGACGAGGCACGTGCGACCGAATGCCATCCGGTCGATCTCGACGTCGTACACCACCTGCAGGAACGGGTCGTCGACAGCGCAGACCGCCTCGGCGAGCACCTGCGGCAGACGCGCCCTGGCCGTGGCACGTACCTCGTCGACATGATCGGCCCGTGCGGTGCCGGGCGGGAGCGAGATCTCGCGCTGCACACCGTGCCGGTCGAGCAGCACATCACGCAGGTCGTCGCCATCGAGGTAGTTGCGGTACCAGACGAAGTTGATCAACCGCTGCCCGGGGCGGATCGAGCCGTCGGCCCCGGGAATGGGATACACGAGGATGTGGCTGTTCGCGTAGACGTAGTAGGTGATGGCATCGCCCAACGCAGCGGCCACGGCAGGGTCGAGCGCTGCCTCGGCCACCATGCCCCTCCAGGCCACGTAACCGGCATACGCGTGCCGAGCATCCGGCAGCAGTGCTTGGCGGAAGGTGGAACCCACCCCATCGGCACACACCAGCAGATCGACCCGTTCGTCGTGCCCGTCAGCGAACCGCACCGTCACGCCGTCGGTGTCGTCGTCGCGGCCGACCACCTCGCTGCCCAGCACGTACCGCTCGCGTCCGAACGCCCCGAGCAGGTTGCGGTACACGGTGTTCCACGACGAGAAGTGGTAGCGGTGCGCGATCTCGTGCACCACACCACCGTCGCGGCCGAGATAGCGGATGACATCGGTGCTCGTGCCGATCTCGTCGATCGGTCGGCCCAGGCGTTCGACGAGATACCGCGCGCTGTCGGGCAGGAACCCGATGCCGGCACCGCGCTGTTCGAGTTCCACCGGCGAGCGTTCGTGGACGGTGACGTCGTGGCCCAGGTCGCGCAACAGCAGGCCCGCGGTGAGCCCGCCGAGCGAGCCGCCGGCGATACACACCCGCAACGGGTTCGATGCTGAAGCAGCCGTCATCGTGGATCAGTCTCTCGCAGCCAGTCGAGCACGGCAGCGGTGTGCTCGCCGAGGCGGGGCACACGGCCCATCTCGATGTCGATGCCTTCGACGTCGACAGGCGGTCGCAACGCCTGGAACGTGCCGTTCGGCGTGTCGACGTCGGCCCACCGCTGCCGGGCGACGAGTTGGGGGTGTTCGAGCACGGCGAACAGGTCGTTCACCTTGCCCCAGGCGAGCCCGGCCGACTCGAGCCGGTCGACGAGCTCGTCGGCGGAGAACGATCGGGTGCGGGTGCCGATGCGTTCGTCGAGTTCGGTGCCGTTGGCGACGCGGCCCTCGTTGGTGGCGAACCGCTCGTCGTCGGCCAGGTCGGGCGCGTCGATCGCAGCACAGAGGGCCCGCCACTCCTTGGTGTTCTGCACCGCGATGACCACATCGCCACCCACCGCGCTGGGGAACGGCCCGTACGGGGCGATGGTGGCGTGGCGGGCACCGGCGCGGCGGGGCAGTCGGTGCAACTGGCGGGTGAGGGTGACCTGGTGGCCGAGCCACTCGAGCAGCGCGTCGAACAGCGACACCTCGACATGAGCGCCCTCGCCCGTGATGCCGCGCTGCAGCAGCGCCAGCAGCACGCTGCTGTAGCCGTACATCCCGCCGGCGATGTCGGCGACGCTGACGCCTGCCTTCACCTGGATGTCGGGGGTGCCGGTGAGCGACACGAGGCCCGCCTCCGCCTGCACGAGCAGGTCGTAGGCCCGCCGGTCGCGGTACGGCCCGTCGGGGCCGTACCCGGTGATCGAACACGTGACGAGCCGCGGGTGACGGGCGCGCAACTCGGCGATGCCGAGACCGAGCCGGTCGAGCGCACCGGGCACCAGGTTCTGGACGAGCACGTCGGCACGGGCGATGAGATCGGCCAGTACGGCGCGACCCTCGGCCGTCTTCACATCGAGCTCGACGCTCTCCTTGCCACGGTTCAGCCACAGGAACCAACTGGAGTACCCGGGGCCCATCGAATCGTCGTAGTGGCGGGCGAAGTCGCCCTCGCCCACCCGTTCGATCTTGATGACGCGCGCCCCGGCATCGGCGAGCTGCCGAGTGGCGAACGGTGCCGCCACGGCCTGTTCGAGGGCGACAACGACGAGGCCGTCGAGCGGACCGCTCACGGGGCGCCGGTGGCGACGGCCACGGTCTTGGTCTGCGAGAACGCCAGCACCGCCTCGGCGCCCTTCTCGCGCCCGTAGCCCGAGTGCTTCACGCCACCGAAGGGCAACTCGACACCGCCGCCGGCGCCGTACCCGTTCACGTAGACCTGACCGCAGCGCAGGGCCGCGGCCATGCGGTGGGCTCGGCCGACGTCGGAGGTCCACACCGCGGCGATGAGGCCGTAGTCGGTGCCGTTGGCGAGGCGCACGGCCTCGGCCTCGTCGGCGAACGGATACGAGACCACCACCGGGCCGAACACCTCGTTGCGCGCCAGGGTGCTGGCGGCATCGACCCCGTCGACGAGCGTGGGTCGGTAGAAGAACCCACCCTCACACCCGGCCACGAACGCCCGCTGCCCACCGGTGACGACGTGCGCGCCGACGCTGCCCTCGGCCACCATCCGCTCGACGCGCTCGAGCTGACGGGCCGAGATGAGCGGACCGAGTTCGGGGTCGTCGAGACCGCGACCGATCCGCACGCCCTCGAGGATGGCGCCGAGGCGCGCCACCACCTCGGCACGCACCTCGTGGTGCACCAGCAGCCGCGAGCCGGCCGAACACGTCTGCCCGGCGTTCTGCAACACCGACTTGGCGATGATGGGCAACGCCCGGTCGAGGTCGGCGTCGGGGAAGACGATGTTCGGCGACTTGCCACCGAGTTCGAGCGCAACCGGCACGACGTTGCGCGCCGCCGCCGCGGCGACGAGCGCACCCACCTCCACCGAACCGGTGAACGACAGGTGGTCGATGCCGCGGTGACCGGCGAGCGCAGCACCGGCCACCTCGCCGAGGCCGGCGACCACGTTCAGCACACCGGCGGGTACCCCGGCCTCGGCCGCCAGACGCACCAACCGCAGCAGGCTGAGCGGCGCCTCTTCGGCCGGCTTCAGCACGGCGCAGTTGCCCATCGCCAAGGCCGGCGCGACCGAGCGACAGCCGATCTGCAGCGGGTAGTTCCACGGCTCGATGTGCGCCGTCACACCCAGCGGTTCGCGCAGCGTGTAGGCCAGCACACCGGGGATGGCGGGGATGGTGTCGCCGTGCACCGACTCGATGACCCCGGCGTAGAACTCCATGTACCGGGCCGAGACATCGACATCGGTGCGGGCCTGTGTGATCGGCTTGCCCGTGTCGCAGCTCTCGAGGTGGGCGAGCTCCTCGCGGTCACGCAGCAGCAGGTCGCCGAGCCGGCGCAGCACCCGGGCGCGATCGCGCGGAGCGAGTCGCGGCCAGGGCCCGTCGTCGAAGGCCCGCCGCGCCGCCGCCACGGCTCGGTCGACGTCGGCTGCGGTGGCGGCACCCACCTCCGCGAGCACGTCGCCGGTTCCTGGGTCGACGACCGTGAAGCTCGAGTCGTGGTGGAGGTCGACACCGTCGACGAACGACGCCGTGTCGACCTGCGGCGATGCATTTGGCATGACCTGTGGCTCCCGTTCGGTGTGCTGCAGCCGTCTGCACAGGGTCTGGCCCATTGCCGCAGCGGTCGGAGCAAGCCTAATGTACGGCCATGAGTCGTGCCATCGTGGTACCCCCGGCGCGCAACGCCACAGCGGCGTACCGCATCGTCGCCGACCGACTCCGCGCCGAGATCGCCGCCGGCGCCTATCCCGCCGGCGTCGCCCTGCCCACCGAGGCCGACCTGTGCCACGAGCACGACGTGAGTCGACAGACCGTCCGGCGCGCCTTCCAAGACCTCGTCGCCGAGGGCATCGTGTACCGCATCCCCGGTCGGGGCACCTTCGTCGCCGGGATGTCGGGCAAGTACGTGCGATCGTCCGGCTCGATCGACGAGTTGATGGCACTGGCCGACGACACCGACCTCGACGTGCTCGACCCTCCCACGATCGGTGTCGACATCAGCGCTGCCGGGCGACTGCATCTCGAGTCCGACACGGTGGTCACGATGCGCTTCCGGCGCCTGCACCTCGACCGCCCCTACTGTGTCACCACCGCCTACCTGCCCGTCGCCGTCGGACGAGGGTTGCTCGACGTGCCCGAGTTCGCGGTCACGGGTGTGCAGCACAACCTGACGGTGCTGAGCGTGGTGGAACGAGTGGCCGGACGGCCGATCGCCGGAGCCGACCAGACCATCACCGCCGAACTCGCCGATGCGCGCATCGCCGCGGCACTCGAATGCCGTGAAGGCGACCCGGTGCTGCGCATCGACCGTCTGTACGTCGACCACAACGGCGACTTCCTCGAACTGGCCATCAACCACTTCAACGTGTCGCGGTACACCTACCGCTTCCAGATGCGAGCCCACGCCCCATGACCGCGACTCCCTCCTCCCCTGCCGGATCACGCCGGTCGATCGCTGCGTCGCTCGTCAGCGCCTGCCGTGAGGCGGGGGCCACGCACGCCTTCGGCGTACCCGGCGGCGGTTCGAACCTCGACGTGGTGGGCGAGGTGGTGGAGCAGGGTCTGCGGTTCGTGCTCACCCACACCGAGACCGCAGCCGCAGTGATGGCGGGGGTGATGGGCCAGTTGACGGGCGCGCCGGCGCTTGCCGTCGCGACGCGGGGCCCAGGGGCTGCGAGTGCCGTGAACGGTGTCGCGCAGGCATTGCTCGACCACCAGCCGATGGTGCTCGTCACCGACTGCGTGGCTGCCGCCGACCGTGAGCGGATCTCGCACCAACGGCTCGACCAGCAGGCCCTGTTGCGCCCCGTCAGCAAGGCATCGGTCGTGCTCGACGGACGGTCCGCCTCGGCTGCCGATGCCGTCGCAGCCCTTGCGCTGGGCGGCCGGCCCGGGCCGGTCCATGTCGACATCGACCCCACCGCGTCGGGCCCCGACACCGAAGTGCCTGCCGACCCGACGGTCGCTGTAGCGGCGTCGGCCGACGAGTTCGCTCGCTACCGCCAGGCACTCGCCGCGGCACAGCGCCCCGTGGTGGTGGTCGGGTCGGGTGCGGTGGTGTGCGGCCCCACACAGCGCCGGGCCGTGGCCGAGGCTCTCGCCGAGCTGGGCGCATCGACGAACGTGCCGATGTTGTGCACCTACCAGGCCCGCGGCATGGTGGCCGACAGCGCCGACTGGTGCGCGGGCGTGGCCACCGGGGCCACGATCGAACAGCCGCTGCTCGACGAGGCCGACCTGGTCATCGGCATCGGCCTCGACCCGGTCGAGTTCATCCCGGCGCCATGGCCTGCTGAGGCACGAGTCGTGCTGCTGGGCACGTGGGCCATCACCGACAGCACGTTCCTCGGCGCCGCACTGCACGCCGAGGTGGTGGTCGACCCGGCGACACTGGCGACCGAAGTGGCCGGGCTGGGCGATGTGCTCCGCACGCAGTGGGCGCCCGGGCACGGACGCACCCATCGCCTTCGGGCCAACGCGGAGTTGCGTGCCGTGGTCCCCGAGCGGTCGGTGGCCCTGGTGCCGCAGGAGGTCGTCGATCTCGCCGCGGCCGAAGCGCCGAAGGGTTCGCTGGCCACGGTCGACGCCGGCGCGCACATGCTCGTGGCGATGCCGCTGTGGCCCGCCGACGAACCGTGCTCGCTGCTCATCTCCAGCGGCCTGGCGACGATGGGGTTCGCCCTTCCCGCCGCAATCGCTGCCGTGCTGGCCCGACCCGACCGCCGAGTGGTGTGCTTCACCGGCGACGGCGGCCTGGGCATGGCGCTGGGCGAACTCGAGACGCTGGCGCGGCTCGGCGTCGCCGTCACCGTCGTGGTGTTCGACGATGCGTCGCTCAGCCTCATCGCCGCGAAGCAGGCATCGGCCGGTCAGGGTGGCGCTGCGGCGACCGCCTACCGCACCATCGACTTCGCCGCTGTCGCCATCGCATGCGGACTGCCCGCAGCGCGCGTCACGACGGCCGACGAGTACCGGGCCGCGCTGCGGGCAGCCTTCGACTCGTCCGGGCCGATGCTCATCGACGCCGTTGTCGATCCGTCGGCATACGGCGCAGTCCTCGATGCGGTGCGCGGGCCGCGCCCCACCACCACTCGTTGATGCGTCGGGGTTGAGCGCCCGGCGATTTGTGACTACATTTCGCTCGTCGGCTCCGGGGATGTTGCCGACCGAACGAGAGGGGAAACCATGGGTGTCAAGGTCGCCAAGTTCAAGGATGTCTCGGAGGGTCTGCAGGCCGGCCAGTTCGGTGTGGGCGAGCGCACGTCGGTCACGTCGATCTCCGACCTCGACCCGATGTACAAGCAGTTGATGGACAAGCCGTACGCATGTGTGATGGCCGTGATGGGCCCCGATGGGCGGCCCGGCCTCACCACGATGTGGTTCGACTACGAGGGCGACAAGGTGCTCGTCAACGTCGCCGCACACCGCAAGAAGACGGGCTGGATCCGCGACAACCCGCAGGTGACGATCATCATCGTGAACCCGGAGAACATGTACCACTGGATGAGCATGAAGGTGACCGTCGAGCGCGAGATCGCCGAGGACGACCCCACCGAGGGCAGCTGGGTGACCGAGCAGCTGAACCGCATCTGGCGCAAGTACATCGGCCAGGGCGACGAGTACGGCTTGCGCGATCCGTCGATCGACGAGCGCCGCGTGCTGTTCGTCTGCAACGTCGACAGCGTCGCCACCTTCGGCAAGTCCTGACGGACGCTCGCCTCGGGCGCCCTCGCCCGATATCGCTCGACCGTGTGTCGACTTCGGGCCCCGGAAGGGCCGGAAGTCGACACGCGCGGCCGGACAGCGTCAGCTGCGGCGGGCGCGGACGACTTCGTAGGTGGCCAACGCGGCGGCGGCCGACACGTTCAGGCTGCTGAGCCGGCCCAGCATGGGGATGCTGACGATCATGTCGCAGCGTTCGCGTACGAGCCGGCTGAGACCTGCGCCCTCGGCCCCCATCACGATGCAGATGCCCTCCACGGCCAAGTCGCCGATGTCGAACAGTTCGCGTTCGCCGTCGTCGGCGAGGCCCACCACCCAGATGCCGGCATCGCGCATCTGCTGCAGCGCCGTGGGCAGGCCGCCCACCACCGCCATCGGCACATGTTCGATGGCACCGGCCGCCGATTTGGCCACCGTGGGCGTGACGTGCACGGCGCGGTGCCGGGGCAGCACCACACCATCCACACCCGCGCCGTCGCAGCAGCGCAGCAGCGCGCCGAGGTTGCCCGGGTCGGTGACTCCGTCGACCGCGACCAGGAACGGCAGGTGCCCGGCGCGGCGCCGCAGCAGCGTGCCGAAATCGGCCTCGGGAATGGGGTCGGCGTAGGCGATGATGCCCTGCGGGGCCTCGCACCGCGCCGCGGTCTCGAGCCGCTTGCGTGCGACGTGCTGCACCGGGATGCGCTCGTGCCGGGCGATGTCGAGGATGTCGCCGAGCGTCTCGTTGATGACCTCGGCCTCGGCCAACTCGGCCGACACCCAGATCTCGCGCACCCGACGGGCACCGGCGATGAGCAACTCGCGCACGGCCTGGCGGCCCTCGATCTGCTCGCCACCGAGCGTCTTCTCCGGCTTCTTCGCCGGCGCACCCGTGGGCGACACCTTGCCGGTACGGCCCGCGCCGTGCGACGAGAACTGCCGCGCCCCACCGGTGGACCGCTGACGCGACCCGCTTGCCGAGCGTGGTGAACCGCCCGCCGCCCGGGCGCCGCCGCTACCACTACCGCTGCCACCACTACCGCTGTCGCCACGCGGCGCGCCACCGGCGCGCGGAGCAGCCTGGCGGGCGCCTGCCGCCTTCTTGCGCGCCCCGGTACCACCGGTCTTGCGTCCGGGTTTCATCAGTTCTTCTCCACTCGTTCGATGATGGCCACCGACCAGCAGGCGATGCCCTCGCGTCGCCCCAGCGCACCGAGCCCCTCGGCCCGACGGCCCTTCACGGTGATGGGTGCCCCGGCTGCCTGCGACAGACGCCGCTGCATCTCGTCGCGGTGCGGCGCCAGCTTCGGCTCCTCACACACCACCGAGCAGTCGACATTGCCGATGCTCCAGCCCTCGGCGCGCACCAGGCTCGCCACCTCGGCCAACAGCAGCAGCGAATCGACGCCGGCCCACCTCGGGTCGGTGTCGGGGAAGTGCTGGCCGATGTCGCCCAGGCCCGCCGCGCCCAGCAGCGCATCGGCGGCAGCATGCGCGATGACATCGGCATCGCTGTGGCCCACCAGGCCGCGCGCCCCCTCGAAGTGCACACCACCCAGCATCAGCCGGCGCGACGGGTCGTCGCTGAAGCGATGGATGTCGAAGCCCTGCCCCACCCTCGCTGCCATGTCACCACTCTCCCGGGTCGCCGTCATGCGGCGACAGTCTGGCCCGAGCCCACTCGAGATCGTCGGCGTGGGTGATCTTGCGGTTGCCTGCATCGCCCGACACCACCATCACCACACCGCCCATCGACTCGACCAGCGCCGCGTCGTCGGTGCCCTCGCCGCCGGAACCGTGCGCTGCGCGCAGCACCTCGGCCCGAAACGCCTGCGGGGTCTGCACTGCCATCAGCGAGGCCCGGTCAGGCGTGTGCAGCACCACTCCGGCCGCATCGACCACCTTGATCGTGTCGGCCACGGGCACACCCGGAATGGCGCCGTCGGCTCCCGCTGCCACAGCGGCCACGACGGCCGCGAACACTGCGGCATCGGCGAACGGTCGGGCTGCGTCGTGCACACACACCACGGTGGCCTCGGGCGGCACGGCAGCCAGGCCGGCCCGCACCGATTCGCTGCGCGTGGAACCGCCAGCAACCACCCGATGACCCGACTGCAGACCCGATTCACGGTCGACATCGGCAGCCGGGACCACCACCACCACGCCGTGACTCGCCGCCGCGGCCGCAGCCACCGAGCGGTCGAGCATTCGCACCCCACCGATGGGTTCGTACTGCTTCGCCTTGCCGAAACGCGTGCCACTACCCCCTGCGACCACGATGGTCCACACAATCTCGGTCTCGGCGAGGGGCACGACGCTGGAGGGTAGTACGGTCGTCTTCCGATGGCCCACGAAGCACTGCTCGGATCGACGGATTTCTTCTCCGGTGCAGACCCGGAGGTGCTCGCCGCCATCGCTGCCAGCGGCACCGAGCGGGCGCTCATCCGCGGCGACGTGTTGTTCCGCGAAGGCGACACCGCCGATTGCCTCTACGTCGTCACCCGCGGCCGCCTGGCCATCGTGATGGTGAACGAGTTCGATCGCCGCGAGACCGTGGTGTCGCTGATGGAACCGGGTGATCTGTTCGGCGAGATGGCGATGCTCGACGATGGCCCCCGCTCGGCCATGGCTCGCGCGCTCGAGCCATCCGATGTGCTGTGCGTCCCCTACACGGCAGTGCTCGAGGCGTTCCGCGACCAGCCGGCGATGCTGTGGGGAGTCACCCGACTGCTCGCCCAACGTCTGCGGGTGATGGACGAAACTCTGGCTGACAGCGTGTTCCTCGATGTGACCGGCCGCACGGCCAAGCGCCTGCTCGACCTGTCCGATGGCGCTGACGAGTTCACGCTGCCCGTCACGCAGGAGGAACTCGCCGGCATGGTGGGTGCCTCACGCGAGCGCGTGAACAAGGCCATTGCCAGCTTCATCCGCCTCGGCTGGCTCGAGCAGCACGAGCGGCACTACCGCATCATCAAGCGCCAGAGCCTCGAGATCCGTTCGCGCTGAGCAAGCGCGTCAGCCCTGCAACCACGCCTTGGCGCGAGCGAAGGCGTCGGCTGCATCGTCGGCCCGGTGCGCTGGGCGCCAGGCGTCGTGGGCGAACCCGTGCTCGGCATCGGCGTAACGCACCACGCTGACACCGGTGCCGGCGAGTGCCTCGACATCGGCGGGTGGCGTGTAGTGATCGCGGTCGCCGATGATGGCCAGCACCCGATCCGCGTGTCCGTCGGCCAGGTACTGCAGCGGCTCGCCCTGGGTGGGGCTGCGCCAGGCTTCGGGCACCCGGATCATGCCGTAGAAGCTGACGATGCGGTGGAACCGGTCGCTGCGGCTGGACTTGTGGCAGTACATCCCACCGAGGCAGAAGCCGAGCAGACCCACGGGTGCACCTGCAGGCAGCGCGCCCGACACGACATCGGCACCTTCGAGCAGATCGCGCAGGTGCGCCTGATCGTCGATCTCGGGCACGGCCGCGAACCGCGGCTCGATCTCGGGGCCGAGCGTGCGACCCGGGAACGGCTCGACGGCGCACACCGCCATCTGCCACTCGGTGGCCAGGCGGGCGACGAGGTCGTCGTACAGCGGGCGCAGGCTGAAGATGTCGGGGGCCACGACCAGGACGCCACGAGCCTCGCCGGTGGCGGGGTGGGCGATCTCCGCGGCAGTGCCGCTGGGCAGGGTGATGCGCATGCGCCGACGCTACTTCGAAGTCGGGCCGCCGGCCCGGGTGAGGACGCGCCGACCCTCGTAGGGCGTGCCCGAGTTCAGCAGCTCGGCGAGCGACACGATGCGATAACCGCGGGCCAGCGCCGTGTCGAGCATGCACGGCACGGCCTGCGCCGTGGGGGCGTGCGTGCCTCCATCGTGCAACAGCACGATCATCCCGGGCTTCAGGTTGTCGGCGAAGCTGCCGCACAGCGCCGAGGCCGACTTGCGGGGCTCGAGGTGGTCGCCCAGCACCACGTCGGTCGACAGGTTGCACATCTCCGCTCTCACGAGCGCAGCATCGATGGGCGGCCCGTCGGCCAGGCCGGGTGCCCGGAAGTAGGGCGTGCGTACGCCGAGCACCTCGAGGATGGTGTCGTTCATCGGGGCCACCTCGCCCGAGATGTACCCCCAGGTGTAGCGGTGATTGACGGAGTGGTTGCCGACAGCGAAGCCACGGTCGACCACCGACTTGCCGATGGCGGGATACGCCCGCAGGTTGATGCCGATCATGAAGAACGTCGCGGTCAGCCCGCGTTGGGTGAACGCGTCCATGATCGGCTTGGTGTGGCGCGGGTCGGGGCCGTCGTCGAACGTGAAGGTGACGAGTTTCTCGCCGTTGGTGTTCACACCCCGGATGTACTGCCCAGGCACACAGCCGGGAACCGCGCCGCTCTGCCAGACAGGATCGGCCCACGGCGGCACCGTGGGCACCGGCGTCTGCTGCACTGGGGCGCCACGGCCGCCGACAGCACCGGCCGCGGCGCCGCTGTCGATGGGCGCGGGCGCCGGGTCGTCGGCACGGCCGGCACCTGGTGCAGCGGCCACGAACAGCGCTGCGACGATGGCGCCACACACCACCAGTCGCCCGGTGCTGCGCATGGGCTCAGGCGTCGCGCCGGTTGACGATGAGCGTGCCGACGGCCAACAGCACCAGGGTGACGCCAGCGAAGTACAACCCACCACCCCAACGGCCGAGGGTGTCGGTGAAGTCGCCCACCTGCCACAGGTTGGTACCTGCCTGATAGGGCATCCACTTGAGCGGGTTGTCGACACCCAGGCCACCGAGGATGGCTGCCACGATGTTCTCGACCAGCAGTGGCCACAGCACGATCGTCGCCACCGCTGCGGGCGTGCTGCGGATGATGAGCCCGATCGCCAGCCCGAACAGGCCGAGCAGGGCGCAGAACACCACGATGCCCAGCGATGCCGCGAAGAAGTCGTCGACCGAGGTGACGTCGAGTGCGCTGTCGGGCACCGATGCGTCGACCCGCGACCGGACGAGCGTGTTCACCAGAGTGAGGCCGGCGACCGTCACGATGATGCTCACGACGATGGCCACCGCTGCGGCGACCACCGCCTTCGCTGCGACGACACGTACCCGACGGGGCGTGGCAGCAAAGGTGGGCCGGATCGTGTTGAAGCCGTACTCGCCGGTGATGCTGGTGGCGCCGATGACGCCCAAGAGCATCGACGTGATGATGATGCCCCCGCTGACGAGCTGGAACTGGTCGAGGGCCAACAGGTTCTCGGCATCGCTGAATCCTGCGACCAGCCCGGCCACCACCAGTGGGAAGACGATGGCGATGACGAACAGGACCCAGTTCATCCGGATCGTGCGGGTCTTGATCCACTCACTACGCAGGACGCTCATCACTTCACACCTGCCTGGTACTCCTGCACGTCGGCCGTGGCCTTCAAGAACGCGTCCTCGAGTGATCCGGTGACGTTGGTCAGTTCGTGCAGCACCACGTTCGAGCGGGCCGCGGCCTCACCCACGTCGGCCGCAGTGGCACCGTGCACCGTGACCGTGGTGTCGTCGATGTAGTCGACTCGGGCACCGTTAGCGCGCAACGCCTCGGCCAGGGTGGCCACGCGCGGGCTGGCGGCTCGTACCCAATGGTCGCCGTAGCGGCCGACGAAGCCGGCCACGGTCGTCTGCTCGATGAGTTGGCCCTTGCCGATGACCACGAGGGCCGAGGCCATCAGCGCCATCTCCGACATGAGATGGCTGCTCACCAACACGGCCTTGCCCTGGCCGGCCTGGAAGATGAGCATGTCGCGGATCCAGCGAATGCCCTCGGGGTCGAGGCCGTTGGCCGGCTCGTCGAGGATGATGGTGTGCGGGTCGCCCAACAGCACACCGGCCAGACCGAGGCGCTGCTTCATACCGAGCGAGTAGGTGCGCAAGGTCTTGCCGGCCACAGCGGACAGGCCGACCATTTCGAGCATCTCGTCGGCCCGCTTCAACGAGATACCGTTCGATGCCGCCATCCAGCGCAGATGGTTGCGGCCGCTGCGGCCCGGGTGCACGTACCCGGCGTCGAGCAGCACACCCACCTCGTGCAACGGCTTGGCCAGCGACGAGTACGCCTTGCCCTGGAACGTCGCTCGGCCAGCATTGGGCTGGTCGAGGCCGATCATGCACCGCATCGTCGTGCTCTTCCCCGAACCGTTCGGTCCGAGAAACCCGGTGACGACACCGGGTTGCACATCGAAACTGAGATTGCCGACCGCCACCTTCGCGCCGTAGCGCTTGGTGAGGCCCTCGACCACCACCGACATGTCCGCCCCTTTTGCCGCTGACTCAGCCAGCAGCGCCCTTCGACTGGGCAGCAAGATAGTCGTTGGCCACGAGGTCGTAGGACCCGCCGTTCTGTGTGACCTTCACGAGCAGGGCGCGGATGACGTCGGTGGTGAGGGTGGCGTCGATCTGGCTGATCGTGCTCAGCACCTCGGGCGACGCAGCCACGGCCGACATGAGCGGCACGGTGAGGTCATCGGGCACGGCCTTGCGGTCGTCGGTGAGGGTGAGCAGACCGTCGAGCACCCCGGCCGGGTCGGTGGCGTGCAGTGCCCCACAGTCGGCCTTGCCCGAGGTGACGGCCTCGGCGACACCATCGGCGGCCACCTCGACGAACTGCGTGAACTCGGTGCCGTACACCGTGCCGTAGCCGGCGAGACCCCACGGCGTGGCGGTGTCGAACCCGGCCGGGCCGGCGATACGCACCTCGGCCGCATGCTCGACAAGATCGCCGATGGTCTTCAGGCCGTACTGGTCGACGGCCGCAGTGCTGCAGGCGATCGAGCCCGTGGTGGACACGCTCGACGGGTCGCCGATGACCAGCGTGTCGGGCAGCAGATCGTTCAGCGCGGTGATCATCTCGGAGGTGCCGGCCACAGCGGGCACCTCCTTGCCCTGTTCGGCCGACAGGAACGACAGCAGGCTGCTGGTGAACTCGGGCGTGAACTGGGCGCTGTCGTCGACCAGCTTCTGGTACGCCGCCGCCCGATCGGCCACCGGGTCCTTGCGGCCGACGCGGAAGCCGGCGTTCTCGAGGCCCTGGGCGTAGATCTCGGCCAGCAGACGGCTCTCGGGCTGCTCGGTGGCCACCACGTTGATGGTGGCACCCACCACGGGAACGATGGCATCGGACGAACTGTCGTCGTCGCCACACGCGCCGAACACCACCGCGCTGGCCAACACCAGCGCGAACGTCGATCGAATCCGGGTCACCTGAGTCCTCCTCATACGAACCGGGGCATCGTAGAGGCGACACGTGCCGTTCGACTCGCGCGCGCCGGCCTCATCGACTCGGCGCACCCTCAGAGCAACGCAAAGAGGCGGGCGGCCTGCTCGGCCGCCTTCGCCCGCACCTCGCTGGCATCGACCCGGGTGGGCAGGCCGTCGCGCAGCAGCACCTCGCCATCATCGCTTACCACGTCGAGTGCCCGCACGCCAGGGGTGAACGCCACGTGCCAGGCGCTGTCGGCATGGGGGTAGTTCCAGGTCACCCGATCCGCGCGGGCCTCGGGGAACCAGCGGTAGCCCTCGTCGAGCCATCCCCACACCGTGTCGGGCGAGGCGGTGATGTCGTGTGCCCGTAGTGCCACGTAGGCCAGGCGGAACTCCTCGAGCATGTCGGCGCCGATGCCGTCGGTGCCCAGCACCACCGGGTTCGGCCAGCGGGTGGGCGCCGCGTAGCCCACGGAGTTGTTCATGTTGCTGCGCGGGTTGTGGGCAATGGTGCCGGGCAGCGGCCGGTCGAGGTGCACACAGTGGACGATCAGCCAGTCGTCGGCCGCCAGCGGCTCGAGCCGAGCGCCCGCCGCGATGTCGTCGACCCCTTCGGCCACGTGCACGTGCACACCCACCCCGTGGCGCTGGGCGAGGTCGGCGGCCGCTGCGAGTGTGTCGTCGCTGCAGGTGAACGAGGCGTGCACACCCACCATGCCTCGGCCTCCCTCGGCGAGGAACCGCTCGTTCTCGGCCAGGCCTCGGCGCGCCCCGTCGGCGCCGTGCCGATCGGTGACGCCATAGGCCACGTTCACGCGCACACCCACCTCGGCGCAGGCGTCGGCGATCACACTCAGGCTGCCCTCGATGGCGTTGGGGCTCTCGTGGTGGTCGATGATGGCTGTGGTGCCGCACTGCAGCGCCTCCATCGCGCCGAGCATGGCGCTCCAGCGCAGCATCTCGAGGTCGAGCGCCGTGTCGAGGCGCCACCAGATCTGCTGCAGCACCGACAAGAAATCGGTGGGCTGCTGGGGCGGCGCCGGCATGCCCCGGGCCAAGGCCGAGTAGAGGTGGTGGTGCCCGCACACCAGGCCTGACGTCGTCGCGCTCATCGCCGCCCATCGTGCCAGCGCCAGCCTCCTCCCGCTACCCCACCCTGCCAACACCCCTATCCCACCGTACCCCACCCCATCACCACCGCCGCGATGAGCAAGTTGCGCTCCAGTTGCGCGCGGTGCTCATCGCGGCCCGGGGTGACCGGATGGCGGTGAGCGAGTTGCGCACCATGTGCGCAGGTTGCTCATCGCGCTGGGTTTCGGGCGGGCTGGACTCGTGGGGGGTAGGGGGGATCTGCTCGACTGAGGCGATGGACTTCGACCTGCCTGCCGATCTCGTCGCCTACCTCGCCGAACTCGACGACTTCATCGAACGCGAGATCAAGCCGCTCGAACAGGTCGACGACAACATCCGCTTCTTCGACCACCGGCGTGAAGACGCCCGCACCGACTGGGAGCGCGGCGGCCTGCCCAACGAGGAGTGGGAGCAGCTGCTGCACAAGGCCAAGCGTCTGGCCGATGCGGCTGGCCACTACCGCTACCCGCTGCCGAAGGAGTACGGCGGCCAGGACGGCACCAACCTCGGCATGGCCATCATCCGCGAGCACTTCGCCCGCCAGGGCCTCGGCCTGCACAACGACCTGCAGAACGAGCACTCCATCGTGGGCAACAACGTGGGCCTGCTACTGATGCTGAACTACGGCACCGACGAGCAGAAAGCCGAGTGGATCGACGACCTGGCCGAGGGCCGCCGCGGCTTCGCGTTCGGCATCACCGAACCGAACCACGGCTCGGACGCCACCCACATGGAGACCACCGCCGTGCGCGACGGCGACGAGTGGGTGATCAACGGCGAAAAGACGTGGAACACCGGCATCCACAAGGCATCACACGACATGATCATGGCCCGCACCAGCGGCAAGGCGGGCGACGGCAACGGCATCACCGCGTTCCTGGTGCCCTCGAACAGCCCCGGCTTCGAAGTGGTCGAGTACCTGTGGACCTTCAACATGCCCACCGACCACGCCCACATCCGGCTCACCGACGTGCGAGTGCCGCACGCTGCCATCTTCGGCGGCGAGGGTCGCGGCCTGCAGGTGGTGCAGCACTTCTTCAACGAGAACCGCATCCGCCAGGCCGCCAGCAGCCTCGGTGCTGCGCAGTACTGCATCGACGAGTCGGTGCAGTACGCCAAGGAGCGCAAGCCCTTCGGCAAGCCGCTGAGCAGCAACCAGGCCATCCAGTTCCCGCTGGTCGAGTTGCAGACCCAGTGCGAGATGCTGCGCGCCCTCATCCACAAGACCGCCTGGGCGATGGACAAGTACGGCGCCTTCAGCCAGAGCGACAAGGTGAGCATGTGCAACTACTGGGCCAACCGGCTGTGCTGCGAAGCCGCCGACCGGGCCATGCAGGTGCACGGTGGCCTCGGCTACAGCCGCCACAAGGCGTTCGAGCACATCTACCGCCACCACCGCCGCTACCGCATCACCGAGGGCGCCGAGGAGATCCAGATGCGCCGGGTGGCCGGCTACATGTTCGGCTTCATGAACCAGCAGGCCCCGAAGGGCGTGCAGGAGTAACGGCGACCCCGCCCGTCACCTGGCCGGTGGACGCCGCCGGAGCGCCGCCACGCCGAGCAGACTCAGGCCGGCGACCAACGCCACCACCGCGACCTGGACCAGGTCGATCGAGTTCGCACCCATCGTCGGGATGTCGCCCGGGCGGGTCGTCGTCGGACCGCCGCTCTGCACGTTGGTCGTCGTCGGGCGCACGACGGTCGTCGACGGAGTCGACGTCGTCGTGGTGGGACCGCCGATGTCGACGATGGTGGTCGTCGGCGGCGGCGTGGTGGGCGGGTAGGCCTGGGCGACGAGCGGCGCTGCCAGGGTGATCGACACCATCGCTCCGAAGCCGACGAGGAGCGCGAGGCAGGTCGACGCAATGCTTCGGCGGTCTTCTCGACGACGTTCGTCACGGCCCATGAGCACTCAGAGTAACGGTCGACGTCGGCATGTGAAATGCCCGGACCAGCACCTCGAACCGCTCGGAGCCCGACTCGGTCGACGAATACGACCACCTGCGCTCGTGCCCACGCGGTCCGTGACCAGCGAGAGCACAGCAGCATCCGCGCAGTGGGCGGATTGACGCAGGTCAGCAACCCCTCAGCGAGGATCGTTCCGACGACGCCGTTGGTGCCGTCGCCCCGCCAGATCTTGACAGAATCATGATGACGAAATCGGGCGAACAACACCACACTTTCGAATGCGTCGACCCGGCCGCGCCCGGCACGACCGACGCCCCGATCGGACGGTCTCTCCGGTGAGAACGACAGACGACGCGCCACCCTCGACGCCCGTCGTCGGCGCGCCCGGGCCACCGCAGCCGACCGGGAAGGAGGATGCACCGACCAGGCGACCGGCGGAGCCGCTGCCGTTCGCGCGCGAGCGTCCCGAGTTGGGCGTGGCGCTGTTGAGCGGACTGCTCGCCGCACTTGCCGGTTTGCGACCGACAGGGAACGCTGTCGTCGACACCGTCGTCGTCGCCGGGGCAGCTCTGGCAGTCACCTGGATTGCCGCATCGGCTCCCTGGTGGTCGCTTCTCGGCGCCGCCGCGCTCGCAGCCGCGCTCGCCCCGACCTGGCCGCTCATCCTCGTCGCCGTCGCTGCGCTGACGACAGCCGGCGTGATCGGAGCCCGACGCCGCTCCCAGCCCGGTCTGCGCAGCCTGTCGTTCATGCTGACCCTCGTCGTACTCGCGCGCCTCGACGGCAGCGGACCCCAGGGACTCTCCACGCTGCTCGCCTGCAGCATCATCGGCACCGTCGTCGTCTGTGCGTTCAGGCGGCGCTCGCCGTGGCTGCAGCGCCGAGCATGGGTGGTGCTGGGCATGCTGGTGGCGGCGTCGGTCGTGGCATCGGCGGGGCTGATCCTCGGCGTCATCGCGGCACGCACGTCGTTGCAGACCGGCAACCGCGAAGCCCAGATCGGTCTGGCGGCACTCAACCAGGGCGACATCGACGCGGCCGCCGCCGCCTTTCGTGAAGCCATGGTGGCGTTCGAGAACGCCGACGATGCCCTGACAGCGCCGTGGACACAGCCGGCCCGCCTCGTTCCGATCGTGGCCCAGCATCGCGATGCAGGGGTCGCCCTCGCGCGCGGTGCCGCCGATGTGCTGGGCGACGTCGTCGAGGCACTGTCGCAGATCGATCCCGACAGCATCCGCGTGATCGACGGTCGAATCGACCTCGATGCCGTGCGTGCCCTGAGCACACCGTTCGACCAACTCACAGCATCGATCGCCGAGCTGTCGACGATCGTCGAGCAGGCACGTTCGCCCTGGCTGGTCGACTCGATCGCGACACGGCTCGATCGCATCGGGGCGGAGATCGACGACAACCTGACCAAACTCGACAATGCCCGTCTCGCGGTGCAGGTGGCGCCAGCGATGTTGGGCGAGAGCGGCCCACGCGTCTACTTCGTTGCCTTCACCAATCCGGCCGAAGCCCGCGGACTCGGTGGGTACATGGGCAACTTCGCAGAGGTCACGATCGACAACGGCACGCTCTCCGTCACCCGGTTCGGGCGCACACTCGACCTGATGACCGGCGGGCCTGCACCCGATGAGCGACGTATCGCCGGGCCGCAGGAGTTCATCGACCGCTGGGGTGGCTTCGGGTTCGTCGATCCGGTCGACGGCACCACCGGGGTCGAGATGTGGGGCAATGTCACGATGCCACCCGACCTGCCGATGGTGGCCGATGTGATCAGCCAGTTGTATCCGCAGAGCGGCGGACGCGAACTCGACGGGGTCTTCGTCATGGCCCCCGAGGCGGTTGCCGCAATGATGACCTACACCGGACCGGTCGACTTGCCCGCACCCGAATCCGGGGGGACGCCATTGACCATCGGCGCAGCCGACGTAGCGGCGTTCATCACACACGACCAGTACGTCACCTTCGGCGACCCGGCAGCGAACAGCAGCCGTCGCGCCGACGCCGTCGAGACCATCGCTCGCACCACGCTCAGTCGTCTGCTCAGCGGCGCGCTCCCTCCACCGGCCCAGCTGGGCCGCGACTTCGGCCCGTTGGCATCGGCCGGGAAACTGCTCGCGTGGAGCCCCGTCCCCGACGAGCAATTGCTGTTCCAGCGGGTCCGCCTCGCAGGTGCGTTCCCTGCGCTCGATGGTGCCGACGGCATCGCCGTCACGGTCGACAACGCAGGCGCGAACAAGCTCGACGCCTACCTCCAGGTGGACACCGCACACACCACGGCGTTCGACCCGTCGAGCGGGACCACCCGCGGCACGACGGTGGTCACCCTCACCAACACCCTCGACCCAGCACGGGCCGAGGGGACGCCCGACACGCCACCCCTGCCCGACTATGTGGTGGGCAACCCCTACGATCTCGAACCCGGCACGAACATCGCGCGGGTCGTGGTGTACACCGCCCTCGAACCCACCGCCGTGTCCGTCGACGGTCGA
Organism: Ilumatobacteraceae bacterium; assembly: GCA_044359565.1. Lineage (GTDB taxonomy): Bacteria > Actinomycetota > Acidimicrobiia > Acidimicrobiales > Ilumatobacteraceae > VFMC01. Next base: position 26,909 of record JBIKLX010000002.1, read on the forward strand.
GCGGTGCTGCCTACGTACGAGCGCGGCTTCGGCACGTGGTACGCCACGGTGGTGTTCCTCGAAGTGCCGGTCGGTACGAGCCGAACCATCGCACTCGATCTCTCAGGAGCGCTCGACGATCCGCTGGCCGACACCATCGTCCGTCGGCAGCCGATGTCGCTGCCACAGAGATACGAGGTCACAAACCGATGAGTTCGTCGCGGCGCCCGGCCAGCGACCGCTCGAGTTCACCCAGACGGGCTCGGCACGTCGCGGCCTGTGCCTGGAACGAGCGATCGGTGGCGGCCGCGGTGTTCCAGTGCCGCATCGCCGTACCGAGGGCACCCAGGGCGCTCGGCAGCTGGCCTGCGCCCGCGAAGCACTCACCGAGCTCTTGCAGGCAGTACGCCAGGCCCGCTGCCTCCGCCGGGCTCGTGCGTTCCGTCATGAGCGCGCGGCGGATGCCGATCGCTGCTTCGAATCCGCGGATCGCCTGCTCGTAGTGGCCCGCACGTCGGTGGACGGACGACAACACCTGCAGGGCTCCGGCCCGGTCGGAGTGGAGTTCGCGGTCGGTTGGGTGCACCCGCAACAGCGCGGTCAACTGCTGCAATGCGTCGCCGGCTGCACTGAGCGCAAGATCGTGATCGCCGGCCTCGGCATAGGCGCGGGCGAGCTCGACCGACGTGCGGGCGAACTTGCGGACCAACGTCGGCGGCATCGTCGCAGTGCCGCCGAACAACACCGCCGACATCGCTGCAGCCTGTGCGAGCAAGGCCTCGGCGTCGGTGAGTTCCCGGCGTCGCGCCGCTGCCCCGGCCCGCTCGAGAACCGGTTCGACGCGAACGAGGCGCGCATCGACATCGGCCTGTGCCGACGTGATGGTCTCACGGCGCCGTTTCATGATCGCTCGTCACCTCCTCGTCGTCTCCTCATCGTCTCCATCGCCGACTACCCGCCACGACATGCCGACATGGACACGCGATGGTCGAGCCGGAAGAACCGGCCTGTCAGACCGTCCGGAAGCCGGAGCAGGCCACCAGCAGGTGCCCTCGACCCAGGCTGCACCCACTCTGGTGCCTTTTCCGCCGCACGCCGGACTGTCGTGTACTGATGGACCGAACAATGCGTGAGGATCTGGTCGACGTGATCGTCGTCGGCGCGCACGGTCATGCCCGGGTCTGCCTCGAGGCGCTGCAGGATCAGACGACCAGCCCGGCCGTCCGAGTGGTCGGCGCAATCAGCCTCGACGGGTCGGGCGCACCAGACCTCGGCACGCCGATGTTGGGGCGCGATGCAGATCTGTGTGCCATTGCCCGCGCGCACGACGTGAGCACGGTGTTCGTGGCCATCGGCGACAACCGCGCCCGCGCCGCTGTCACCGAACGACTGCTCGGCGATGGCTTGCATCTCGCAACCGCAGTGAGTCGGTTCGCCATGGTGTCGCGCACGGCCCGAGTCGCCGACGGCGCAGCACTGCTGCCCGGTGCCGTCGTGAACGCGGCGACACGTATCGGGCGGGGCACGATCGTGAACACCAACGCAAGCGTCGATCACGACTGCGAGATCGGTGCCTTCGTCCACATCGCCCCAGGTACAGTGATCGCCGGTGGGGTCACCATCGGCGACGGTGCGCTGCTGGGAATCGGCTCGCGGGTGCTGCCGGGCGTCACCATCGGCGCCGGTGCCGTCGTGGGTGCGGGCGCCGTGGTCGTGCGCGACGTAGCCCCCTGCACGGTGGTCGTCGGTGTTCCCGCCCGCGTGCTCGAACCTGCTGCGCCAGTCACAGAGGTGCGGCCGTGAGTCGCGTCGCCGATGTGGTGCGCCGCACCGTCGAGATCGCTGCAGCAGCGATCGGACTGATCGTGCTGTCGCCGGTGCTCGCCGCTGTGGCGATTGCCGTGCGGCTCTCGATGGGCAGCGGTGTGCTGTTCCGCCAGCGTCGACTCGGCCGCCACGGCACCGTGTTCGCTCTCTTCAAGTTCCGCACCATGCGACACGCTGCGCCCGACCGCAGCGGCCCCGAGTTCGACGCAGAACGGATCACGCGCACGGGCGCCATCCTGCGTTCGACGAGTCTCGACGAACTGCCCTCGCTCGTGAATCTGTTGTTCGGCCACATCAGTCTCGTCGGACCGCGACCGCTCCCGGTCCACTACTGGGACCGCTTCCGCGGCGCGGAGTACGAGCGGTTCGCCGTACGGCCGGGCATCACCGGTCTCGCCCAGGTGAGCGGACGGAACACCCTCGACTGGCCCGAGCGGCTGGCACTCGATGTCGAGTACGTCCGCACGCGTTCGCTGCTCGGCGACCTGAAGATCCTGGCCCGTACCGTGCCCACCGTGTTCGGCCGCAGCGGCGTGGCCCACGAAGGCACGGTCTCGATGCACGAACTACCCGCCGACCGCCCACCGGCCGACGCCTGACGTCACCGGCGACTGCGGTACGCAGCCAGGCTGATGTCGATCACACGCTGTTGGTCGAAGTGCTCGACAGCACGCGCCTGCGCAGCGGCGCCCATCGCTCGCCGACGCTCGGCATCGTCAGCCAGGTCGGCGACGGCGACGGAAAGCGCTGACGCATCGCGGACGGCGACCAGCACCCCGGTCACCCCGTCATCGATCACCTGCCGATTCCCGCGGATGTCGGTGGCGACGGTCGGCAGCCCCATTGCGGCGGCTTCCATCGCGCTGCGCGGAAAGCCTTCGCGCCAACTGGCGGTGAGGAACACGTCGAACGCCGAGTAGCACTCGGGCATGTCGGTGCGCGCCCCGGTGAACACGACACCATCGGCCACGGCGCGTTCGACCGACGCGTTGTCGATCGCATCGGCCTTGCCCTCGTCGGTGGGGCCGACGATCACGAAACGGACCCGGGGATGCGATGTCCGGAGGCGGTGCGCCGCCTCGAACAGTTCGACGATCCCCTTCTCGCGGACCAGGCGACCGACCACACCCACCACCACGTCGTCGTCGCCGACACCCCATGACGACCGTCGCTCGGCCCGGGCGTGATCGCGTCTCACCGACGGATCGAACCGCGACAGGTCGATCCCGTTGCCGAGCAGTCGCACACGTCGGGCGGGGATGCGCAACCGGTGCACCAGGGTGTCGACGTCTTCTGGGTTCTGGACGAGTTCGAGATGACCGAACGCGGCCGCCACTCGCTCGGCCACGTACACGGGGAGCCGCCGCTGCCATCGATCGCTCGGCTGCGCATAGAGACCGTGCTGGGTGTTGACCACGAGCGGAACCCGGGCGAGGCGGCCGGCGATACGGCCCAACACCCCCGGCTTGGGGTTGTGGGTGTGGAGGATGTCGGGCTTCACCTTGCGCAGCAACGACACCAGTTGGGCGAATGCCTTCAGGTCCTGCAGCGGATCGCTCGAGCGGGTGAACGACGGCACGGCGACATGCCGGACACCCATCGCCTCGAGATTGGCCACATGGGGTCCGGCAGCCGACATGCCGATCACCTCGAACCCTGCCGCGGCGAATGCCCGCAGTTGCGGGCCGAGCAGCCAGTCGAGGCTGACGTCGGTCGTGCACAGATGCACCAACCGGGGCACCCCCGGCCGGCGAGGAGGCAGGACGCCGGTCATTGCCGCATCCCGCGGTACTTCACACGAGCCACGAGGGCGCGCAACTCGCCTTCGAGGCGCATCCCGCCGCGTGCCTTGGCCTGGAAGTGTTCGAGCCGGTCGCTGCACTGGACGGGGGTGCGCCACAGACGGTGCGGGTCGGTACGACCGCGGCGGTTCACGCGACTCGCTGCCAGCGCTGCCGAGCGGAACCGTTGCCGCACCGCCGCCTCGGCATGCGCCGAACCCGGCATCGCCTTGGGATAGGCGAAGTGCTGTGCACTCAGGCCGAGGTGCTCGCCGATCAACTCGATCGACCGGTCGAGATCGGCGGCGACCTCGGCCGGTTCGAGCCGATCGAGCAGCCAGTGTGAGTGCGTGTGCGATCCAATGGTGATCAGCCCGGTCGCCACCGTGTCGCGCAGCGCAGCCCACGACGTCGGTCGAGCACCCCACGGGAATTCGGCCTGCTCGTCGATGTACTGCGTGGCCACGTAGAGCGTCGCGGGCAGACCGTGGCGTACCAGTGCCGGCACGGCGACATCGACGAAGTCGTCGGTGCCGTCGTCGAACGTGATCACGACCGTCGGCCGCAGCGGCTCATCGTGCTGGCGGGGGTCGGTGAGTTCGGCGACCGCTGTGTCGAGACCGACGACCCGGGCGTGTTCGGCGAGATGGGCGAGCTGCGCATCGAACACCTCTGCTGGAAGATCGACATCGCTGGTACTGCCACCACCGACACGGTGGTAGATGAGGACGGTCACCCCGATCGGAGGCGGCACCAACCCGTCGCCGAGCAGGCTGACCCGTTTCACGATCGATTTCGTGTCGAGCCCCATCATCGTCACTTCACCTGCCCAGCCGTCGCGAGATGCCGTTGCGCCATCCAGTCGGCCAGTCGGCCGGTGAGCACATCGATGGTCCGGGCGCAGTGCCGCCAGTCGGCGGGACCCCCGCCACCGGGCTCGACGATCTCGCCGACCTCGGGAGCGTCGAGGTAGGCCGACCTCGCGATCCGGTTCGTGCTGAGCCGAGACCAGACATCGCTCTCGGTGGGCGGAATCGCGTCGAGCAGTCCGACGAATTCGGGAAGGGTGAACGTGCGATCGAACATCTCGGGCCACCGGCCGGCGATCGACGCGACATGGGCCCGCTCGGCGGTGACGACGACGTCGCGACCGGCCAGACGATAGGCGTCGACGCCTCGGCTCACATGCCCCTGCACCGACCAGCCACGGTGGCCGAGTTGGGCGAGCGCGTGCGATGTCGGCGGGTGCCCCCCACCGTGCAGCCCCGCCGTTGCGACCCGCACCTCGGCGCCGATCCCCCGCTGGTCGAGGTGATCGCGCAAGAAGCCGCCCATCATCACCGAACGGCTCCGGTTGTAGGTGCAGACGCACAACACCGAGCCGAACAACAGGTCCGGTATCGGCTCCTGGGAGCGAACGAGAGCTGCATCGGAACTCATCGCACGCCCCACTCGGCATGGCACACTGGCGAGGTGGCGGTCCCCCGGTCGAGAACGGTCACCCACATGGTGGCCGGGGCGCTGCTGGGGGCGCTGGTCGTCGCCTTGGCGTGGGATGCGTCCGACCTCGGCTCGCCATCGCGGTGGTGGGCGGTACCCGGCACCGTCGTCACCGGTGCGCTCACCGTGATGTCGATTCCGGTCGTCGCCAAGGCCACGCCCAGCCTGGTGCCCTGGTTGGTGATGTGCGCCTGTGCGGCGACGTACGCGTGCGTTCCCGAGACCGACCAGATCCCCCAGGTGGCACTCGTAGCCGCTGCGGCCTTGGTCGTGCACCTGATCACCAATGCAATCGGTCGCCCGGTGCACTGGCTGCTCCACGTCGTCGTGGCAGCGTGGGTGCTGTGGGCCGGCATATTCGGTGCCACGGGCCGCCAGAGCGCCTTGATCGGCGCCCTGTACTCGTGGTGGCCCTTCGTGCTGTTGCTGGTAGTGGCGCATCGACTGCCGCCCACCCTGGGGCTGTGGCGCCGGCTCGATCCCGCAGCGCGGCGCACGACCCGGCGTGCTGCACTCACCTGGTGGGAGGTCGCCGCAGTGGCAGCCGTCGCCACCGCAGCCGTCGCCCGCACCGGCGCGCTCGAGCCGACGGTCAGACCCGCCGTGGTGGCAGTTGTCATCGCCACCGTCGCCAGTGTGCTGCTGACGCTGCCCTTGCTCGCCCGCCGAGGGGCCGCGGTTGTCGACGACGTGCCGTCGCGGTGACCCAGCGCAGCGTCGTCAGGGGTGGTGTGGGGCAGGCAGACCATCACCGATGACCGTGCGCATCCACGCCACAGTTGCACGCAACCCCTCGACGAACGGCACGGGTCGAGCATCGGGGAACAGAGCCTGGAGCTGAGCGACATCGGCCTGGCTGTGCGGCACATCACCTGCCCGCGACGCCGTGTTGACCACGTCGAGCGAACCGCCCAACTCGAGTTCGAGGAGTCGGATCACCTCACGCAGCGACACACGGCTGCCGAACGCCAGGTTCACCGGATCGGGGCTGGTCACCCGGCGCAGCACCGCATCGGTGATCACCGAGGTGACCGTGTCGACGAACGTGAAGTCGCGGCTCTGCGAACCATCGCCATGCACCGTCAACGGCTCGCCACGCAGTGCCGCGTCGACGAAACGCGGGATGACCGCGGCGTAATCGTGACCGGCGGTCTGCAGCGGCCCGAACACGTTGAAGAACCGGAACGCCAAGGTCGGCATCCGGTAGGCGTGCCCATAGGCGATCGCATAGCCCTCGGTGACCAGTTTCGTTGCCGCGTACGGCGACAGCGGCCGGGTGGCCAGGTCTTCGTGCTTGGGCAGGGTCGGGTTGGCCCCGTACACACTGCTGCTGCTCGCCACCACCGTGTGCAGCCCGCCGTGGCGACGTGCTGCCTCGAGCACCATCAGCGTGCCCGTGGCATTGGCGTGGTGACTGGCCAAGGGGTTGGCGATACTGCGCGGCACGCTGCCCAGCGCTGCCAGGTGCACCACCGCGCCGGCACCCGCCATCGCCCGGTCGAGGGCCCCGTCGTCGAGGATCGAGCCCTCGACGACCTCGAGCGCACCATCGACTCCCTCGAGGTTGCCCCGTGAACCGGTCGACAGGTCGTCGATCACCGACACCCCCGACACCCCCGGTGTGTTCAACAGACGGCGAACCAGATTCGCCCCGATGAACCCTGCCCCGCCGGTGACCACGATCCGCTGTCCAGTCGTCTTGCTCGTCATGCTCCTGCTCCGATCGGCACGTTCGCTCTCGCAGTCGGCTCCTGAGCCGCGCCGCTACGCCGCTCGGGCGGCAGCGGCAGACAGGGCAGCAGGAGCAAGAGGGGTAACAACAGCGACTTCTGGCGGGTGAGGATCCCGAGATTGGCAAAGCTCGTGTAGACGAGGCCACCCATGAAGAGCACCACCATCGAATAGGTGATGTAGGGGATGCGCACCACCGATCGACGAAGGCCGCGCAGCGGTCGCCACCAGTACGCGCACATACCCAGGAGCACCGACATCTCTGCGGCCGAGATGAGTTGGAACAAACCCCTCGCCTCGAACGGCAACGGGCGTGTCAGGGTGCGCACGGCGGCGTACGGCCACATCAGCGGATTGGTGATCGAGGGCGGCTGGAAACTCGATCCGCCGATCTCGGAGCGACGCGTCGTCTCCTCCAGAATCGCCGTGACCCCCCCTACGCCACCGCTGGCTTCCTCACCATCGGTGTTGGACGGCTCGAGGAAGGTGAGGGCGAGCGAGGCGACGAACACGACGGCGACGAGCGCGACGGAGATGGTGAGGAAGAGCACGAATCGGTTGCGCTTGGGCGCACCGTCAGCGTCGGCAGTGGCCGGCCGGCGGAAGGCGACCATCAGGCCGGGGAGCACACCCGCGATGAAGACGCCGGCAATATGTGGACGAATGAAGCCGACGAAGCCGAAGCCGATCAACGTCAGCAGCAGGCCTCGTAGGAATCCGCCCCGCTCGAACAGCCGAGCCACACCGAGCGACCCGAGCCCGAGACCCAAGATCATCAGTGATTCCTTGCCGAGCGAGGCGGGCCAGTAGACGACGCTGGGCATCAGGACGCACAGCCAGGCGTAACGGCGCTGCGCCAGCCCAGGCACCGACACGCAGGCGGCCTTGATGAAACACATCACACCGACGTACCCGAACCAGGCGAACACCACGTAGGCGGCGAGTTGGCTGGTGCCGATGAACGAATACACGAGGCCGGCCACACCGTCGACGAACACGGTGTTCGAACCTGAGGGGACCAGCGCCCACACATCGATCTGTCTCGACCAGAACAGACCGGCTTTCAGCGAGCCGGCGTCGTGGTAACGCACCGAGTCGGACGCGCCGCCGTACGCAGTGAAGGCGACCCAGTACCGCGCCATCGACCCAGCCACCTTGACGACGAATCCCACCGCGATCGCCGCCACCACGGGTTGGAGTGCACCGGTGAACATGCGGCGGGCCAGCAGGATCGTCGCCAGCGTGAGCAGCGGGGCATAGATCAGGGCACCCCAGAGATCCCAACTGAGGTTCGACATGGCCCAACTGATGACGACCAGGTACAGCGCTGCACCACCGACCATCAGCGGACCGGCCGGCGCGATCGAGCGAATCGCCTCAGGCACCGCCAAGCGCACGTGCCGCTGTTTCATCCCTTGGGCTCGGCCGGCGCAGCGAACAAGTCCTCGAGCCCGGTCAGTTCGATCGGCAATGGCGGCGGCGCGGACACCAGTTGGCGGTACTGCTCACGACGTCCCCAGCGCCAGCCACTGGGGACGGGTACCTGATCGCTCTGCGGAACGGCCCCGCCGGGTGATCGCTGGGCGCCGCTCACCTGCTGGTAGCCATCGTCATAGCCGCGATTCACGGCACGGCCACCGACCGCCACCAGCAGCAGCGGTGCCGTGGTGAGGTCGCGAAGGATGGCCAGCGTGCTCTCGGCCGACGAGATGCTGGTCTCACCCAGACGCAACACGACGACGACCACATCGGCCAGCGGCACGAGTTCGAGCACCTCGGCGGTGGCCGACACCGGCGAACTGTCGATCACGATGGCTTCGGCCTCACGAGCGAGCTGCGGAATCATCGCCGCGGTGCGACGGGCCAGCTCGCCGGCAGGCCCGATGGTGCCCAGGTCGAACACCGACAGATTGGGGATCGGTGTCGGACGCAGCACCCGGCCCGGAGGGACCCAGCCGAGATCTTCGAGCTCCCACGGGAGCGGAGCCAGTTCGGCGCCGCAGAGCCGCTGAGACAACTTCGGCCGGCGGAAGTCGGTGTTCACCGCCACGGTGTTCATGCCGATCTCGGCGAACGAGGCGGCGAGATTGGCAGTGAGCGACGTCTTGCCCTCGCCGGGACCGGGCGACACCACCAGGGTCACTCGGGCACGATCGACAATGGGAAGCGAGCCGTGCACGAAACCGACCACGTTGCGCACGGTTCGGTAGGCATCGGCCAGCGGATCGTGCTGCAGACTGTCGAGCACCCGGGCGAGGCGGGCGTCGTCGCGGACGAACGGCAACTCGACGCGCACCCGCAGTCCGGTGATCTCCTCCGCCTGCTCTCGGCTGCGCAGGCGGCGGTCGATTCGGCCCAGCACGACGGCCGACCCGAGCCCCAGGGTTGCCCCGACGAGCGCACCGAGCAGCCCGCGCATCGATCGTGAGTTCGGGGCCGACAGACCACCGGCAACGACAGGGACCGCCTGGGCCGATTGGAGCGGCGTCAGCAACTCGCTCGAGGTGGCGGCGGTCAGCTTGGTCTTCTGCTCGAACGCCAGCTGGTACTGGCCTTGCACAGCTGCGAGTTCAGCGAGTCTCGCGCGATCGGTCTCGTCGTCGCCGATGGCGGCCTGCTTCTCGTCGAGTTCGGCCTTCAGCTCGTCGACCCTCTTGGCCCACTGCTGCAGCAACGTCTCGTTCCACTGCACTTGTCGCTCAGCGAGGAAGGCGGCCGTCTCGGTGGCGAAGCCATCGGCGATGGAGACCGCCAACTCGGGCGTCGGCTGTGAGGTGCGGAACACCAAGGCTCCGGTCTCGTCGTCGAAGAAGACCTCCACCGTGCTGGCCAACTCGGCGGGCGACCCGGTCCAACCGATCTTGGCAGCCACACGCTTCGGGACCTCACCGGTGGTGGCGAACAGCGAGTACTGCGCTGCGGCGACCCCTTCGTTGGCGGTTCCGCCACCAGGTGTTGCCGGTTGGGCCACCTGGGTGGCCAGCATCGTGTTGGTTGCATTCCAGCCTGCGATCACCGAGTTGGCCTCGACCTTCGCCGGACTGGGGAGCGCTCCGAGCGCGGCTCCGAGCGCGGTCATGCCCACCACGATCTTCCAGCGGCTCCGGGCCGCTTCGAGCGCAGACTGTTTTTTCACCGCCACCCCGACCTCGTCACGGAAGAAAACCTATCTATTCGGGGGGTCTGCGACCCGTCGCGACTCTGTACTGTGCCGTTTGCCCCACTCCGGCGCACGGTAGCGTCGTGTTCGTGGCGGTTCGGGTGCTGTGGGTGATCAAGGGGCTCGGCCCTGGTGGTGCAGAACACCTGCTCACCGAGACGGCGGGAACCATCGACCCGGCACGTGCCGAGGTGACCTGTGCCTATGTCCTGCCCTTCAAGGATCACCTCGTCGACGGCCTCGAGCAGGCTGGGGTGCGCACGGTGTGCGTCGGCCCTTCGTCTCAGGGCGGTAGCGACATCGGCTGGCCCTTCCGGCTCGCCCGACTGGTGCGCAGCGGCGACTGGGACGTGGTGCACATGCACTCTCCCCTGCCGGCGTCGGTCGCTCGCGTCGCGGCCTGGTCGGTGCGTGGCTCGCGGCCACAGGTGATCACCACCGAGCACAATGCCTGGGGCACCTTCCAGTGGGGCACCCGACTCCTCAACCGGCTGACGATCCGTCGCGACCGGAACGTGTTCGCGGTGAGCGATGAAGTACTCGCGTCGATCAAGGGTGCCACACGGAAGCGGGCCGTCACCCTCCGCCACGGCATCGACATCGGCAAGGCGGCGGCGTTCGCCCGAGACCGTGAGGAGGTGCGCGCTGAACTCGGGATCCAACCTGACGAACTCGTCATCGGAATCGTCGCCAACTTCCGCCCGCAGAAGGACTACCCCTCACTCGTCCGCGCCGCACGTCTGTTGCTCGACAGCGGCACCGTGGCCAGATGGGTCGTGGTGGGCCAGGGACCGCTCGAGGCCGAGATCCGATCACTCGCTGCTACCAGCGGCCTTGCCGACGCGATGCTGTTCACCGGGTTCCGACCCGATGCACAACGGGTGATGTCGGGGTTCGATGTCTTCACACTGTCGTCGGTGTTCGAAGGGCTGCCTGTCGCGCTGATGGAGGCCTGCGCGCTCGGCCTGCCGGTCGCTGCCACAGCAGTGGGCGGCATTGCCGAGTCACTCCGCGACGGAGTCGACGCGATGCTCGTCCCACCCGGCGATCCCACTGCGCTGGCCCACGCATGGCAGCGCCTCGCCGACGATCCGGCGTTGCGGAGCCATTTCGCCGCCGCGGCCCGGAACAAGGCCACCGAGTTCGACGCCGACCGGGTGACCGAGACCTTGATGGCCGCCTACGACGCTGCTGCGGCAGCAGGTGGGGCCGCCCCAGCGGCAGCACCACTCGGCGATGGCACGACGGGCCGGGCCGACGCCAAGGCGACAGCCCCGTCGAAGTCGGCACGCACACGTGCCCCTGCACTCGACATCCGGCCCGCCACCGCCGACGACCGCGAGGCGGTGCTGGCGCTGATGCAGCGCACGCTCGGCTGGGACAGCGACCCCCGATTCGCCAACCTCTTCAGCTGGAAGCACGAGCGCAACGTCTTCGGCCCCTCACCAGCATGGGTAGCGATCGACGACGGCCGAGTCGTCGCCGTGCGGCTGTTCATGCGCTGGGAGTTCCAACGCAACGGCGAGGTGTTGCGCGCTGTCCGCGCCGTCGACACCGCCACCGATCCCGACTACCAAGGGCGCGGGCTCTTCACCGCGCTCACGCTCCGCGGCCTCGACGAACTCCGTGCCGAAGGGGTCGACCTGGTGTTCAACACCCCGAACGACCAGAGCCGACCCGGCTATCTGAAGATGGGGTGGCGCGAGGTCGGACGCCTGCCCGCAGTCGTCCGCCCACGGGGTATCACATCGCTTGCAAAGATCGCCCGGGCCCGAGTTCCCGCCGACCTGTGGTCGCAACCGATCGACGTGGGCACTCCCTTCGACCAGTGGGCCGAGCGCCACCGAGGCGACACCATGGCGTGGCGACGGGGCGAGGCTGCGACCGCACGAACACTCTCGACCCACACCGACGTCGGTGCCGACGGGGGCGAGGCCTTCTACCGCTGGCGCTTCGGCACCGATCTGCTGCACTACCGGGTCGTCGAACACGACGACGGAGCCGTAGTGGTTCGGGCCCGTCGACGCGGACCGGCGCTCGAACTCGTGCACGTGGCATCGCTCGGCCTCGATACCGCAGGGGCTGATCGGGCGATGGCTCGGGTGGTACGGGCCGCCGGCGCCGATCATGCCATCCGCCTCGGCGGTGCCCGACTGCTGCACGGTCAGGTACCGCTCCCCGGTGGTGGCCCCGTACTCACCTGGCGAACCGTCACCCGGCCGGGCATGCCACCGCTCGCCAACTGGGCGCTCACCATGGGCGATATCGAACTGTTCTGAAAGCTGGGCGAGATGCGCGTACTGCAGGTGATCACCGACCGCGATCGGCGCGGCGCGCAGGTGTTCGCCGTCGACCTCGAAGCAGCCTTGCGCCTGCTCGGCCACGAGGTGAACACGGTGGCGCTCGCACCTGGAACGCGTAGTGCCCGACTCGATGTGCCGGTTCTGGGCGAGCATGCCCGCGGGATGTCGACGCTCCGCGCGCTCCGTCGGCACATGGGCGAAGCCGACATCACTGTGGCGCACGGGTCATCGACCCTGCTCGCCTGCGCCCTGGCCGGGATCGGCCGCGGTCGCCCGTTCGTGTACCGCCAGATCAGCAACTCGCGATACTGGGCCCCCACGTGGTGGCGTCGGCTCCGGGTTGCCACCTACCTGCGCGCTCCGCGACGCGTCGTAGCCCTGTCGACCGCAGCGGCCAGCGACCTGACCGAGTACCTGCACGTTCCGGCAAGCCGGATCGACGTCGTCGCCAACGGTGTCGCGCGCGGTTCCTTCCGGCCGGCGACTGCCGAAGCACGCGCCGCGGCTCGCACTGCACTTGGCCTCCCGCACGATGCCTTCGTCGTGCTCTGCATCGGTGCTCTCACCCCGGAGAAGGGCACCCACGTCGCGGTCGAAGCCGCCGCGTCGGCCGAATGCCATCTGATGATCGTGGGCGGCGGGCCAGATCGCGAACGGATCGAGGCCCTGGCTGCGGCCACAGCACCGGGTCGGGTGCACATCCTCGGCGACCTCTCCGACGTGCTGCCCGCCTACTGCGCGGCCGACGCCGTGGTACTGCCCAGTTTCAGTGAGTCGATGCCGGCCACGCTGATCGAAGCGGGGCTGTGCGGTCTCGCGGCGGTCAGCACGCCCGTCGGCTCGACCACCGACATCGTGCTGCACGAGCGCACCGGCCTCATCGTCCCGGTCGACGATGTCGCTGCCACTGCTGCCGCCTTCGAACGGCTGCACAACGATCCTGTGCTGCGAACCGCGCTCGGCAACGCAGCCGAGCAACACTGCGCGGCGACGTTCGAGATCGGCGTCGTGGCGAACGGCTGGCAGGCAACGCTCGAACGAGCGTTGCGCTAGCCACTACTGCTCGCGCAGCCAGCTCTCGAGCATCAGCACCGACCACAGGCGATAGTCGAAGTTGCGCGTGCCGGCGAGATGCTCGGACCACGTCCGACGAAGGGCGTCGCCCGACAGCCAGCCGTGCTCGACCGCGGACGACGACGTGATCAGGTCGCCCGCCCAGTCGCGCAACGGACCTCGCAGCCATGCTGCCAGCGGCGGGTCGAACCCCATCTTCGGTCGGTCGGTGATCGCCGGGGGCACCATCCCCGCCAGCACCTCACGGAGCACCAACTTGCCCACCCCGCCAGCTGTCTTGAGTGCCAGCGGTTGACGCCACGACCACTCCACGAGCCGATGATCGAGCAGCGGGGCCCGCACCTCGAGGGCTGCTGCCATGCTCGCCCGGTCGACCTTCGCCAGCATCTGGTCGGGCAACACCACCGCAGTGTCGGCGAGCACCAGTTCCTCGACAGGATCGAGCCCGGCGATCGACGGCCCGCAGGGCACGCTGCTGTGCCGCGCAACAGCGTCGAGCGGCACCGCGTCGGCTGGCCAGATCTGGGCGAGGCTGGCCCACAACCCCGTTTCGTCGGCACGCAGGACGGCGGCAGCCTTCTGCACCTTGTCGCCCCCGTTGGGAACACGGAGCCGCGGTGGCAGCGCCCGGCCGACCCCTGCCACGACGCGGTCGACCGTCGCCGGAGATGGCAGCAGAAGCGCGCGGGCTGCGACGTTGCGCACCGGTGCCGGCAGCGGCCGCACCCTGCGCCACAGCGAGTTGCCGAGCGCGTGCCGGTTGTAGCCGGCGAAGACCTCATCACCGCCGTCGCCTGCGAGGCACACGGTGAGCTGCTGCCGTGCAGCCCGGCACAGCATCAGGCTCGGCAACATCGACGGGTCGGCGAACGGTTCGTCCCACACCGTGGCGAGCTCGGGCACCGCAGCGAGCACCTCGGCGACCGGCATGTCGACGGTGGTGTGCGCAGTACCCAGATGGCGGGCCACCGATTCGGCATGGACGCTCTCGTCGAAGCCCACTTCGGGCATGCGGACCGTGAAGGTGCGCAGGCCCGATCCGCCCATCGTCTGCTGGGCGAGTGCTGCGATGAGGCTGCTGTCGATACCTCCCGACAGGAACGAGCCGAGCGGTACGTCGCTCTCCATCCGGGTGGCGACTGCGTCGGCCAGCAGGGCACGCAGTTCCTCGGCTGCTGATGCCATGTCGACGTTCGCGGTAGGCCGCGCAGCGACAGCGCCGGCCACCACCTCGCCGAGATCCCACCAGGTGCGCTCGACCACCTTCGCGGCACCAGCATCGAGCCGGGCCTCGAGGAGGTGTCCCGGCGCCAACTGGTGGACACCGCGGTGGATCGTGCCTGGATGGGGAATGAAACCCCAGCGCAGCAGGGCACTCACAGCCGTCGGGTCGATCTCGGGCCGGAAGGTACCCAGCGCACGGAACGCCTTCAGTTCACTGGCGAACCACAGGGCACCGTCGACGATGGTCCAGTACAGCGGCTTTTCGCCGAGCCGGTCGCGGGCCAGCACCAAACGCCGTTCGTGGCGATCCCACGCGGCGAAGGCGAACATGCCGTTGGTGCGTTCCAGCGTGCGGTCGACACCCCATGTGTCGAGGGCTTCGACCAGGGTCTCGGTGTCGCCGTGACCTCGGAACTGGCACCCTTCGGCGGCAAGGTCGGCGCGGAGCGCCCGGTGGTTGTAGATCTCGCCGTTGAAGGCGATCACCCACCGACCCGAGCGGCTGTGCATCGGCTGCGCACCGAGCGGGCTCAGGTCGATGACCGCCAGTCGCCGATGAGCGAGGCCGATGCCCGCGGCCGTGTCAGACCAGATGGCATGCGCGTCGGGACCGCGATGGGCCAGCGCGTGCTGCATCGCATCGAGAGCCCCGTCGAGCGGCAACGAACCGACATCGTGGCGAGCGGTCAGGCATCCAGCGATTCCACACATCGTCGCTCGCCCTCAGCCCTCACCCGTGGCAGCGGCGAGCACTGCGAACCTGGCGCCCGGCTGACTCCTGACAGCAGCCGACCACCCGTCGGCATCGCCGGGTGTCGCGTGATCAATCTGGGCCTGGGTCTGCATCGATGTTCCGTTCCGCGCTCGGCGTTCGACGCCTGAGGGATTGCTGAATTCTTCCGCTGACCGTCCGGCGTTGCACCGACAGTTCCACACACCCGACCAGCACGGTCGTGCACGACCCGACCAGCAACGTCGGGCAACCGGCTCAGGGGCAGTCGTCCGGGCCTGCAGTCGCGACGAGGCGCACCTCGACACCGAACAGGCTGCGTTCGACCACGGTGGCGATGACATCGTCGGCGGGCACGGCCGACTGATCGGACGGAGCAAACGAACCCGTGGCGCACACCGGCCGGGGAGCGAACAGCAGACGCCAGAAGGTGGGCGCGGTGAGGAAGCCCTGCCGTTCGACCGGTGCGGTCTGGTGATAGCCGTACCACTCGTAACCAGCATCGATCGATCCAGGGTCCCAACCGGTGCGGGCCTCGACAACCTCGCCGAGGCGCCACTTGGCACCGTCGAACGCGGCCGACGCGTCGATCGCGACCACACCCAGGGTCGCCAGCGCCAGCAGCGCCGCCCACTCGCGGCGACCGGGAAGCGAGCGCATCACCTGCTCGGTTCGCCCGGCACGGGCGAGCAGCGCTGCGCTCAACGGGACGAGCACCAACAGGTACCGATCGAACAACTCGGTCGGGGTGAGCGTCACCGTGGCGACGAGCAGCGCGGCATACAGCACAACGAACGACACGACGAGGTGGGCACCGCGATCGGCGGTCGAGGCGAGACCCGACCGCCAGGAACGACGGTGACGGAGCGCGGCCTCGATGCGGAGCGCGACCAGTCCCACCGACACAGCGGTCGAGTACAGGGCGACCAGCAGCACCACCACCCACACGGGGGTGGGCAACAGTGAAGGTGGATCGCCAGAAAGGGTGCCCCAGTAGGCGAGTTCGCGATCGGCGTGGTTGCCGATCAGGCCCAGGCCACGGAAGGGAATCGTGGCAAGCACGACGACCGCCGGCAGCACCAGCACCACCTGTGCGCGGCGCGTCAACCGCTGACCCATCGCCCGCAGCAGCCGGACCGGTGAGACAGCGAACGCAACGGGCGATGCGAGCAGCCCGATGGTGAGAGCGCTGCGCCAGATGGCATTGGCCGCGCTGCCCAGAGCGCCCGGCGACACGTCGATCGGCGTCGGCCACGTGTTGGGCAGGCTGGTGCGCCAGAAGTAGAGCGTCGTCACCGCGACCAACCAGGCCCCGGCCAGGGCCAGGACCGGTCGCAGGCGTTGCCGGCCCACCCATGCCTGGGCAACTGCGTAGACGGCCACCGCTGCACCCGAGGCCACCCCGAACTCGCGGATGCTGAACGATGCGATCCCCAACCCGAGGGCGCCCGCCAGCCATCCCAGGTGCACCGGCGCCGAACGCATCGCCCGGACACCGACCAGCAGTGTGATCATCTGCAGCGCATACGACGGCACATCGGTCATGTACGACACGGCGACGATGCCGTACACCGGCCCTGCCGCCACGCAGGCCACCGACAGTGCGGCCCAGCGCCGGCCGAGCCAGGGACGGACCACTGCGTAGGTGGCCCACAACCCGACAGCGGCGAACACGGCCACCATCACCTGCAGCGGCAGGACCCCCTGCCCGAACAGCGCCATCACCGGGAGCGACACCAGCGCCTGACCGAGGAACATCGCCGCCACCCACCCGTCGAGGCGGAACTCGCCCGTGTCGGCGAGGTGCTTCGCGATCCGGATGTAGGCCCAGTCGTCGTTGCGCGATGCGCCGAGCGCGCCGTTCGACGCAGCGATCGCCACGTAGAGCCCGACCACGGCGACGGCGACCGCCGCGACCACGAGGTACTCGCGGCGGGTCGGGTCAGCGGCCACAGGTTCGGGGGGCGCCATCAGGGCGCCCGGCTCCTCGAGCAACATCATCTGGCGCTACAGGATCTCGCCCGAGAAGGTGTGGCCCCGCAGCAGGTTCTTGGTATCGAACACCAAGCGTGCGTGCTCGGCGATCACATCGGGAGCGAACTCGGGATGGTCGACGAGCACCACGACGAGATCGGCAGCCGCAAGGGTCTCGGGCATGAAGGGGACCAGCGGATGCGGGACGTGCTGGGCGTTCACCTCGGCGATGTAGGGGTCGCAGAACACGACCTCGGCACCACTGGCCTCGAGACGCTCGGCCACGCCCACACTGGGGCTCTCGCGCCAGTCGCTGGTGCCCCGCTTGTAGGCGAGGCCGAGGAGGAGCACGCGGCTGCCGTTCACGCTCTTGCGCTGCCGGTTCAGCAACTCGGTGACCCGGCGATGCACGTAGTCGGGCATGTGCTCGTTCACGTCGTTGGCCAGTTCGACGAAACGGAACGTGTGACCGAGGTGCTGCTTCACACGCCAGGCGAGATAGCTCGGATCGATCGGCAGGCAGTGGCCGCCGACGCCCGGACCAGGCGTGAAGCGCATGTAGCCGAAGGGCTTGGTGGAGGCTGCGTCGATGGCCCGCCACACATCGACACCGAGTTCGCGGGCGAACATCGCCAACTCGTTCACCAAGGCGATGTTCACATGGCGGAAGGTGTTCTCGAGCAGCTTCACCAGTTCGGCCTCGGCGGGTGAACCGACCGGCACGGTGCGATCGACGAGGGCGGCGAAGAATCCGTCGACCGCCGCCAACGAGGCGGCATCGACACCACTGGTGACCTTCGGCGTGTTGACGAGGCCATAGGTGGCGTTGCCCGGGTCGATCCGTTCCGGCGAGTAGCCGATTGCGTACTGGCCGCGGCGCAGACCCGAGCCTGCTTCGAGGATGGGTGCCAGCAGCTCCTCGGTGGTGCCGGGGTAGGTGGTGCTCTCGAGGATCACACAACAACCGGGCCGCAGGAACCGGGCAAGGGTCTCGCCTGCCTGCTCGATGAACGACAGATCGGGAAGACCATCGTGCAACGGAGTGGGGACACTGATCACCGCCACGTCGAACCCGGCGAGATCACCCGTATCGGTGGTGGGCAGATACCCGGCTGCAAGCGCGGCCTGCAGTTCGGCATCGCTCACGTCACCCACATAGCTCTGTCCGGCCTGGAGGGCCTTCACTCGGTCGTTCGACACCTCGAAGCCGACCACGGGGAAGCCGACAGCCGAGGCGCGCATGGCCACCGGAAGGCCGACATAGCCCTGCCCCATCACCACGACGCGGGCCGTTCGGTCGGCCAGCCGGGCGAGTAGGCCGTCCATCACGTCGGTATCGGTCCTCATCACAAACTCCTTGCTGAATACTCGGGCGTTACAGGGGTTCGATGGTAGTTGTCGACGACCTCGATGACCCGCGAGGCCACCTCGTCGACCTCGTCGTCGGTCAGCGAGCTTCCGCTCGGCAGGCACAGTCCGTGCTGGAACAGTCCGTCGCTGGTGCCGTCGATGCACGCCCGGTACCCACGAAAGGCCGGCTGCAGGTGCATCGGCTTCCAGAGAGGACGCGACTCGATGGACGCGTCGGCAAGCACCTGCCGGACTGCAGCGGGCAGGTGGGGGGCGTCGAAGGTGATCGCTGTCAGCCAACCGTTCCAGCCGCTCCATTCGGGAACGGGCATGAACTGGCAACCAGGAACAGCGGCGAGCAGTTCGCGGTAGCGGGCGTTCACCGCGCGGCGCCGGGCGATGAACGATCCCAGTCGTTCGAGTTGGCCGCGACCGAGGGCTGCGAGCAGGTTCGAGAGGCGGTAGTTGTAACCGACCTCGACGTGCTCGTAGTGCACTACGGGTTCGCGAGCCTGTGTGGCGAGGTAGCGGACCCGATCAGCGAGGACCTCGTCGGCCGAGACCAGCATGCCGCCACCGCTGGTGGTGATGATCTTGTTGCCGTTGAACGAGAACACGCCGACGTCGCCGAAGCTGCCGGCCGGGCGGCCACGGTAGGTGGCGCCGAGGGCCTCAGCAGCGTCTTCCACCACCGGGATGCCGAGTTCGCGACACGGCGCCAGCAGTGCGTCGTAGTCGGCGCACTGACCATAGAGATCGACCACCACAACAGCCGCAGGCAGACGGCCGCTTCGACGTGCCCGATCGAGTTCGTCGCGCAGCAACTGCGGGCTCATGTTCCAGCTCGATGCCTCGCTGTCGATGAAGACCGGTTCGGCACCGCAATACCGGATGGCGTTCACCGACGCGGCGAAGGTGAACGTGGACACCAAGACCTCGTCGCCGGGCTGTACGCCGACAGCGAGCAGAGCCAGGTGCAGCGCTGCAGTGCCGCTGGAAAGCGCCACCGCTGCAGGAAGGTCGACCATGTCGGCGACGGCACGCTCGAAGGCGGCGAGATCGGGCCCCGCGGGCGCGACCCATCCTTCGTCGAGGGCGCGCAACAGGTGCGACCGCTCGAGTTCGCCCACGTCGGGAGGTGACAGATAGATCCGCATCGACCCGGTCCTACGCCTGCTGGCGCGTCTCCGACAATGCCATGTCGGCCAACAGGTCGCGGCCCGCCTTCATCGCTGCGTCGTCGAACAGTGCCATCGCTGTGCAAGGAAGCGGCGGCACCTGCACATGGGTGACCAGCGGATGGACGCGCCGCTCGCCGAGCTCGGCCTCACCCATCAGGTCTTCGTGCATCTTCTCGCCAGGGCGAAGGCCGGTGAAGACGATGCCCAGCGGAGGCGTCTGCAGGCGGGCGAAGCGAGCAGCGACATCGAAGATGCGAACCGGTTCGCCCATGTCGAGCACCATCACCTCACGATCGGTCCCGATCGCACCGGCGTACACCGTCAATCGAACGGCCTCAGCGATCGTCATGAAGAACCGCGTCACATCGGGGTGCGTCACGGTGATGGGGCCGCCGGTCTCTGCTTGGGCGCGGAAGGCAGTGAGCACCGAACCGCGCGAGCCGAGTACGTTGCCGAACCGCACCGACACGTACGTGCCAGCGGCCGACGAGGGAACCGACGCGGTCATCCGCTCGGTGATGCGCTTCGAGTAGCCCAGCACGCTCGAGGGATCGGCTGCTTTGTCGGTGCTGATGTTGACGAAGCGCTCCACACCGCTCGCCTCGGCTGCGGTGAGCACGTTGCGGGTACCGAGCACGTTGGTCTTCCACGCCTCCTCGGGTGCCGTCTCGAGCAGCGGAAGGTGCTTCAGCGCAGCCGCGTGGAACACCACGTGGGGGCGGTACTCCTGGAAGATCTCGTGCAGTCGGCCGCGATCGCGGATGTCGGCGAGCACGAGTCCGGGTGAACTCAACAGCGCCCGGCCCTCGATGCTCAACTGCACGGCATGCAGGCCGCTCTCGTCGCGGTCGAGCATGATGAGTTCTGCAGGCTGGAACATGGCCAGTTGTCGGCAGAGTTCACTGCCGATGCTTCCACCGGCCCCCGTGACGAGCACGCGTCGGCCGGTGATGTAGTTGGCGACCACGGTGTCGTCGATCTCGACCTGACGTCGGCCGAGCAGGTCGACCTCCGACACCGGCCGAATGTCGGCCAAGGTAGGCGATCCGAACAGGCCATCGACGGTGGGTAGTACGAGCAGATCGAGGTCGAGGCGGTAGCACTCGGTACTCAACTTCTGGACGAGCGCCCCCGACGCATTGGGGATGGCGAGCAGCACCGTCTTGGCACCATGGATGAGGACCACCTCGGCCAGGTCGTCGATCGTGCCCTCCACGCGCACGCCCTGCCAGCGCAGATTGGCCTTCAAGGGGTCGTCGTCGAGCAGCGCTGCAGGTCGGTACGGACTCTCGGGGTTGGCCAGCAACGCAGCCACGATGCGGTACGAATCCTCGCCGGCGCCGATCACCACGATCGGCGAGCCGGTCGTCGGCCGCGCCCGCTTCTCCTTCAGCAGTCGCCACGCCGAGCGGACGGCAACGGCACCGTTCAAGGTGATGGCCATGGCGATGGGCGCCACCGATCGGCGGATGCCCACTGGTCGCCACGACAACACCGAGAACATCAGGGTGGCGCCGGTGAGGAAGATGGCCGTGGCCAACGCCTTCACTTCGTCGAAACTGCCGTATCGCCAGCGCCGCGAGTACAGACCGCTTGTGATACCGAACACCCCCTGCAGGGTGACGGCAGTGGTGACGATGAGGACAACGCCCCAGGTCATGATGGGCGAGGTGTCGAAGTCGTACCGCATCCACAGGGTGAACACGATCGCAATGGCCCACATCAGCGAGTCGACCAGGTAGTGCCCGAACGGGAGCAGGAGCCCCCGAAGGTTGACTGGCTCGGTGGCGTAGTCCGCGCCACCAGCCGACGACACCGGCTGGTAGTCGACGCGCGCTGGCGAGGCGTTGGTCGCGAGGGCTGCTGCGTCGGGAGAGTTCGACTCGACGATCACCGGCGGCGTCACGCGGCGTTCGAACTGAGCGAGATGGCGCCGCCGATTCGGGTCGCGTTGGTCGGGAATCAACTCTCCGTTCACAACAACCATCGGCCGGGAAGACGCGTCGGACTCCCGCTCCGTCGACGATCCGGTGTCTAGCGTCATGATGGAGGCCTCTCTGTCGCCTGGTCATCACCCACGGCGCATACCGTGCGTAGAACAGACCGTCCGTCACCCAGGGTGCTCCGGCAATCAACTCAGCCGATCGAGCCGTGGCGGGCGCACACCGGATACCCGGCACGAGTTCCCTCGGTCCGCCCCAGCGGATGTCAGCGAGCAGTACGGGCGATCGTGCGAAATGGTTGGTCGTTGTCGACCGACGGTTCGCGCGGCAGGCCCAGCACCTTCTCGCCGATGATGTTGTGCTGGATCTCGTCGGTGCCGCCTGCGATCGACTGCGCGGGCGTGCTGACGAGGATTTCGGCAATGACGCCGCCCAGCGGGCTGTCGGCACCGGTGAGCATGCCCTCGGCGCCGGCCAGCGCGGTGTGCACCAGGTGGGCCTGGCGGGCGATACCGCTGAGCGCCAGTTTCGCCAGCGACCCCTCGGCGCCCGGCGGACGGCCCAGTGCCTGCGCGGCCCGCGCTCGGGCCGCTGTCCACTGCGCGGTGCGCTGCAGTTCGACGAGCCGAGCGATCTGCTGGCGCACCAGCCGGTCGGTGTTCCGCCCCGTGGCGGCTGCCCGCTCGGGCACGAGATCGACCCGACCCGCGCGCTGCGGGTACCAGGCATAGGTGCGGTAGTACTCGTCGGCCTCGTGGCGCGCCTCGTCGAGAGCCCGGCCCGGGGCGGCCGAGTACTGCGGCCTACCCAGGGTGCCCATCCGCCGTTCGAACGCCAGCGTGGTGAGCGCCACGTTCCACCCGTCGCCGGGCGCGCCGATGACGAACTCGGCCGGGATGCGCGCGTCGGTGAGGAACACCTCGTTGAACGAACTGTGCCGGTTCATTTGTCGCAGCGGCCGCACCTCCACCCCGGACTGGTGCATCGGCAGGGCGAAGTAGGTGAGACCGCGATGCTTGGTGGCGTCCCAGTCGGTGCGGGCGACGAGAATGCCGAAGTCGGCGTGGTGTGCGCTGGTGTTCCACACCTTCTGCCCGTTCACCACCCACTCGTCGCCGTCTCGATCGGCCCGTGTGGACAGGCCGGCCAGGTCGCTGCCCGCCCCCGGTTCGCTGAACAGTTGGCACCACGTCTCGGCCCCGGTGAGGATGGGCCGCAGGAACCGCTCGCGCACGATGTCGGGCCCATGGGTGAGGATGGTGGGCGCGGCGAGCCCGGTGCCACCGCCCACGGGGATGCCGACGGCTCCGGCGCCGAGGATCTCGGCCTGCACCACCGGCACGCTCCACTCGGGCAGGCCACGGCCGAACCAGCGCTCGGGCCACGACGGCACCGCCCACCCGCTGGCCAGCAATCGTTCGCGCCAGTCGAGCAGCGCCAGGTCGGGGTGCCAGTTCGCGGCCACCCAGGCGCGCACCTCGGCCCGTACGGCATCAGGTGTCGCGGCTGCGCTGTCGCTCACGGCCGGACGGTATCAGCCGCCCATCGACGACGGGTCAGTCGTCGCCCGATGTGGTGCCGCGGCGCATCGGCAGCACGCTGCGCCATTCGCCGTCGAGTTCGTGCAGCGCCGCTGCCACCGCGGGCGCGGTGGGCACCAGACCGATCTCGCCCACACCCTTGATGCCGTACGGCGACTGCGGCTGGGGCACCTCGACGAGGTGCACCTCGATGGGCGGCACGTCCTTGGCGCGCAGGATGCCGAGCGACCGCAGCGTCATGTTGGTGGGGAAGCCGGTCTCGGGGTCGGACGGGAAGTCTTCGCTGAGGGCGTAACCGAGGCCCATGTGGACGCTGCCCTCGATCTGGCCGACACACAACTGCGGGTTCACCGCCTTGCCCACATCGTGGATGGCCACCACCTTGGCGATGCCGCCGGTGGCGCGGTCGACCAGCACCAGCTGCGCGGCATAGCCGAACGCGGCGTGGATGGTGGGGTTCGGGTGCTCGGGGTCGCCGAGGTGGTGGGTCCAGTCGACGATGTGCTCGCCCACGTAGTCGACCTCGGGCTGGCAGCCGTCGGCCAGCGCCGCGGCGCACGCCTTCTGCACCGAGCCGGCCGCCATGAGCGTGCCGCGCGAGCCGGTGGTCTGGCCGAAACCGAGTTCGCGGGTGGTGTCGACGATCACTTCGATGCGGTTCGGGTCGATGCCCAGTTCGCCGGCCGCCACCTGCAGCGCCACGGTATGCACACCTTGGCCCATCTCGGTCCACGCGTGGCGCACCTCCACGGTGCCGGGCCCGTCGCCCTCGGGCAGGCTGAAGCGCACCACGGCCCGACACACCTCGCGGAAGCCGTTGCCGAGACCGCTGTTCTTCAGGCCGAGGCCCAGACCGACGGCGTAGCCCGCTGCCCGCGCCTCGTCGTAGATCGGCTTCACTGCGTCGAGGCACGCCTCGGCGCCACCGCAGCCGTCGTCCATGATCTGACCGGGCCCCCACACCTCGCCGGGGTGGATGACGTTGCGCTTGCGGATCTCCCACCCGCTGATGCCCGCCTGCTCGGCCAATCGGTCGAGCACGCCCTCCATCGCGAACTGCGCCTGGTTGGCACCAAAACCGCGGAACGCGCCGCACACCGGGTTGTTGGTGCGCACGGCGACCGAGTGCACATCGATGGTGGGCACGCGATACGGGCCACTGGCGTGGCCGGCCGCGCGCTCGAGCACCTTCATGCCCACGCTGGCGTAGGCGCCGCTGTCGCCGATGGCGCGCACACGCAGCCCGGTGAGCCTGCCCTCGGCATCGCAGCCAGCCCAGTACTCGAGGCGGATGGGGTGGCGCTTGGCGTGCATGATGAGGCTCTCTTCACGCGAGAGCGTGCACTTCACCGGGCGGTCGAGCAGCCAGGCGGCCAGCGAGGCGTGGGCCTGGTTGCTCATGTCTTCCTTGCCGCCGAACGCACCGCCGTTGGAGACGAGCGTGACGGTGACGGCATCGTTACCCACGGCCAGCACGCGGGCGATGTCGTTGCGGTCGTCCCACACGCCCTGGCCACCCGAGTACACCTGCAGGTGGCGGCTGCCGTCGGGCCGAGTGGCGGGCACGGCCAGCGTGCTCTCGGGTTCGAGGAACGCGTGCTCGATGCGCTGGGTCTGGAACACCTGGTGCACGGTGTGCGCCGAGGCAGCCAGCGCCGCGTCGACGTCGCCACGGGCGTACTCGCTGGTGCTCAGCACATTGCTGGGCGTGTTCCACACCGCCACCGGCGCACCGGGTTCGAGCGCGACCACGGCGTCGGTGACGGGCTGGTGCACCGTGTAGTCGACGGTGACGAGTTTCGCCGCGGCACGGGCCTGCTCGCGGGTGTCGGCCACCACCACCGCCAGCACGTCGCCCGCATAGCTGGTGCGCTGGCCGACGCTGATCATCACCGGCCAGTCCTTGTAGATCAGACCGACGTACACCTCGCCAGGGATGTCGGCGGCGGTGAACACGGCATGCACACCGGGCGCGGCGAGCGCAGCCTCGGTGTGGACGGCCACGATGTCGGCGCGGGTGTGGTCGGTGAGACGCAGCGCCGCGTGCAGTGTGCCGGGCACGCGCATGTCGTCGATGTAGCCGCGGTCGCCGAGGGCGAGTTCGGCGGCCTCGTACTTGGCGCCGTCGCCGCCCACCTCGCCCGACAGGGCGGGCGAACACACCGTGCCCTGAGCCACGGCGTCGATGGCGTCGAGCACCTTCACGTACCCGGTGCAGCGACACAGGTGCGCGCCGAGGTGGCGCGCCATGTCGCTGCGCTCGAGCGCCGCCCCCTTCTTGTCGATCTGGGCCTTGGCGCGCATGACGATGCCCGGGATGCAGAACCCGCACTGCAGGCCACCGCATGCAGCGAACGCATCGGCGAACGCCTTGCGCTCGGCCGGCTCGACACCTTCGAGCGTGAGCACCTGCTTGCCCGCCACCTTGGCGAGCGGGGTCTGGCAACTCACCACGGCCTTGCCGTCGATGTGGACGGTGCAGCAGCCGCACTGTCCGCTCGGCGAGCAGCCGTCCTTCGGCGAGGTGATGTCGAGTTCGTCGCGCAGCGCCGCCAGCAGGTGCGGATGGTCGGCGCGCACCGACACCGGCGTGCCGTTGACGACGAGGTCGACGGTCGTGAGGGGTGCGGTCGGATCGGCCAGTTCGGTCACGATTTACATTTTGTCAAAGTCAGCGCCGATGTGCACGCCCGACGGCGCTATTCGACCGGGCTCTGCACGGCTTCGAGGGGCGCGAACGCCACCTGCACCAGTCGACAGCCGGAGTGGTCGACCAGGTGCATCAACCCGGGACGCAGCGGCACAGGGCAACGTCGCGGCAGGGTGACGCCGAGGATGTCGCCGTCGAGTTCGTGCGAGGCAGCGGCCACCAGGCCGAGCCGACTGCGCCGCACCGCTGCCGTCCAGTCGCCGTACCGCGTCCGCAGCGCCTCGGCGCGGCCCGCCACCACCACGGTCAGGCCCGGCCGCGCCGGCGACACCAACGCCTCGAGTCGACCGCTGCTGTCGGACACTCGCTCGGCGTCGTCGACGAGGAACAGACAACGCTGCCCGCTGTCGAGCACCCCGTCGACCGTGGCGACAGCGGCAGCAACCGCGTCGGCGATGGTGCTGCCATCGCGTTGCGCCACCCGAGGCGACAGCCACACCGACCGCGCCGAACCGCCGTGATCGGGAGAACTGGTATCGGGATGCTGGGCGGCGCACTGCAACCAGGCGGACTCGAGCCACCGCAGGGCGTTCGACCGGCCGCTGCGCGCCGGGCCCACCACCAGCAGGTGCTCGCCGTCGGGTACCTCCAGCACAGCCGCCTCCAGGGTTCCTGCGTCGACGCCCACCACCGGCCACCACGAACCCGGCCCGGATCGAGACGGTGGCAGGAGGGCCTCACCGACATGGGGCGGCACGACGTCGACCCGGCGCACCGGAGTGGCCCGATGCGCGGCCGATGGTTCGAGCGGGGTCGACGACGGCGCGAGCAACTGCGCCTCGGTGCCGTCGGGCAATGCCACCCGGCCGGCAATGGCCGGTGGCGTGGCCGACGGCGTCACGCCCAGCACCGCGGTGTCGCCGCGGTCGTGCAGGTGCAGCACCCAGCGGTGCGTGCAGTGAGCGACGAACGCACCAGGGAGCGCAGCGGCGGCATCGGCACCAGCAGCCACCACCACCCGGCCGGAGGTGTCGCCGAGCGCTCGCTGGAGCACCTCGAACTCTGCCAGCCGATCGATGTCGTCGAGCTCGCGGCGCAGCGCTCCGAGGCCATCGATCAGCACCACCAACGGGTGCGCCGGCACCTCGACTGCATCGAGCCGACCGGCCACCCAGTGCAGCGCTCGCCACAGCCGCTCGCGTTCGTGCAGTCGCACCACACCCGTGCACCGCGGATGCCCGGCGATGTCGTCCCACCGCGTGTCGCCACCGGCATCGAGCACCAGCACACCGGCCGCTTCATCGCTCGACAGCGCCACCCGGGCCACCGCGACGAGAGCCGACGACACACCCGAACCCGGCGAGCCCAGTACAGCGACCGCCCCGCGACACGGACTCCACTCCAGCGGTACGCACCGGCGCTCGTCGGGCAGATCGACCACGCCGACTGTCGCGGATGTGGCACCAGCGCTGAGCCATCGACCTGCCTCGTCGACCGGCAGCACCACCGGCAAGGGTTCACTCCACGGCGACGCGGGCGGTTCGGTACCGTGCAACGCGCCGGCCTGCCGGACGGCGGCCACCACGGCGTCGCCGCCATCGGCGAGCAGCGCGGTTTGGAACGTGACCAACTCGTCGGCCCCCAGACGCAGCACCGCACGGCCGGGGGTGCGGCGCGGCAGCAACGCCGGCGCCGGATCGCCCACCACATCGAGGGCATCGGCGCGATCGTGCAGACGAAGCGCGAGACGCAGTTGGGTGTTGGCGCGGATGTCGTCGTCGACCACGCCGGCGGGCCGCTGGGTGGCGAGCAGCAGGTGCAGCCCGAGGCTCCGGCCGCGCTGCGCAATACCGACCAGGGCATGGAGGAACGCCGGCTGCTCGGCGGCAAGGGCTGCGAACTCGTCGACCACCACCAGCAGCCTCGGGAACACTGGCGCTCCGCAGCGACGACGGGCAGCGGCGAGGTCGGCGGCACCGAGTTGGCGCACAGCATGCTCGCGCCGAGCCAGCTCGGCCTGCAGCCCGCGCAGCGCTCGTTCGGCGAGGCGACCGTCGAGGTCGGTCACCACCGCCACGACGTGAGGTAGGCGGGCACACGAATCGAACGCGGCACCACCCTTGTAGTCGACCAGCACCATGGCCAGTTGGTCGGGGGGCATCCGGCAGGCCAGGCCCGTCACCAGGCTGCGCAAGAGTTCGCTCTTGCCCGCCCCGGTGGTGCCGGCCACCAGCCCGTGCGGCCCGTCGGCTACGAGGTCGAGATCGACCCGGGCATCACCGCCGGTGCGCCCGAGCGGACAGGCCGGCGCAGCATCCACCGCCGCAGCGCGCCACCCCGCAGCGATCGACACCGGGTCGAGCGGGTCGGTACCCGCGGCACGGAGCAGCTCGATCAGATCGACCTGTGCGGGGATACCGCCATCACCCGACCGTGGGTCTTCAGGGTCGCGGCACTGCGCCAGACGGGCCGCCGCCTCCGACGCCGCCGCGAGGCCGAGCCCGGCGAGGCGGACCTGGACGCCGTCGTGGGGAACTCGAGTGTCGGGCACGAACCGCGCCCCGCCGTCGTGACGTGTGTCGATCAGCGCGGTGCACGCCGCAGGCACGGCGGCCGTGTCGTCGGCCAGCACCAGCACGGCCGGCGGATCGGACCCGGCCAACATCCGGCGCAGCATGCTCGTGCGCACCGTCAGCAGATCGGTGCGATCGGTGACGATCACGGTGTGCACCTCCGCTTCGCTGCGCTGCAACTCGACGAGGGCTCCGTCGTCGAACCCCAGCTGGCCGCGCTCGGGGCGCTCGACCTGGGGAAGCGGGGCGCACCAACCCCAGCGCTCGGGGTTCGCCGTCAACGTCACCAGTCGCCAGTCGGCCGGGCCGGCCTGACAGGCGAGTTGCACGACGCAACTGCGCACGACGTTGTCGGCGAGGGCACCGCGCACCGCAACGACGGCACCACCGACGAGGTCGAGCACCACCGGCACGTGGTCGACCGATCGTGGCTCAGCGGCGCTGACGCACGCCGCGTCGACCACCGGCGACCAGGGCAGGCTGCCCGTTCCGATCGGCACGGTGAAGGCATCACCGTGGTTCGTCCGCCGCTCCCACAATCCGGCGCCGCCGTGGGCGAGGACCGCCAGCCGCTCGGCCAGCGAACCGTGCCGGGCCCGCCAGTGCATCGACCATGCACGGCACTGGGCATCGACTGCGTCGTGCCACGCCTGCGCTGCGCGCTGCTCGGCGGCGGCCGCCGATCGACGGCGTCGCCTCGTACCGCGTAGCTGCACCGCTGCCCCGGCGACCGATGCGAGCAGGCCGACGGCAGCGAACAGCGCCATCAGCGGCTGGCCGATCAACACGGCCACCACCGTCGCTGCCGCGCAGGCCACGGCAGCCGGAACCAGCGTGCCTGCGACGCCGGTGTGGTCGAGGTCGGACGATGGTTGCGACGTGCTCGTCGGAGCCGGCGCGCCCACCACGGGGATGGGTGACCACTGCGGGGCTGCCCGAGGGGCCCTCACGATCGTGCCGGGGTCGGCCCGAGGTGGCGTCGCTGTCGACCCGGCCGGCACCGGGCTGATGCGCAGGGTGCTCGCGCCCACCTCGATGCTGTCGGCGCCACACCGGATGGGCAGACGCCCCGCCAGTTGACGTACCTGCCAGCGGTCGTCGTCGAGGTCGAGGCGGAGGTGGAACGGTTCGAGATACGAATCGGCGCAGCGCACCGCCGCCTGGGGCGCTCTGCCCACCAGATGGGTGCCTGCAGCGAGGCGGCGACTCGCTCCTGCGTCGGGCCCGGCGATCCAGCACACCTGCCATGTCGTCATGCCCGAGTGATCGACGGCGAGGCGGCCGGAGCGGAAACCGCCGGCCGTGTTCCACCAGCTCACCGCTCGTTCTTGACGCTTTCTTGAGATTTCTCGGTCACCCGGGAGCGTCGCGGTGAGGCGGGCGGAGAGCCACTGGGAGAGGGGGGCCACGCACCGTTCGGCCATGTCACCCCAGCACGACCCTGCAACTTCGTCCACTCCCGCCACCAGGGCCGCCACCACGGCCGCCACGGCACCGGCCGGCCCGACGCGCCACACCCTGGTGCGACTGCAGCGCGAATGGGGGCGGCTCAACCGGTCGCCCCACGCCTTGTCGGCTGCGCGTTCGTGGCCGCTGTGCATCGAGCGCTTCGAGTCGCTCGATGAACTCCTCGTTGCGTCCGGCTACGGCCAGGTGGCCCGGGCGGCCGACCACGACGACGCCCTGTTGGGCGACCTGCTGGCCGCAGCCCGCACCCACCCGTTGGCGGCCCGAGTGGTGCTGCAGCGCCTGCTCCCCGGCCTCAGTGCCATCGCCCGACGGCATACACGCGTCGGCACCGAGCTCGTCGGCTCGATCGACGACCTGCTCGCCGCCGCATGGACCGTCATCCGCACCTACCCCATCGACCGCCGACCGACGTTCGTTGTGGCTGGGCTGCTGCGCGGCTGCGAATACCACGCGTTTCGACGCCACCGCCGCCGCAAGGCCGAGTTCGTGCCGGTGCCGAACGAGCGGTTCGCCGACCGCGCCGCGGCGGAGACCGACGATGCCGGGGTGGAACTCTGGCGGCTGCTCGACGACGCCGCCCGGGCGGGCATGTCGACCGACGATCTCGTCCTCGCCCGGCGTCTGGCCGAGGGCACGACGACTGCCCAATTGGCAGCCGAGGCACAGGTGACCGAGCGAACGATCCGCAATCACCGTGCCGCGATGCTGTACCGATTGCGCAGTATCGCCCTGGCGTCGACGTGACGCCGTCAGTGCATATGGATACCTCTGGGCATGTTCCTATCAACATGCAGAACGGCCCAACAGATTGCCGACGCACGATGAATTTCGCCAGCACAAGCCGTGCGAGCTGACGGCTTTTCGGTACCGTCCCACGGGTGACGGCGAGGGTCCTCATGGTGTGCTCGGAGAATGTCTGCACCTCTCCGATGGCAGCGGCATTGTTGCGCCATCATCTTGCGCGCGCCGGAATCGATGCAGTCGTCACATCGGCGGGCATCGAGCCCGCGATGCGACCGATCCACCCCGATGCCCTTCGGGCGTTGGCCCCCTGGGGTATCGACCTGTCACAGCATGTGTCGCGCGAAGCCACCGAGGCCGTCGTCGTTGCCGACGGCGCCGACCTCGTCATCGCCATGTGTCGCGCGCAATTGCGCCGCCTGGTCGCCAGCGACCGGCGCACCTGGGTGCGCACCTTCACACTGCGCGAACTCGTCCGCGAGGTGGAGGGCACAACGGCCCCAGCCAACGTGGGTTTCGACACCTGGGCCTCGAACGTCATCCGGCGGCGGCGCGGCATCGACCTCGTCAGCGACAGCGAGTTCGACGACCTCGACGATCCGGCCGGACTGGGGTCGGCGGCCGTGCACACCACCGCCGCCGAATTGCACGACCTCACCGCGAAGTTGGTCGACTCGCTGCCCTGGAGGCACGTTCCGATCAGTTCGATCCGATTCCGCGAGTAACGCGCCGACTCGAACGCGCCTCAGACGAGGGCGCTCGAACGATCAGCCGGGCAGTTCGGCCGGCAGGCCAACCGACCGGAAGCGACGCAGCCGCAGGCTGTTGCTCACCACGAACACCGAACTGAAGGCCATGGCTGCGCTGGCCACCACGGGTGACAGCAGTCCGGTGGCAGCCAGCGGAATGGCGGCCACGTTGTAGGCGAAGGCCCAGAACAGGTTGCCCTTGATGGTGGCGAGCGTGCGTCGGCTGAGCCGCACCGCATCGACGACCGCGGGGATCTCGGCCCGCATCAAGGTGAGGTCGCTCGCCTCGATCGCCACATCGGTGCCCGTGCCCATCGCGATGCCGAGATCGGCCTGTGCCAGTGCGGCGGCGTCGTTCACCCCATCGCCCACCATCGCCACCACTCGGCCCTGTGCCTGCAGCTCGCGAACAACGGCAACCTTGCCGGCGGGCAGCACGCCGGCAACCACATCGGCCGGGTCGATGCCCACCTCGGCCGCAACGGCGGCGGCGATGGCCTCGTTGTCGCCGGTGAGGAGCACCGGACGCAGGCCCAGGTCGCGCAGCGCAGCGATACCGCTGCGACTGCTGGGCTTCACGGTGTCGGCCAGCGCCAGGCGCCCGGCGACCCGGCCGTCGACCACCACCTCCACCACCGTGGCCGCGGCGCCTGCCGGCACCGCTGCGGTGCCTGCGGCGGGGCCAGCGCGCCGAACGCTCACCTCGACGGGCCGATCGTCGAGCA
Source organism: Ilumatobacteraceae bacterium (assembly GCA_044359565.1). Classification (GTDB taxonomy): domain Bacteria; phylum Actinomycetota; class Acidimicrobiia; order Acidimicrobiales; family Ilumatobacteraceae; genus VFMC01. The sequence goes on from JBIKLX010000002.1 coordinate 59,115, forward strand.
CCACGGTGCCACGGGCGCCCACACCGGGCTCGTTGCGGAAGTCGGCGACAGGCGGCAGGTGAACGCCAGCGGCGTGGGCGTGGGTCACGATGGCCCGGGCGATCGGGTGCTCGCTCGCTGTCTCGACGGCCGCGGCAGCGCGCAACACATCAGACACCGTGAGCGGCGGCACCGGCTCGACGGCCACCACGGCCATCGCGCCGGTGGTGATGGTGCCGGTCTTGTCGAGCAACACCGTGTCGACGGTACGGGTGCTCTCGAGCACTTCGGGACCACGGATGAGCACCCCCATCTGCGCGCCGCGGCCGGTGCCCACCAGCAGGGCGGTGGGGGTGGCCAAACCGAGGGCACAGGGGCAGGCGATGATGAGCACGGCCATCGCCGGACCCATCGCGTCGCTGAACGAACCGGTGCGAGCGAACCAGAACCCGAGGGTGGTCACTGCCAGCGCCACCACCACGGGCACGAACACCCCGGCCACTCGGTCGGCCAGTCGCTGCACCGGCGCCTTGCCGCTCTGGGCATCGGCGACGAGTCGCGCCATCTGCGCCAGGGTGGTGTCGGCACCCACGCGGGTGGCGCGCACCAGCAGGCGACCGTTGGTGTTGATGGTGGCCCCGGTGACCGCATCGCCCGGGGCCACGTCGCGCGGCACGCTCTCGCCGGTGACGAGCGAGGTGTCGATGCCCGCCGTGCCCTCCTCCACCACACCGTCGGTGGCGATGCGCTCGCCGGGCCGCACGACGAAGCGGTCGCCCACGCTCAGGTCGGCGGCAGGAACCCGCCGCTCGGCGCCCGACGCATCGACCACCACGGCCTCGAACGCACCCCGGTCGAGCAGGGCGCGCAGCGCGCTGCCGGCCCGGCGCTTCGAGCGCGACTCGAACCACCGGCCGGCGAGGATGAGCGCCACGGTGGTGGACGCGACTTCGAGGTACAGGTGGTGGTCGCCGCCGACGCTGCCGAGCAGCGACATGCTCATCGTCATGTCGTTGTCGCCCGCCGGCGTGAAGAACAAGGCATAGGTGCTCCACAGGTAGGCGGCGGCCACACCGAGCGACACGAGGGTGTCCATCGTGGCCTCGGCCTGACGGAGGTTCTTCCACGCGGCCCGGTGGAACGGCCAGGCCGCCCAGGTGGCCACGGGCGAGGCGAGCGCGAACGCCAGCCACTGCCAGTTGCGGAACTGCAGGGCAGGCACCATCGACAGCAGGAGCACGGGCCCGCCGAGGACGGCAGCAACGACGAGACGCTGCAGGAGCGGGTCGTGGGTGGCGTCGGGCTCGTCGGCAGCGGCGACCGTTCCTGCCGCGGCGGGCAGGATGGCCCCGTAGCCGATCGACTCGACCGCCGCTACGAGATCGGTGGGCACCACGAGCGCCGGGTCGAACGCGACCCGGGCGGTCTCGGTGGCGTAGTTCACCGATGCCTGCACGCCGTCGATCTTGTTGAGCCGGCGCTCGATGCGGTTGGCGCAGGCGGCGCACGTCATGCCGGTGACCTCGAGATCGAGGTGGTCGAGGTGGTCGACGAGTGAGGGCACGGCAGGCTCGCTCACGGTGCGACCACCGTGAAGACGGCCGTGACCAGTTCGCCGTCGGCGAGGAACTGGAGGAACAGTCGGTACGTACCGGAGCCGGGCAGCGACCCGCTGAAGCGGTAGTCGCCGGCGACATCGTTGGCCGGATGAAGGTGGGCGTACGCGAGGTCGCCCTCGCGGAACGCCACCAGGTGGGCCGATTGCCCGTACCACGGCTGCAGCGAGTCGCTCGGGGTGACGGTGAACCACAACCCCTCGCGGGTGATGGTGAGTCCGTCGACGATGGCGACGTTGCTGGGCGGCGGCACCGCCACCGGCGCGGCCTCGCCGCCGACGAGCAGGTCGATGCCCATCACGAGCACACCTCCGCCCGAGGGTTCGGTCTCGAGTACTGCACGCCAGGCGCCGGCCTCGATCGGGCGGTCGAGCGTGGCCGTCCACACCCCGTCGGGGCCGAGCACCGGGTGGAGGTGCTGGAAGCCCTGCAGATCGCGGCGCACCACCAGCAGATGCCCGAGTGCTCCGTGGACCTCGGTGAAGTCGACCACCGGGCTGCCGGCCCGGTCGATGCGCAGGGCCACAGTGGTGCTGGTGCGGTCGACCATCACGAGCCGGTAGTCGCCCACGGTGCTCGACAGCCCCAGACGTGCCAGATCGGAACCGGCCAGATCGGCCGTGCTGCCCATGTCCGCCATGTCGGTCGACCCGCCGCTGTGCTGGTGCACATCGCCGGACGATCCACTGTGCTGATGCCCGGGCAGCCGCTCGCCCACCGCGTAGGCGGTGCCGAACAGTCCGACGAGCACGAGGCTGTACGAGACGAGGCGGTTGCGGGGCGAGGTCATGCGAGTGCGAGTGCGCGATCAGTAGGCGACGTCGAAGCCGGCCTCGTCGACCGCGGCGACGAGCGCCTCGTGATCGAGTGCCGTGCCGACGACGGCCACCAGCTTGGCGTCGAGGTCGACGGTGACCGAGGCGACGCCCGGAACCTTGCCGAGTTCGGTCTCGATGGCAGCCTTGCAATGACCGCAGGTCATGCCCGGCACCGACAGGGTGACGGTGGCAGCGGCATCGCCAGAGGGGTTCGTGGTGATGTTCATGGTGATGTTCCTTCGGGGGTTCGGTTCGACGTCACGACCGCAGCAGGCGTTCGACGGCTCGGGTGGCCTCGTCGACGAGTTCGCCGGTGCGGTGTTCGTCGCCGGCGGCACCGGCGACACAGTGTTGGAGATGGTCGTGCAGCAGATGCACACCGACGCCCTGCAGACCCTTGCTCACGGCGGCGAGTTGGGTGAGCACGTCGATGCAGTAGGTGTCGTCGTCGATCATGCGCTGCAGGCCACGCACCTGGCCCTCGATGCGACGCAGGCGGGCGAGCAGCTGCTGCTTGTCGGCGGCATATCCGTGAGGCATACGGGCACCATACCCCCTGGGGGTACCTTCGACAACACACCCCGAACGAATCAGCCCTACGCTCCACACCATGCCCGGTCCTGCTGTCGATGTCATCCGTTCCTTCGGCGCTGTCGAATCCGACCAGCGCTACACCCGGCTCGTCGAGCTGTTCGCCGACGACGCCGTCTACTACGACCCGTTCTTCGGCCCGCAGCGCGGCAAGGCGGCGATCGCCGAGTTCATGGGGCACATGGAAGCGATGATGCCGTCGCGCGGTGTGCGCTTCGACGAGTGGGAGGTCGCGGCCGACCGCACCGTCGGATGGGCTCGGTGGACGATGTGGGTGCCCGGCAGCGATGGCACGGCCGTGCCGATCCCCGGCCAGAGCCTGTACCGGCTGAACGAGGCCTGCCAGGTCACCTACGCGGCCGACTACGTCGACAGCGTCGCCTACCGGCGCCTGCGGCCCGGCAAGGAGTCACCCGACGCAGCCAGCGCGGCAGGGTGGTCGATCGACCCGCGTAACGCGTCGGGGCCAGCGGCCGATCTGGTGCGCCGGTTCTGGGACATTCAGACCGCGGCGCGCTACAGCGAGCTCGCTGCACTGTTCGCTCCCGACGCAGTGTTCACCGATCTCGTCTACGGGCGCTTCGAGGGCCACGACGCCGTGGCCGGCTACCTGCGGCGGATGGAGACCGAGATGCCCGAACAGGGTGTGCGGTTCGAACTGGTCGATGCAGCGGGCGACGAACACGTGGCCTGGAGCCAGTGGTGGTGCCACTTCCCCACCGGCTCGATTCCGGGCTGGACGCTGCACACCGTGCGCGACGGGCTCTTCACTCTCGACGCCGACTACTTCGACGTCGTCGCCGCGCGTGCGCTGAGCCGCTGACGGGGGCGTCAGCCGTCGGAGCGATCGGCCTGCAGGGTGAGGCCTTTGGCCTCCACGAACGGTGCAAGAAACGGTCGGCACCGCATCACGAACATGTAGAGGTCGCGCATCGGCGGGTTGTACAACCCGTGCAGGCTCAACTCGGGCAGCAGTTGGGCACGGTAGTTCCGCAGCGCATTGAGCCGCAGCCCGCTGTACTGGGCGAGGTCTTGGTACTCGGCGGTGGGCCCGCATGCCAGCACGGCCTGCCACAACTTGGCATGGCCGCGGTGCTGCACCAGGCGACTGAACCCCTCGAGGGTGCGCCACGGGCTCTTCATCGCCGGCAGCAAGGGCTGCAGCACCGGATCGATCGGTGCCTCTCCATCCTCGGCCACCCGCCGCACAGCATCGAGTTGCACGCTCACCGGGCTGCTCTTGCTGAGCGCGCACGCGATGGGCAGCACCTCCCAACTGTCGCGCAACAGGTCGGCGGCCCAGGCGTCGCCGTCGGTGAGGATGATCAACCGCGTCGACGGCGTGTCGAGATGTAGTTGCAGCAACACATCGGCGCCGGTGAGTGCGTCGCCGGGGAACGACAGGTCGACCACGGCCACATCGATCTGCTCGGCCTGCACGAGTTCGGCGGTGACCTCACCTGGCGAACGGAGCGTGACGACGTCGAACTCGAGACGCTGACGAATCGCGTCGGCGAACAGTTCGCAGGCATGGGCGCTGTCGTCGACGAGCAGCACGGTGGTCATCGGGTTCCTCGATCGTTCGCCGGCGACGTCGCCGATGTGTGGGTAGAGCGACGGGTGAAGGGCCGGTCGACAAACGAGCCGATGGGCACTCGGCTGGTGACGCGTGTGCCGCCATCGACTCGTTCGACGGAGATCGCATCGGGCAGTTCGCCGGCCAACTGGTCGAGCGCTCGGCCCTGGTGGAGGGGGTGCTGGTCGAACCCTCCCGCATCGTCCTCGATGACCACCACGAGGTGGGTGCCGTCGATGTCGATGTCGATGGCCAGGGTCTGTGCTCCGGCGAGCACCGCGTTGGTGACCGGCACGGCCACGCAGCGGCGCAGGAGCCGACCCTCGGATTCGCCGAGACGCAGTGAGCCGACGTCGCGGCTGGGGACGCCACGCAACGCAACGCGGTTCGATTGGGCGATGCGCAAGAAGGGCTGCACGATCTCGGCGACGGTTGCGCCCCCACTGCGCAGGGTGGCCTCGAGTTGCCCCTCGCGCAAGGTGTGCTCGAGACGTTCGAGTTCGGCCACGACCTGGCCGAGGCTGTCGGGATCGGGGACCCCGCCGCGGACCAGTTGCTGACGGAGCAGCCGCACCGCCGGCACCACGTCGTCGTGGATGAACGCAGCGTGGGCCCGGTACTCGCGTTCGAGCACTGCGGCGCGCGAAGTGCGCACCTCGCTGTCGTAACGGGCGAACAGACGCAGGGCCCACCAGGTGGTGAGCATCGCGACGAGCGCCACCGCCTCGGCGGCCGCCACGGTGGCAAGAACGGCGGCCCATCCGCTCCCGAAGGCGACGGCTGCCGCGGCCACCAACACCAGCCACAGCAGATGTCGCGCCGACAGCACCATCGGGACGAGCGGCATGCCACCGGCGGGGAGGCGCCGCACCGACCGGATGCTCAGGGCTGCGTCGGCGCCGACGAACACGCCCACCGCCGGCCACAACGCGACCGACCATTCGGCGGCGAACGGCACCATCACCGCGGCGACCAGGAGACCGAGACCGGCGATACGTATACCCAGTCCGATGACTCCGGTGGACCATCCGCCTGGCGAACGCCAGACGAGGGGAAGCGCCAAGAGGGAGACGGCCGCCCAGGCACCACCCACGCGCAGGGTGCGGGTGTCGCCGTCGGCATCGAGGGTGGCCATGATGCCGACGGTGGCGAGGGAACCCACACATCCAGCCGCAACCGCGCTCATGGTGCTCGAGGGTGCTCGGGGCATCCACCTGCCCGGCCCATGCAGCACGGCGTCGGTGATGCCCACCCGCTCGTGCCGGTCGGAGTGGCGGCGCGTGTCAACCACCATGGGCCGTCAACCGCGTTACACAGAAAGGAGGTGGTCGGGTCATGGACGACGTCAGTCGACGACACCCCGCGTGGAGTCGCCTCGACCCGGGCGGAGCACCGCTCGGTGCACACTCTCACCTCTCTGGGTGGTCGGTCTATGTACCTAGGTACATGTGCGCACCACGGAATTCGCCGGGTCGCGCCAGCGACCGGTAGCGGCGGCCGGGAGATTCACGGACTGGGGGCGGCGGTCGCGATGGTTGGTGCCCCCCCAGGGGCTCGAACCCTGAACCAACGGATTAAAAGTCCGCTGCTCTGCCATTGAGCTAGAGGGGCCGGGTGACGGTGATGCCGAAGCAGCAACCCGGGCGACCAGTATGCCCGGCCCACGTGGGCTGCGGCGAGAGCCGCTGCCAGGAATCGACTGCGTCAGGGAGTGAGCAGTCGGAGGAGAAATCGCCGTGGCGCACCCGACCGCTCACCCGCTGGAACCGATTACTGCGTCGTACTGGGCGAGCAGCGCGTTGATGTCGTCGGTGAGCCGCTGCAGCGCCTCGTCGGCGGGCACCCCCTTGTCGACCACATCGGTCGTGAGGGCGAAGAAGAGGCGTTCCACTTCAGCACTCGGCCCGAACAGGGCCCCCGCTGTGGCATCGGTACCGGGCAGCGCGAGTACCTGGTCCCACGCCACCCGCATCTCGGGGTACTTGGCCCAGGCGGCCACGAGCGCCGGTTCGGCTGCGACCCGGAACGATGGCGGGATGTAGCCGGTGGCGGCATCGAAGCGGGCGATGTTGGCTGACTCGGTGAACCAGGTCACCACATCGAACGCAGCCCCCACCCGGGCGGGGTCGCCGAGGTCGATGAGGAAGAACCCGTTCCCGCCCAGCACCGCGCCGCGGCCCGGCCCGGGCAATGGCCCAACCCCCAACTCCACCCCCGGGAACGAGCCCGCCTCCAACAGAGCGATCACATCGCCGAGCGCTGCCGACGTGTGCACGGTCATCGTCGCCCCCTCGAGCGGATCGGCGATACGGGTGAGGTCTTCCACCCCAGACGGCGTGGGCCCGATCGACACACCGCCGTTCACCTCCACCACGTCGCGCAGCCAGGTGAGCGTTTCGCGGTTCGCCGGCGTGTCGAGATCGACCGACACCGGGCCACCCGAGCGGCCGTTGTCGGGAAGGGCGAACACCTCGCCCCGTTGCAGCGCGCCGTTGGTGAGCAGGTAGGCGGTCATCCAGTCGTACACCACCATCCCGTGCGGGCTGACACCGCTGTCGACGATCTGGCGCGATGCCGCGGCCAGTTCCTCGAGGGTGATGGGGGGTGCTGCCGGATCGAGTCCGGCGGCGCGCATCTCGACCGCGTCGAACCACAACACCGAGGTCGACACCCCGAACGGCACGGCCTGGAGCACACCGCCGACCTCGTACGTCGCCCGCACCACCGGCAGGAGGCCGTCACCCGCCACCTCACCGCCCGGGCACTCGTCGGGCCTCACCACCCGCCCGGAGTCGAGCAGGCGCTTCATGGCCTGCGGAGTGGCGACGACGAGATCGGGCCACTCGGCAGCCGGTGTCTGCGACAGGGTGGCCAGCAGGTCGTTGGCGCCGCCCACCGACTCGGTGACGAGCTCGACCGCTGTCTGCGAGGCATTGAACTCGGCCACCAACTCGTCGAATGCGTTCTGGCCCTCGTCGCCGCCGATGATCTCCCACATCCGCACGGTGATCGGAGAGCCGCCCTCACCGGGTTCTGCGCAGCGTCCCTGCTCCGGCGGCTCCACCACATTCACTGGTTTCGAGTTCTCGCCGGGGCCGGGTGCTTCGTCGTCCACCGACCCCGGTACCGTTGCAGCAGCAGTGCCCGTGCCACCACCCTCGGTCTGTTGGGCCGCATCCGCGCCTGAGCAGGCAACAGCGACCATGGCCAGCACGACCGCTGCCACCCACCCACTTCGGCGAGCACTCGATCTCGGGACCGGTCGGGCTCGGCGCATGGCGCCGACGATATGTCGTCGAGCTCGTCGAGGCGATGTCCTGACTGCCCTGTCGACTCGGGCAGAATCTGAAGATGACCGCTTCCCGCGACGACGCGTCGGCCGATCGATGGCTCGCGCTCCTGGCCGGGGCGAACACGTGGGACGACCCTGAACGCCGACCCAACATCACGGTGCGATCATCCGGCGGCGCCCAGGTGCTGGCCCTCGGCGCCAGCCTTGCGGTGCTGCTGTGCTTCGCAGCAGTCGAAGACGGCGACGGCATCGCCGCATTGCGTCGCGCTGCGCCCATAGCGCTCGCCGCAACGACGGCCGTGTGTGCCATCGGCCCGACACTCACATTCTTGGGCCACACCCGCCGAACCCGACCGCTCGGCGTGAACTTCGCGTTCCGGTCGCTGGTGGGCCTGGCGATGGTGGGTGGCATCTTCGGCTCCGCACCCGGTTGGGCCGCACTGCTGTCGACCGGTCTCGGCATCGTCATCGGCGCCGACACCTCGC
>JBIKLX010000003.1:0-67436 GCA_044359565.1 Ilumatobacteraceae bacterium
CGTCACCGCCCACACCGTGAGGGCAATCAGCGACGCAACGCACCGCTTCGTGCGCACGGCCCGGCACCCATCGGCACACCTCGTGCCCGACGCCGTGTCGTTCGACGAGGTGTACGACGCCGCCGACACGTTCGACGATGTGTACGCCACCATCGTCGACCGCTTGGCCGATGCCGCCGCACAACACGGCGAGGTGCTGTACGCCGTGCCCGGCTCGCCTCTGGTGCTCGAACGCACCGTGCGCCTGCTGCGCGCCGACTCGCGAATAGCGTGCCGCATCCTGCCGGCCATGTCGTTCCTCGACCTCGCCTGGCCGTTGCTCGGCATCGACCCGGTGGAAGCCGGGGTGCGGCTGATCGACGGCCACGAGTTCGCCACCGCGAGCGCCGGCTACGGCGGCCCGATGCTGGTGGCCCACACCCACGCCAACTGGGTGCTCAGCGACATCAAGATCGCCGTCGACGCCACCGGCGACGAGCCAGTGGTCATCCTGCAACGCCTCGGCACCATTGACGAGTGTGTCACCCACACCACGTGGGCCGATCTCGACCGCACCGTCGAGGCCGATCACCTCACCTGCGTGTACGTGCCCGGCCTGGCCGCACCGTCGGGGGCCGACCTGGTGCGCTTCCACGAACTCACCCGCCTGCTGCGCGAGCGCTGCCCGTGGGACCAGGAGCAGACCCATCAGAGCCTGGTGAAGTACCTGCTGGAGGAGACCTACGAGGTGGTCGACGCGCTGCACGCCCTCGACCCCGACGACCCCGCCACCGACGACGCGCTGGTCGAGGAACTCGGCGATCTGCTGTACCAGATCGAGTTCCACGCCGCGATCGCCGAGCAGGAGGGCCGCTTCACGATCGGTGATGTTGCCCGCTCGGTGCACGACAAGTTGGTGCGCCGCCACCCGCACGTGTTCGGTGAGGTGGAGGTGAGCGGCGCCGACGAGGTGGTTGCCAACTGGGACGCCATCAAGCGGGCCGAGAAGCAGCGCACCAGCGTGTTCGAGGGCGTGGCCACCAGCCAGCCGTCGCTCAGCTACGCCTACGCCGTGCAGCGCAAGGCGGCCAAGATGGGCTTCGACTGGCCCGATGTGCACGGCGCCGTGCCGAAGATCGCCGAGGAGACCGCCGAGGTGCTGGCCGCAGCAGCGGCAGCCGACGCGGCCGACGACCCAGCCGTGTTCGACGAGGTGGGCGACCTGCTGTTCGCTGTGGTGAACGTGTCCCGCCACCTCGGCGTCGAACCCGAGGCCGCGCTGCGCGCCGCGGTGCAGAAGTTCCGCCGCCGGTTCGAGCACGTCGAACGCCTCGCGAGCCAGCGGTCGATCGAGTTACGCGGCAGCACGCTGGCGGTGCTCGACGCCCTGTGGGACGAAGCAAAGGCCACGGAACGCAACACAGCCGCCGGGTAGCCTCGGGACCCATGAGCGAGATCGTTTCCGTCGTCGGCCGTGAGATCCTCGATTCGCGTGGCAACCCCACCGTCGAGGTAGAGGTCACCCTCGACAGCGGCGCCACCGGCCGCGCTGCGGTGCCGTCGGGTGCCTCCACCGGCGAGCACGAGGCCGTCGAACTCCGCGACGGCGGCGAACGCTTCCTCGGCAAGGGCGTCCAGACGGCAGTCGGCTTCGTGAACAGCGAGATCGCCGATGTGTTGTTCGGCATCGACGCACTCGATCAGCGCTTCGTCGACGACACGCTCGTCGCCCTCGACGGCACCGACAACAAGGCCCGCCTCGGCGCCAACGCCATCCTGGGCACCAGCCTGGCCGTGGCCAAGGCCGCGGCCGACGACCTCGGCCTGCCGCTGTACCGCTACGTCGGCGGTCCCAACGCGCACGTGTTGCCGGTGCCGATGATGAACGTGCTGAACGGTGGCGTGCATGCCGACAACAGCATCGACATGCAGGAGTTCATGGTGATGCCGGTGGGCGCGCCCAGTTTCCGCGAGGCGCTGCGGTGGGGCACCGAGACCTACCACACCTTGAAGCAGGTGCTCCACGACCGCGGCCTCGCCACTGCCGTGGGCGATGAGGGCGGCTTCGCTCCCAACCTCGCCACCAACGAAGACGCCATCAAGGTGCTGATCGAAGCGATCGAGCGGGCCGGCTACACCCCGGGCGACGACATCGCCATCGCGCTCGACCCGGCCATGAGCGAACTCTTCCGCGACGGCAGCTACCACCTCGCCGGCGAGGGCAAGGTGCTCACCCCCGCCGAGATGGCCGGCTACTGGGAACGGCTCGTGGCCACGTACCCCATCGTCAGTATCGAAGACGGTATGGCCGAAGACGACTGGGACGGCTGGGCCGCGCTCTCCGGCGCGCTGCGCGACCGGGTGCAACTGGTGGGCGACGACCTGTTCGTCACCAATGTGGCCCGTTTGCAGATGGGCATCGACCGCAAGGTGGCCAACAGCGTGCTCGTGAAGGTGAACCAGATCGGCAGCCTCACGGAAACACTCGCCACGGTGGAACTGGCCACGATGCACGCCTACTCCAGCGTGATGAGCCACCGCAGCGGCGAGACCGAGGACGCCACCATCGCCGACCTGGCCGTGGCCACCAACTGCGGCCAGATCAAGACCGGGGCGCCAGCCCGCAGCGACCGTGTGGCCAAGTACAACCAGTTGCTGCGCATCGAGGAGCAACTCGGCGAACAGGCCGAGTTCCGCGGCCGCCGCGCCCTGGCGCCGCGCTGAGTGCCTTTTGCTGCGACGAGTGCCTGTTGCTGCGCTGAGTGCCCGTTGCTGCGCAAAGTGACGGCGTTCGCGCGCATCGGCGTGCGAAACTGGCCGCCGTGAGCAGCGGATCGAAGACGACGAGCATCGCGCGCCCGCGCCGCGTGCCGGCTCGCGCATCGGGCGCGTCGGCGGCCGCGGGCCGCGACGACACGCTGTTCGGCGATCTCACCCGGCCCATCAGCGCCGACCGTCAACTCGTCACCCATCGGGGACGTCGCTGGATCCTCGGCCTCGGGGCACTCGCCGTGATGGCGGCGCTGCTGGCGGTGCTGTTCACCCTGCCGGTGAAGAACTACCTCCGCCAGCAGGAGCAGATCGAGCAGAAAGAGCAGGAGTTGGCGGTGCTCACCGCCGCCAACGAGCAGCTGGCGCGCGAGGTGGCCCGCCTGGAAACGGCCGACGGCGCCGCCGAGGCCGCCCGCTCGGAGCTCGGCGTGGTGCTGCCTGGCGAGAACCGTGTGTCGGTGTTGCCGGGCGATGGTGCCCCTCTGCCGCTGCCCGCCGGATGGCCGTACGACGCCGTCGCCCAGATCGTCGCCGTGCGCACCATGCCGTTCAACGGCGGCGCACCCGCCACCGGCCCCTGAGACGTCGTTCACCGGGCGGCGCCGACCCGGTCGACACAGGCCACATCGACCGGCTGCTGCACGGACGCCCCGGCTTGGCTAGTGTCGCCCTCACATCCGTCCGATCGTTCTGACACTGGGGGTTTCACGTGGCCGGCAGCATCCTGGGTAACCGAGTTCTGCGCAAGGAAGATCCGAAGTTCCTCACCTCCGGCGGCATGTACGTCGACGACCTGCTCGACGAGCCGGCGCTCGCCAACGCAGCACACGTCACGTACGTACGCTCGGCAGTGGCCCACGGTGTGCTCACGGGCATCGACGTGTCCGACGCCCTCACCAAGCCGGGCGTCATCGCCATCCTCACCGCCGCCGATCTCGAGCTGCAGCCGGTGCCGTCGCCGTTCAACCCGATGGTGGCCCGTGGTCTGCTGGCCATCGACAAGGTGCGCTACGTCGGCGAGCCCATTGCGGCCATCATCACCGAGCGCGCCGATCAGGGCGAAGACGCCGCCGAGGCCGTCATCGTCGACATCGACGCTCTGCCCGCCGTGGTCGACATGGAAGAGGCGATGACCAGCAGCACCCTCATCTACGAGGGCGCCGGCAGCAACGTCGTGTTCGACACCACCGTGCTCGGCATGCCCGAGAACAGCGGCGCCTCGTTCTTCGAGGGCTGCGAAGTGGTCAGCGGTCCGCACCGCTTCGTGAACCAGCGTGTTGCGCCCTGCCCGCTCGAAGTGCGCGGCTCGGCCGTCGCCTGGGTGGATGGTCGCCTGCACCAGTGGCTCAGCACCCAGGCTGCCCAGGGCGCGAAGGCCACCATCGTCGGCGCCAATGGCGTCGAGGCCGACCAGGTGCTCGTCATCGCCCCCGATGTGGGCGGCGGCTTCGGCGCCAAGATCAGCTGCTACGCCGAAGAGGCGCTGCTCGGTGTGCTGTCGAAGCGCGTCGGTCGCCCGCTGCGCTGGCGCGAGACCCGCAGCGAAAGCATGATGTCGCTCGGCCACGGTCGCGCCCAGGTGCAGTACGTCACCATCGGTGGCACCCGCGACGGCAAGGTCACCCACTACCAGCTCCACGCGCTGCAGGACTCGGGCTCGTTCGCCGAGATGGGCACCATCCTCGCCCCGTTCATGACCCGGCCGATGTCGAGCGCCGTGTACGACATCCCCAACATCGAGTGCCGCACCACCAGCGTGGTCACCAACACCGCGCTCACCACCGCCTACCGCGGTGCCGGCCGTCCCGAGGCCACTGCGGCCGCCGAGCGGGCGATGGACCTGTTCGCCGCCGAGATCGGCAAAGACCCGGCCGAGGTGCGTCGCATGAACCTCATCGGCAAGTTCTCCGAGCCGTTCACCACCAAGATCGGCCAGACCTACGACGTGGGCGACTACGAGGGCGCGCTCGACAAGGCGCTCGCCGCCGCCGACTACACGGCGTTGCGTGCCGAGCAGGCCCGCCGCCGGGCAGCGGGCGACACCAAGCAGCTCGGTATCGGCGTGAGCGTGTACGTCGAGATCACCGGCGGTGTGGGCAGCGGCGAGCACGCCAAGATCGAGGTGCTCGACGACGGCCGCGCGGTCGTCTACACCGGCACCTCGCCCCACGGTCAGGGCCACGTCACGGCGTGGAGCATGCTCGCCCACGAGCAGACCGGTATCCCGATGGACAAGATCGACGTCGTGTGGGGCAACACCGACCTCGTCCCGCTGGGCGAGGGGACGATGGGCTCGCGCTCGCTGCAGCAGGGCGGCAACGCCGTGTTCCTGGCCGCTGCCGACCTGGTCGACAAGGCCCGCAAGGTTGCCGCTCGCATGCTCGAGGCCGACGAGGCCGACGTGGTGCTCGACAAGGACTCGGCCAGCTTCCACGTGTCGGGTGCACCCGCCATTGCCAAGTCGTGGGCCGACATCGCCGTGGCCGCCAAGGGCGACCCCGAGCTGCCCGAGGGCCTCGCCCACGCTGCGTACTACGCCGTCAGCGGCGCCACCTTCCCGTTCGGCGCCCACGTGGCCGTGGTCGAGGTCGACACCGAGACCGGTCAGGTGAAGCACCTCAAGCAGGTCGCCTGCGACGACGCCGGCCGGGTGCTGAACCCGATGCTGCTCGAGGGCCAGATCCACGGCGGCGTCGCTCAGGGCACCGCCCAGGCGCTGCTCGAGGAAGTGCGCTACGACAGCGACGGCAACCCCATCACCTCGAACCTCGCCGACTACGCCATGATCTCGGCTGCCGAGCTCGGCGACATCGAGGTCGTGCACATGGAGACGCCCACGTTCATCAACGCACTGGGTGCCAAGGGCATCGGCGAGAGCGGCACCATCGGCTCCACCCCTGCGGTGCAGTCGGCCGTCATCGATGCCGTCAGCCACCTCGGCGTGCGCCACATCGACATGCCCACCACCGCCGAGCGCGTGTGGCGGGCCATCGCTGCCGCCCAGGGCTGATCCGCCCTCTCCACGCCAGACGAGGCTGTGGTCGCCGTTGCTTGTAGTGTGCAACGGATGACCGCAACCGACTCCCCCATTGTCGCGTCCGGTCTCGTCCGCCACTTCGGCTCCGACGGTTCGCTGGTGCGTGCGGTCGACGGTGTCGACCTCGAAGTGCACCAGGGCGAGATCTTCGGACTCCTCGGCCCCAACGGTTCAGGCAAGAGCACCACGGTGCGCATGCTCACCACCCTGCTGCGTCCCACCGACGGTTCGGCCCGCGTGGCCGGCTTCGACGTGGTGCGCCAGGCCGACAGCGTGCGCCGCAGCATCGGCGTCGCCCTGCAAGACGCCGCGATCGACCCGCTGATGACCGGCAACGAGCTGCTCGAACTGCAGGCCGTGCTGTACGGCATCGCCCCAGCCGCGGTGCGTCGCCGCGCCGACGAGTTGCTCGAGCGGGTGGGACTCACCGCCGCGGCCGATCGCCGGGTGGGCACCTACTCCGGCGGTATGCGCCGCCGCCTCGACCTGGCGCTGTCGCTCATCCACCAGCCCACCGTGCTGTTCCTCGACGAACCCACCACCGGCCTCGACCCGATGAGCCGCATCACGCTGTGGGACGAGGTGCGCCGCCTCAACCGCGAGGGCACCACCGTGCTGCTCACCACGCAGTACCTCGAGGAGGCCGACCAGTTGGCCGATCGGGTCGCCATCATCGACCGCGGCAAGATCGTCAAGCTGGGCACCCCCACCGAACTCAAGGCCGAGGTGGGTGCCCCTACCCTGCAGATCTCGGTCACCCCGGCCGAAGCCGACGGGGCGAAGACGGTGCTGGCCCGCTTCGGCGAACTGCGGCCCACACCGGAGGGCACCCTCGGGGTCGGCCTTCCCGGCGGCGCCGGTCAGGTGACCGAGGTGGTGCGCGCCCTCGACGATGCAGGTATCGCCATCCACCACCTCGAACTGAACGAGCCCAGCCTCGACGATGTGTTCGCCGAGGCCACGGGCCACCGACTCGAGGGCGACGATGGCGGCAACGCGCCGGTGTCCGACGACGCCCCGGCCGAGAGCGGCAAGCGCCGCCGGCGGGGCCGGCGATGACCGCTGTGACGGCACCGGTGGGTGCGGCCACGCCGGCGCGGAACGGCTCGTTCTGGCGCCAGACCGCAGCCATGTCGCGCCGCTCCATCCTGGCCTTCGTCCGTCAGCCGGCGCTCGTCATCCCCTCGCTCATCTTCCCGCTGTTCTTCGCCGCGCTGGGCTCGTCGTCGTTCAGCAAGGCCACGTCGCTCCCGGGCTTTCCTGAGGTCGACTCGTTCCTCGACTTCTCGCTCGCCGGCAGCATCGTGCAGGGCGTGCTGTTCGGCAGCGTCACGGGCGGCGCCGCGCTGGCCACCGACATCGAGGCGGGGTTCTTCGACCGCCTGCTCGCCTCGCCCACCTCGCGGGTTGGCATCCTGCTCGGCCGCCTCGCCGGAGCCGCGGCCTTCGGGGCGTTCCAGACGGTGTTCTTCATCGTGGTGCTGCTGCCCTTCGGGGTGAGCATCAAGTCGGGCATCATCGGCTTCCTCGCCATCGTGCTGTCGGGTGCCCTCACGGGCATGGCCTTCGGCGGATTCGCAGCGGCGATGGGGTTGAAGACCGGTTCGTCCGAGGCGGTGCAGGGCAGCTTCCCTCTGCTGTTCATCGCCTTGTTCCTGTCGAGCGCGTTCTTCCCGCGCGAGACGATGACCGGCGTGTACGGCCACATCGCCGATCTCAACCCGATCTCGTACCTCGTCGAGGGCATCCGCGGCCTCACGATCGATTCGCTGTCGGCCACCAACCTCGCCGAGGCGCTGCTCATCCCGGTGGCCATCGGCATCGTCTCGATCGGCATCGCCCTGCGGGCACTCAACGGTCGACTGGCGGCACGATGACCACCACCTCGCTCTCCCCCACCGCGTACGACAGCGAGCAGGCACCGGGCGGCACGCTGCTGCGCTCGTCGTGGGTCATCGCCATTCGTGGTCTGCGCTCCATCCGTCGCCTGCCGTCGGCCTTCATCCCCTCGCTGGTGATGCCCATCTTCCAGGCGGTCGCGTTCAGCGGCACCTTCTACGCCATCACCAAGGTGCCCGGCTTCCCCACCGACAAGGCCATCAACTGGTTCCTACCCCTCGGTTGCCTGATGGGCGCCGGGTTCGCCGGCGTGGGCCTCGGGTTCAGCACCGTGCGCGATCTCGAGACCGGCTTCTACGACCGACTGCGCATGGCGCCGTCGCCGGGCTTCACGCAGATCCTCGGTCCGCTCATGCTGTGCTGGATGCGCGTGCTCATCGTCGTCGGCACGGTGCTGGGCGTGGGCCTGTTGCTGGGCGCCCGCCCCGTCGACTGGGTGCTCGGCGTCCTGGCCCTGCTCGTCGCGTGCCTCGGCGTAGCGACGATCTCGGCAGGTTGGGGCTTGGGGCTCGCGTTCGTCTTCCGCGACATGCGCGGTGCGGCGCTGATGCAGCTCACCTTGTTCAATGCGCTGTTCCTCACCGACGCCCAGTCGCCGCTGTCGCTGATGACGGGTTGGCTGCACACCGTGGCCCGCTACAACCCGTTCACCTACATCCTGCGCCTCGGCCGCCAAGGCTTCCTGCAGGGCGTCAGTTGGCACGACACGTGGGGCGGGCTGGTGGCCATCGTGGTGCTCAGCGCGCTCACCCTCACCTTCGCCCACCGCAAGCAGCGCTCGCTCGACGGCTGATCCCGTCTCGGGGCGCGATCGACGGCGATACCCTCGCCGCCATCGACGCCACCGACGACACCGCCGAAGCGCCGCAGGCACCCGACCCCGCCGCCTGGCGCGAGGTGGCGGGCCTGTTCACCCGGCTCGGGTTCACGGCGTTCGGCGGGCCGGCAGCACACATCGCGATGATGCGCGATGAGGTGGTGACGCGACGGCAGTGGGTCGACGACCAGACCTTCATCGACCTGATGGGCGCCACCAACCTGGTGCCGGGTCCGAACTCGACCGAGCTGGCCGTGCACCTCGGCCTGCGCCGTGCCGGCTGGCGCGGGTTCGTGGCTGCGGCATGCGGGTTCATCCTGCCCGCGGTGGCCATCGTGCTGGTGCTCGCTGTGCTGTACGACCGGTACGGCACCACCCCCACAGCGCTCGACCTGTCGTACGGCATCGTGCCCGTCATCGTCGCTGTGGTGGCCCACGCATGTGTCGGCCTCGCCCGCACGGCGGTGAAGGACATCGTGCTCGGTGCCGTCGCTGTCGGCGCTGCCGCCGCCTGGCTGACTGGTGTGAACGAACTGGTGCTGCTGGGCGCGGCTGCCGTGGTGGGTGCGCTGTGGCGCAACCGGGGCGCGCTGCGCCCGGCCCAACGTCTGCACCTGTGGTTCATCGCCCCGTTCGGTCTGGCCGCGGCCACCACCACCGACCCCACGCTGGGGCGGCTGGCCTGGGTGTTCCTGAAGGTGGGCGCCGTGCTGTACGGCAGCGGCTACGTGCTGGTGTCGTTCCTCGAGGGCGACCTCGTCGACCGGCTCGGCTGGCTCACCGAACGGCAACTGCTCGATGCCGTCGCGATCGGTCAGTTCACCCCCGGGCCGGTGTTCACCACGGCCACGTTCGTCGGCTATCAGGTGGCTGGCCTACCCGGCGCACTGGTGGCAACGGCGGCGATCTTCGCCCCGGCACTCGTGTTCGTCGCACTCCTGGCGCGCATCGTGCCGCTCATCCGTCGCTCGGCCTGGGCCGGCGGTGCGCTCGACGGCGTGAACGCGGCATCGCTCGGCATGATGGCCGCCGTCGTGGTGCGCCTGGCCGGGTCGGCGCTGGTCGACCCGCTCACCGTGGCCGTGGCGATTGTCGCCCTGGTGCTGCTGCTGACGGTGCGCCCCAACTCGGCCTGGCTGGTGGCCGGCGGCGCCACCGTGGGCCTGCTCCACGGCGCCCTCACCTGACGACCCGGTGATGGCGCCGGCACCGATCGCGATGGGTACAGTGGCAGCGATGTCGATCGTCACCGAACCGGCCGTCGTTCCCGTCGAACGCCCACCCGCCGATCGGTTCATGCGCGCGTTGCTGCGGGTCGACCGCGTCGAGAACGCAACCGCCGCCGATGCACGCAAGGCGATGCAGACATCAGTGATGGTGTCGGCGGTGCGATGCCTGCTCACCTACATCGTGCTGCCGTTCGTGTTGCCGTTCCTCGGCCTCGCCGCCGGTGTGGGCCCGGCGATCGGCGCCGTCATCGGCATCATCGCCGCGGTGTGCATCGTGTCGAGCATGCGCCGCTTCTGGCGGGTCGATCACCGGGCGCGCTGGGGCTACACGGCGTTCGGAACCCTGATGCTGGTGTTCCTGGTTGCGATGTCCGTTCGCGACATCATCCGGGTCTTCTGACCCGACCCCCGGGCAGGTCGGCTCGGCTAGACCGACCCACATGGCCACCTACTCGCTGCCCGACCTCGCCTATGACCCCGCCGATCTCGAGCCGCACCTGTCGGCCCGGGTGGTCGAACTGCATCACGACAAACACCACGCCGCGTACGTTGCCGGCGCCAACACCGCGCTCGAGCAGCTCGACCAGGCCCGCGCCGAGCAACGCTGGGGCGACCTCGTCGGCCTCGAACGCGCCCTGGCGTTCCACGTCGGCGGGCATGTGCTGCACTCGATCTACTGGACCAACCTGCACCCCGACGGCGGTGGCGAACCCGGCGGCCCGCTGCGCCGCGAGATCGACGAGACCTTCGACGGGTTCGCCTCGTTCCGCGCCCTGTTCAGTCACACCGCCACCACGGTGCAGGGCAGCGGTTGGGCGGTGCTCGCGTGGGAGCCCCTCGCGCAACGGCTCGTCGTGCAGCAACTGCTCACCCATCAGGACAACCATCTGCTGGGCGCCGTGCCGCTGCTCGCCGTCGATGTGTGGGAGCACGCCTACTACCTGCAGTACGCCAACCAGCGCGCCGACTACGTGCATGCCGTCTGGAACATCGTCAACTGGACCGATGTGGCCGCCCGCCTCGAGCGCGCCCGCCAGACCGTCTTGGTCTAGTCCCTGTTGGTCGAGACCCTGTTGGTCGAACCCGCGGCGCAGGTTGCGCAGCGGCCCACCAGGTCGAGCCGGTGGAAGGCAAGGGTGAAGGCGGCTGCGTCGGCGGCACGGTGCAGGGCATCGTCGAGCAGCCGTTCGGTGCCGTCGGGCAGGGTGAAGTCGCTCACCCGGCCGCACTCGCTGCACACCAGGTGATGGTGATGGTGCTCGGTGAGGTCTTCAGCCAGTTCGTAGTGCGCGTGTTCGTCGCCGGTGGTGATGCGGCTGACCAGGCGGGCCTGCTCGAGCACCGCCAGGTTGCGGTACACCGAGCTCTGGGCCAGACCCGGGCGGTGACGCAGGATCATCGGGATGGTGAGCGGTTCACCGGCCTCGGCCAGGGCGTGCAGCAACTCGCGCCGACCCGTCGTGTAGCGCTGCCCGTCGTCGCGCAGGCGCTGGAGGGCCATGTCGTCGATCTCCACCGGGCGTGATGCTACCGAGGCCACGCCGACCATCGCCGACTGCGCGACCGTCCATGTGCGAGCGGGGTCGAAAATGGTGCATGATTGGTTGCGCCAACTTGGGGGCACACCGAACCACCCACTCACGAGGGGACATTCATGAAGATCCGCGTCACCGTCAACGGCACGGCGCACGACAGCGATGTCGAACCGCGCACGTTGCTCGTCCACTACGTCCGCGAGGCGCTGGGCCTCACCGGCACCAACATCGGCTGCGACACCTCGTCGTGTGGCGCATGCAGCCTGCACCTGAACGGTGAGGCCGTGAAGAGCTGCACCGTGTTGGCCGTGCAGGCCGATGGTGCCGAGATCACCACCATCGAGGGCATGGCATCGGCCGATGGCACGATGCACCCGATGCAGCAGGCCTTCATGGAGAACCACGCCCTGCAGTGCGGCTATTGCACGCCCGGCATGGTGATGGCGGCCTCGAGCCTGCTGAAGGAGAACCCCAACCCCACCGAGGAAGAAGTGCGCCTCGGCCTGGAAGGCAACCTCTGCCGGTGCACCGGCTACCACAACATCGTCAAGGCCGTCCTCGCCTGCGCAGGCGAGTGACGACACTCGGGAAGGGGACCCGATCATGACCATCATCGACGATCGCCCAGGTGCCGTGTTGGGGACACGGCGGCTGCGCAAGGAAGACCCTGCGCTGCTCACCGGCGAAGCGAAGTACACCAACGACTTGAACATCCCCGGGGCACTGCACCTCGCTCTGGTGCGCAGCCCCTACGCCCATGCCCGCATCCTCAGCGTCGACCTCAGTGCCGCGCTGGCCATGCCGGGTGTGGTCGCCGCCTACAGCGGTGCCGACCTGATGAGTCTCTGGGCTGCGCCCATGCCCAGCGCCTGGCCCGTCACGGCCGATATGAAGAACCCGGCCCACTACCCCGTGGCCGTCGGCAAGGTCACCTACATGGGCGACGGCGTCGCCTGCGTGCTGGCCACCAGCGAGGCAGCGGCCCGCGATGCGGTCGAGGCCGTCGTCGTCGAGTACGAGGCGTTGCCCGCGATCATCGACGTCGACGACGCGCTGAGCGACCGGGTGATCATCCACGAGGGTGAGGGCACCAACCGCAGTTACACGTGGGACCTCAAGGTGGAAGGTACCGAGGGCCAGGTCGACGCGGCCTTCGCCAGCGCGGCCTACACCGTGAGCGAGCACTACGTGCAGCAGCGGCTCATCCCGATGGCCATGGAGCCGCGTGCGGTGGCCGCCGTGCCGCAGCCCTTCGGCGGCGACATGACGCTGTACAGCGCCACGCAGATCCCGCACATCTTGAAGGTGATGACCGCCCTCACGCTCGGTATCCCCGAGCACCAGATGCGGGTGGTCGCACCCGCGGTGGGTGGCGGCTTCGGCGCCAAACTCGACGTCTACGCCGAGGAGTTGCTGTGTGTGGCCCTGGCCCGCAAGCACAAGGCACCGGTGCGCTGGAACGAAGAGCGTGGCGAGAACACCCAGGCCAGCATCCACGGGCGGGCCCAGAAGCAGCACATCGAGCTCGCCGCCGATGCCGATGGCAAGCTCACTGCGGTGCGAGTGCGGTTGCTGGCCGACATGGGCGGCTACCTGCAACTCATCACCCCGGGTATCCCGCTGCTCGGGGCGTTCCTATACGCCGGCGTGTACGACCTGCCCGTCGCCTACGACTTCAGCTGCACGGGCGTGTTCACCACGATGACCCCCACCGACGCCTACCGCGGTGCGGGCCGGCCCGAGGCCACCTACGCCATCGAACGCGCCATGGACGCCCTCGCGGCGAAGATGGGCGTCGATCCGATGGAGTTGCGTCGCCGCAACTACATCCGCAAAGAGCAGTTCCCGTACACGGCGTTCACCGGCCTGGTGTACGACAGCGGCGACCACGAAGCAGCGGCCGACATGGCAGCCGGCCTGGCCGACTACGCCGGCAAGCGGGCCCGCCAAACCACGCAGAACGTGCCGGGTGCCACCAAGCGGCTCGGTATCGGCGTGTGCAGCTACTTCGAGATGTGCGGCCTCGCCCCGTCGCGGGTGCTCGCCTCGCTGAACTACGGCGCGGGTGGCTGGGAGGCCGCCACAGTGCGCATCCTGCCCACCAACAAGGTGCAGGTGGTCACCGGCACGTCGCCGCACGGCCAAGGGCACGAGACCTCGTGGAGCATGATCGTCGCCGACAAGTTGGGCATCAGCCCCGACGATGTCGACGTACTGCACAGCGACACGGCCCTCGCGCCACTCGGCCTCGACACCTACGGCTCGCGTTCGCTGCCCGTCGGCGGCGTGGCCGTCGCGATGGCATGCGACAAGGTGATCGACAAGGCCAAGAAGATCGCCGCCCACCAGTTGGAGGCGAACGAGGACGACCTCGAGTTCGTCGGTGGCACCTTCACGGTGAAGGGCTCGCCCGACAAGGCGATGCCGCTCGCCGCCATCGCGTTCGAGGCCTTCACCGCCCACAACCTGCCCGACGGCCTCGAGCCCAACCTCGAGGCCCAGGTGACCTACGACCCGCCGAACTTCTCGTGGCCGTTCGGCACCCACATCTGCACCGTCGAGGTCGATGTCGAGACCGGCCAGGTGGAGGTGCTGCAGTACGTCGCCGTCGACGACTGCGGCAACCAGGTGAACCCGCTCATCGTCGAGGGCCAGGTGCACGGCGGCGTCGTGCAGGGCATGGCCCAGGCGCTGTTCGAGGAGGCCGTCTACGACACCGATGGCAACCTGAAGACCACCTCGCTCGCCGAGTACCTCGTACCCGCAGCGAGCGATGTCCCGCCGATCACCCTCGGCCACACCATCACCCCGTCGCCCACCAACCAGTTGGGCGTGAAGGGCATCGGCGAGGCAGGCACCATCGGTGCCGCACCCGCCGTCATCAATGCCATCGTCGACGCACTGTCCGGCCTGGGTGTCACCGACATCGCCATGCCGGCCAGTCCGCAGACGGTCTGGAAAGCTATTCACCACGCGCAGCAAGGAGCCAACACGTGATCCCCGCACCCTTCGAATATGTCCGGGCCGGTTCGGCCGCCGAGGCCATCAGCCTCATCGGTCAGCACGGCGACGAGGCCAAGTTCCTCGCCGGTGGCCACAGCCTGCTGCCGCTGATGAAGCTGCGACTGGCCCAACCGAGCGTGCTGGTCGACATCGGCCGGGTGAGCGATCTGTCGTACATCCGCGACGCCGGCGACCACATCGCCATCGGTGCGCTCACCCGACACATGGATGTCGAGACGAGCCCGGTGCTGGCCGAGCACGTGCCGCTGCTGGCCCATGCTGCCGGCCACGTGGGCGACCCGCAGGTGCGCCACCGCGGCACGATCGGCGGCTCGATCGCCCACAGCGACCCGGCCAGCGACCTGCCGGCCACCACACTGGCGCTCGGCGCCACGTACGTGGCCCAGGGCCCCAACGGCACCCGCGAGATCCCGGCGACGGAGTTCTTCCACGGCTTCTTGCAGACGGCGCTCGAGCCCGACGAGATGCTCACCGAGATCCGCGTGCCGAAGATGAACGGTGCCGGCTGGAGCTTCCAGAAGTTCAACCGCCGCGCACAGGACTGGGCCATCGTCGGTGTCGCCGCTTGGCGACGCAACGGCGACAGCGGTGTGGCGCTGGTGAACATGGGCAGCGTGCCCATCCTCGCCTCGAGCGTCAGCTCGGCCCTGGCCGGTGGCGCGTCCATCGCCGACGCGGCCGAGCAGGCCGCCGCCGAGTCCGAGCCGCAGAGCGACCTGAACGCCACGCCCGAGTACCGCGTGCACCTGGCCAAGGTGCTGGTGCGCCGGGCCCTCGAGCAGGCCAGCAAGTAGTTCACGCCGACGGGGCCCGGGCTGCCGTTCGCGGCGGCACGGGCCCCGTTGTCGCGTCTGCGCACGGCAGCGGCCACACTGGCGGGGTGCGCATCGTCTCGCTCCTCCCCTCCGCCACCGAGATCGTCTTCGCCCTGGGCCTGGGTGACCACCTGGTCGGCGTCACCTTCGAGTGCGATCACCCGGCCGAGGCCCGCACCGGACGACACATCGTGGTGGGTGGCCTCGACACCCATGGCCTCAGCCCGGCAGCCATCGACGAGCTCGTGCGCGCCAAGGTGGCGGCGGGCGACGACCTGTACGTGCTCGACGAGGCCCTCTTCGCGCAGTGCGCGCCCGATGTGGTGCTGACCCAAGATCTGTGCCGGGTGTGCGCGTTGCCGAGCGGCGAGGTGGACGCTGCACTCGATCACCTCGGCTGCACCGCCGACGTCGTGACGCTCGACCCGCACACCCTCGACGATGTGCTGGCCACGATTCCAGCGGTGGCTGGCGCATGTGGTGTGCCGCACCGCGGCGACGAGTTGCTCGCCGGCCTGCAGGACCGTCTCGACGCCGTCGCCGCAGCCGTGGCAGCCCGAGCAGCGGAGCCACCGCGGGTGCTGGTGATCGAGTGGGTGGAGCCGCCGTTCCTGGCCGGTCACTGGGTGCCCGATCTGGTGGAGCGGGCCGGCGGCGTACCCGTGCTCGCCCGGCCGGGTGGCCGCTCGGTGCCGGCCACCTGGCCCGAACTCGTCGAGGCCGCCCGCGACGTCGACCTCGTGCTGGTGGCCCCCTGCGGATTCGGTGTCGACGCCGCCGTCGCGCAGGCGGCAACGGTTGCCGAGCGACTGGGCTGCAGCGCACCGGTGTGGGCCATCGACGCGAACGCGCTGGTGGTGCGTCCGGGCCCGCGCCTGGTCGACGGGGTGGAGACGATCGCGGCCATCCTGCACGGCATCGCCCCGGTCGACGCCCACCGCGCCCGCCAGGTGGCGGCGGACGCAACGCCATGAACAGACGGTGAACGTTCGGTAACGTCTCGTCTCATGCTCGCCGAGGCCGATCTCCCCACTTCCTCCGGCGAGCGCGGCGAGACGGGCGATCCCCGTGCCCGCACAGCCGACGGCCGCTGGCGTATCGCCCGACTGGTGCCACTCGATCCGTTCCACTACACACGCGTGGCGATGATGATCGGGTACGGCCTCACCTACGTGTGGTGGACCCGCAACCGCGGCCTCGTCACCGACCGCATCTCGGTGGCGGCCGCGTTGGGCTTGTTCCTGCTGTGCGCCAACCTCGGTCGGCCGTGGCGGCGGTGGGCGCAACTGGCACTCGATGCTGGGCTGTACTGCCTGATGTGGTTCGGCTACGAGATGACCCGCGGCCTGGCCGACCGGGTGGGCATGCCACTGCAGGTGCACGCGATGCTCAACATCGACCGGGTGCTGTTCTTGGGCGCCGACCCCACGGTGTGGCTGCAACAGCGCCTCTACGAACGTGGCAACGTGCACTGGTACGACCAGGTGCTGTCGCTCACCTACTACACCCACTTCTGGCTACCGGTGGTGGCACTCGGCGTACTGTGGGCCACGCGGCGCTACCAGTGGAAGCGCTTCATGAAGCGCTTCGCCACGCTGCTGGCCATCGCGTGCACGATGTTCGTGCTGCTGCCCACGGCACCGCCGTGGATGGTGGCGAGCCCCAAGTACCCGTACCAGGTGCTGCCGCCGTTGGCCCGCCACACGGGCGAAGGCCTGAAGTCGCTCGGCTTCTACGGCTTCTTCCACGACTGGAACAACGCACTCGACTGGACCAACGCCGTCGCGGCGATGCCCTCGCTGCACGCGGGGTTCGCGCTGTTCGTGCCAACCTTCTTCCTGCCGATGGTGAAGCCGTGGTGGGGCAAGGCACTGATGATGCTCTTCCCGCTCACGATGCTCACCGCGCTCGTCTACTTCGCCGAGCACTGGGTGATCGACGGTCTGGTGGGTTGGGCGCTGGTCGGCGTCTCGTTCCTCGTGTGGAACCGCATCGAGCGCCGCCAGCGCGATCGACGCGCCCAGCAGGCCCGCAACGCGCTCGAGGGATGACGCAGTGACGATGACCCCACCCACGGTCCTGCTCGACCGCTCGTTCCTGGATGCGCTGGTCGACCCGGGGCATCCCGATCGACCTGCCGCGGCGGCCGCCTACACCGAGTTGCTCGACTGCTACAGGCGCAACGAACTGCGCCTACGCGCTCGCGTCGACCACCTGGCGGCTGCCCACCCGAACGGCAACGACGGGCGCGATCCCCTGTTCGCACCGGTCGAGACGATCCATGTCGCCGGCCAGCACCGGCGCGCTGCCGAACGGCTCCGGCTTCCGGTGGCGGTCGACCCCGATGCGGCCATCACCCTGGTGCTGCTACGCCGCGAGCACATCACCGCCATCGCCACCTTCGATCCGGCGATGGCTGGGTTCGACCTCACCGTGCTTCCGGGCACTCCCGCCGGTCACTGCAGCCCGGCGTAGGAACCGCCATCGACGTGCAACTGCAGGCCGGTGACGTACTTGGCCTGGTCGCTGCACACGAACGCGACGATGGCGCCGAAGTCGGCGGCCTGGCCCAGCACCCCGGCCGGCACGTCGGCGGCCACCGCGGCCGTGTCGCCGCCGTAGAGCGACGTGACGCGGTCGGTGGCGTGGAGGCCCGGCTGCACCGAGTTGACGGTGACCCCGTCGCTCGCCACCTCGCGTGCAACCGTCTTCAAGAACCCCGTCACCCCGGCGCGTGCAGTGTTCGACAAGATGAGCGTGGGGATGGGCTGACGCACCGACACCGAGGTGATGGCGACGAAGCGCCCCCATCGCTGCGCCTGCATGGCCGGGATGGCGGCCTTGGCCATGCCCACCACCGACAGCAGGCTGAGGTCGAGCGCCGTGTCGTAGACATCGACCGGCGTGCTGGCGAACGTGCCGGGGGGCGGACCGCCGCCGTTGGCGACGACGATGTCGAGCCCGCCGAGCGCCTCGGAGGCTACGGACACGAACGCTGCCCCACCGGCAGCATCGGACACGTCGTGCACGAGGCCGATGCACCCGTGCCCGATCTCGGCCGCTGCCGCCTCGATCCGGCCACGGTCGCGGCCGCAGATCACGACACGTACTCCCTCATCGGCCAGCGACTTGGCTGAGGCGAACCCCAGCCCACCCGATGCCGCGGCTACAGCGGCGCGGCGACCATGCAATCCCAGATCCATGGCCCGACGGTACCCGAACGACTGCCGGTGAGACCGCCAGCGCCGGCGCGCGGGGTAGCCTGCAGCGAGCGGGTGATCATCATGACGAGCGACGACAACGAGTACGGCATCCAGCCCTTCCATCTCGATGCGATCGCCGATGCCGATCCGTATCCGTACTGGTACGAAGACAGCGACGAGCCCGACAGCAACCCCACGTTGGTGCGCACCGAGACGTGCGACCTGTGCATCGTGGGTGGCGGCTACACCGGGTTGTGGACGGCCATCATCGCCAAAGAGCGCGACCCGTCGCGCGATGTCGTACTCATCGACGCGCACGAGATCGGTTCGGCGGCCAGCGGCCGCAATGGCGGATTCATGGAGTCGAGCCTCACCCACGGTGTGGCCAACGGCCAGGAGCGCTTCCCCGACGAGATCGCCCTCCTCGAGGAATTGGGGCTGAAGAACCTCAACGACATCGAGTCGGCCATCCAGCGCTACAACATCGACTGCGACTACGAGCGCACCGGTGTCATCGACGTGGCCACCGCCGCGCACGCTCCGTCGTACCTCGACGAACTGCGCGACGACTACCACCAACTCCGCTCGCTCGGCCAGAAGGTCGAGTGGCTCGACACCGAGGCGATGCGCCGTCAGGTGAACTCGGCCACGTACACCGGCGGGTTGTGGCGCAAGGACCGGGCCGCGATCGTCGACCCTGCCCGCCTGGTGTGGGGCCTGAAGGCCGCGGCCATGTCGCTGGGCGTGCGCATCTACGAAGACACCAAGGCCACCTCGATGGAGAAAGACGGCGTGGGCGTGCTCATCAACACGCCGCTCGGGCGCATCCGGGCCGGCAAGGTGGCGCTGGCCACCAACGCGTTCAAGCCGCTGCTGTCGCGCATCGGCCACTACATCGCCCCGGTGTACGACTACTGCATGGTCACCGAGCCGCTGTCGAGGGCGCAGCTCGACGACCTCGGCTGGACCAACCGGCAGGGGCTGTCCGACATCCCCAACCAGTTCCACTACTACCGCCTCACGGCCGACAACCGCATCCTGTGGGGCGGCTACGACGCCGTGTACTACTGGCGCGGCAAGATGAACACCGAACTCGAGAGCCGGCCCGAAACGTGGGCGAAGTTGAGCAAGCACTTCTTCGACACCTTCCCCCAACTCGAGGGGCTGAAGTTCACCCATCTGTGGGGCGGCGCCATCGACACCTGTAGCCGGTTCTGCGTGTTCTGGGGACAGGCCTGGCAGGGTCGGGTCGCCTACGCGCTCGGCTACACCGGCCTGGGTGTTGCCTCGGCCCGCTTCGGCGGCGAGGTGATGCTCGACCTTCTCGACGGCAAGCGATCCATCGCCACTCAGACGCAGTTCGTGCAGGAGAAGCCGCTGCCGTTCCCGCCCGAGCCGTTCCGGTTCATCGGCATCCAGACCACACGCTGGTCGCTCGACCGGGAAGACCGCACCGGGAAACGCAACCTGTGGCTGCGCGGGCTCGATCGGTTCGGTCTCGGCTTCGACTCGTGAGCGCCGACGACCTGCTGCACGCCACCCGTCGCTCGGATGCGGGCGCCATGGTGGATCGCATCGGGCCGCACACCCAACTCATCGTGCCCATCGCCAACGGCGAGCCGGTCACCCTGCTCGACGCCGTCGAGGCCGGGGCCGAGCGGCTCGACAACGTGAGCGTGCACCAGATGCATGCGCTGCACGACCGGCCCAGCCTCCACGGCGCCTTCGGCGACCGGTTGCGGCACTACTCGTACTTCTTGTCGCACGTCACCCGCGAGCGCTTCCACGAGGGCACCATCGACCTGGTTCCCAACCACTTCTCCGAGGTCTACGAGTTGATGCGGCGCCGGGCCACGCGGCCCTACGTGCTGGCCGCTGTGTCGCCACCCGATCGCCACGGCAACTTCTCGCTCGGGGTCAGTGCCGACTACACCGCGAGCTTCATCGGCCGGGCACCGTTCTTCGTCGAGGTGAACGAGCGGATGCCGCGCACCGCGGGCCGCAACCAGATCCACGTGTCGCAGGTCGACGGCTGGGTGCATGCCGACTACCCACTGGTGGAGGTGCCGCCCGCCGTGCCCACCGACGTCGACCGGCGCATCGGCGCCTTCGTAGCCGAGCGGGTGCCCGACGGCGCCACCATCCAGGCCGGTATCGGCGCCATCCCCAACGCCGTGCTCGCCCACCTCACCGGCCACCGCGACCTCGGCGTGCACACCGAGCTGATGAGCGACGGTCTGATCGACCTGATCGAATCGGGCACCGTGAACGGCACCCGCAAGACCAACAACCGCCTGAAGGTGATCGGCACCTTCGCCCTCGGCACTCAGCGGCTGTACGACTTCATCGCCGACAACCCCACCGTCGAGTTGTGGCCGGCGCGGTATGTGAACGACCCACGCGTCATCGCCCGCGACGCGAACTTCGTGTCGATCAACGCCAGCCTGGCGGTCGACTTCCTCGGCCAGTGCGCGAGCGAGACCATCCGCGGGCGGTACTACTCGTCGTCGGGCGGCCAGAGCGACTTCGCCCGCGGTGCTGCCTACAGCGAGGGCGGCCAGAGCTTCATCGTGCTCCAATCGACCGCCCGCGACGGCGAGGTGAGCCGCATCGTGCCGCAACTGGCGGCCGGCGATGTGGTCACCACCCCGAAGAACACCGTCGACATGGTGGTCACCGAGTTCGGCGTGGCCGAGTTGCGCGGCCGGTCCATCCGCGAGCGCACGCGGGCGCTCATCGCCGTGGCCCATCCCCGCTTCCGTGACCAACTCGAGCAGGCTGCGCGCGAACTGCGCTTCGTCTGACCGGCCGGCGTCAGCCGAGGAACCGGGTGATGGCGTCGAGGTCGTACGGACGTAGGCAGGTCATCACCAGGCGCCCCACACCGATCGACGCCCAGTACCGACGCCGCGGGTGATCGGGGTCGGCGAGGGCGTCGTCCCAACGTGTCCACACCGAGTTCGTGAACGGCTCGGTAGCGCGAGCCGAACCGGCCCGCTCGAGCCGTGCCGCGTCGAGCAGCACCTCGAGGTCGTCGTGATCGGCACGCACGTTCAAACCGTCGCAGCGTCGGGCCGCCAGTTGGGCGAGGGGCACACTGTTCACGCCCACGTACACCGGCGGGCGTGGCGTGGGCCGCGGGTAGGCAGGCGCGTCGTCTTCCGCACCGTGGGCGGCGGGCGACCACAGCCGGTCGAGTTCGTCGAGACCGGCCTCGAATCGGGCGTGCCGCTC
Organism: Ilumatobacteraceae bacterium; assembly: GCA_044359565.1. Classification (GTDB taxonomy): domain Bacteria; phylum Actinomycetota; class Acidimicrobiia; order Acidimicrobiales; family Ilumatobacteraceae; genus VFMC01. Next base: position 21,545 of record JBIKLX010000003.1, read on the forward strand.
GGCGATGGTGCGGCCGAGATCGATGCCCAGGTCGCGGTGCTCGGCCGACCAGATCGTGCCGGGCGCCGCACCTGCCCCGAGGCCGAGCCGCAGCCGACCCCCGCTGATGTGCTGCACCGACGCCGCCGCCATGGCCATGACACCGGGATTGCGATTGGCGATGTTCACCACCATCGACCCGAGGCCGATGCGCGTGGTAGCTGCCGCGTAGGCGCCCAGCAGGGTGAAGCACTCGATCATCGTGGTGCCCGACAGCAGCTTGCCGTCGAAGTGGTCGAACACCCATACCGTGTCGAACCCCGCCTGCTCGGCGGCCAGCACACCCTCGATGAGACGTGGCCAGGGCTCGACCGCCGGGTTGAGTTGGATGTCGACGATCATCGCGGAACGCTCTCTCCGGCCAGCACCGTGACCGATCGCGGGGGAACCACGACGGTATCGCCGCCGACGAACACCTCGCCGGATCGCGCTGTGGCCGGTTCCGACGCCGTGACGAGCTCGAGTCGCCACGGCCCCGGTTCGTGCACCCGGAACGTCAGCGGCTCCCACCACATGTTGGCCATCACGTACAGCGCGTCGGTGGCCCAGGCCAGCGAGCGGCTCTCGTGGCGCTCGTCGGGCATCGCGTCGACGCCGTAGCAGCGCACGCCGCCACGCAGTAGTTCGCCGCCCACGCGGCGCCGCAAGGCGATGAGCGATCGCACGAACCGGTACAGCGGCTGCCACTCGTCGAGGCGCCTCCAGTCGACCCAGGTGAGCGGGCTGTCGATGTCGTACGGGTTGTCGTGGCCCTCTTGGGTGCGGGCGAACTCGTCGCCCATCACGAACATCGGTGTGCCGGCCGACAGCAGCAGCAGGGTGAAGGCGTTGCGCAGCATCTGCGGCCGCAACTCGGGCCCGCAGTCCCACGAACGGTGGCGGTCGCTGGTGACGATGGTGAGGTCGTGCAGGGTGAGGCCGTCGTGCGCGGTGACGAAGTTGATGCTGCGCGCCGGGTCGTCGGGGAACAGGTCGGGGCTACCCGAGACGCGTTGGATGATGCCCGGCACCCGGCCCGGCTCGCCGCGCAGAAAGCCGCGCACGTCGTCGCGGAACCGGTCGTTCCACTGGGCCCATCGGGTATCGGGGAAGCCGGGGCCCACCTGGTACGCAGCGAGGTCCCAGGCCTCGGCCACCAGGCGCACGCCGCGCGCCTGGGCCCAGTCGCCGATGCGGCGCACCAGTTCTCCGCCGTCGCGCGTGAGGATGGAGGCGAGATCGAAGCGGAACCCGTCGATGCCCAACGCGGCGTAGCGCTCCAACGCCTCGAGCACGAGGTGACGCACCGTCGGGTCGGACGGGTCGATGGTGTTGCCGCATCCTGTGTCGTCGACGTAGCTGCCGTCGCCATGGTGCAGGTACGAACCGGCGTCGTCGAGGCCGCGCAGACTGCGCGTGGGCAGTTCCGCATCGCCTTCGCCGGTGTGGTTGAACACCACGTCGAGCCACACTTCGAGGCCGCGTTCGTGGGCGCCGGCAACGAGGTGGGCGAGCGCTGCAGCCGGGTCGTCGCCGGCGGCGAAGGGCCGGTGGACGGCACCCCACACGAGGGGCATGTAGCCCCAGTAGTTGTCGGCCTGATCGAACGGGTGCACCGGCATCAGTTCGATCACGTTCACGCCGAGATCGACGAGATGGTCGAGCCGTTCGACCACCCCTTCGAACGACCGGGCGAAGCCGCGGACATGCATCTCGTACACCACCGGGTCGGGGTGCAGTCGGGCGATTCGCTGTCCCGCTGGCCACGCACCACGGAACCGGCCGAGGGGCACACCATCGACCAGCTCCACGTCGGCGGCAGCGGGGTCGAGCAGCGGGCCCACCCCGTCGGCGACGAGCCAGTAGCGGTCGCCGTCGTCGGCCTCCACGGCGGCCGTCCAGTGGCCGCCGTCGCGCTGCATCGCCACGGTACGGCGCGCGCCGCTCGCGGCCGACTCGACGACGAGATCGAGCTGGGCCACCTGCGGCGCGTGCACACGGACGGAACGGACGACTCCCATGGGGCACCAGCATGGCAGCCGCCCTAACCTGAGCGGCGATGTCCAGTTCCACGATGCCCACCGAGGTCACCACCGCGCTCGCCGCGCACGGCTACCTCGCCGACGAGGGACTCGCCACGGCGATCTTCCTCGCCTTGTCGCTGAAGCGGCCGCTCCTGCTCGAGGGCGAGGCCGGCGTGGGCAAGACCGAGGTGGCCAAGGTGCTCAGCCGCTGGACCGGCGGCCGCCTCATCCGCCTCCAGTGCTACGAGGGCATCGATGCATCGCAGGCCGTGTACGACTGGGACTACTCGCGCCAGTTGCTGCACCTGCGCGCCGCCGAGGCCTCGGGCGAGGCCCGCGACCTGGGCACCGGTGGTCTCGAGGACCAGCTCTACCACGAGCGGTTCCTGCTGAAGCGGGCGCTGCTGCAGGCCATCGATCACCGCAGCGAGAACCCGCCGGTACTGCTCATCGACGAGATCGACCGCGCCGACGACGAGTTCGAGGCCTACCTGCTGGAAGTGCTGAGCGACTACCAGATCACCGTGCCCGAACTCGGCGTGTTCACCACGGCCCGGCCGCCCATCGTCATCCTCACCTCGAACCGCACCCGCGATGTGCACGACGCGCTGAAGCGTCGCTGCCTGTACCACTGGGTCGAGCACCCCACGTTCGAGCGCGAAGTGAAGATCGTGCGGATGCGTGTGCCGCACGTGGCCGAGCCCCTCGCCCGTCAGGTGGCCGCCGCCGTCGAGGTGATGCGCACGAAGAACCTGTACAAGCCGCCCGGTGTGGCCGAGACCATCGACTGGGCCACGGCGCTCGCCGCGCTGGGGGTGAGCGAACTCGACGAGCACACCGTCGAGGCCACGCTGGGCGCCGTGCTGAAGTACCGCGAAGACCAGGACAAGGTGCGCCAGGCGCCCGGCATCGCCGACATCGTGAAGCAGGCGTTCGAGCGCGGCGCCTTCCACGGCTGATGACCGACCTCGCCGACCAGGGCACCCGACTGGCGGTCACCTACGCCCGTCTGCTGCGCCGACTGGGCCTCGCTGTGCCCATCGGCAGCGTGCTCGACTTCGGCGAGGCGCTCGGCCTGGTGGGTATCGACGACCGCGACAGCGTGTACTGGGCGGGCCGCGCCACGCTGGTGCACCGACCCGAAGACATCGGCCTCTACAACCGCGCGTTCGCGGTGTTCTGGGAGCGACGGTCGGGCACGGTCGAACCCGAACCGGCCGAACCACTGAAGATCACGCTCGCCATCGACGACGGCTCCGACGACAGCGGCGACGGCGACCAGGGCGAGGCCAGCGACGACCCGATGCTGCAGCTGCGCTTCTCGGCCGCCGAGGTGCTGCGCCACAAGGACTTCGCGGCGTGCAGCGACGACGAACTGGCCGAGGCCCAGGCCTACATGAGCTCGTTGCGCTTCGCCGGGCCGCCCCGGCGCAGCTTCCGGCACCGGCGCTCGTCGCGCGGGCGCAAGCCCGACATCCGCTCGACGGTGCGCGCCTCGCTGAAGGCCGGCGGCGAGCCCATCGAGCGGTACTGGCTGGAACCGGGCGAGCGGCTGCGCCGCCTGGTGCTGTTGCTCGACGTGAGCGGTTCGATGGAGCCCTACGCCCGTGGCCTGCTGCGGTTCATCCAGGCCGCGGTGGCCGGACGCCAGCGGGTGGAAGCCTTCGCCCTGGGCACCCGGCTCACGCGTGTCACCCGCGAACTGTCGAGCCGCGACCCCGACCGGGCACTGCAGCGCGCCGGCGAGCGCGTGGTCGACTGGAGCGGTGGCACGCGCCTCGGCGAATGCCTGCGCACGTTCAACGACGAGTGGGGTGTGCGCGGCATGGGTCGTGGCGCCATCGTGGTGGTGCTGTCCGACGGATGGGACCGCGGCGACCCCGAGTTGCTGGGCGAGCAGATGCGGCGTCTGCAACGCATCACCCACCGCATCGTGTGGGTGAACCCGCTGAAGGTCACCCCGGGCTACGCGCCACTGGCACGTGGCATGGCGGCGGCCCTACCGTATGTCGACGCCTTCGTCGAAGGGCACTCGGTGGCGGCGATGGAGGAACTCGCCGCCGTCATCTCGGCCCACAGCCTGAACGGATTGGAGCATCATGCGCGAACTGTTCGATGACATCGATCGCTGGCAGCACGAGGGCAAGCGGGTCGCCGTGGCGCGGGTGGTCGACATCCTCGGGTCGGGTCCGCGCGAACCAGGTGCGGCCATGGCCGTGAGCGATCAGGGCGAGGTGGCCGGCAGCGTGAGCGGCGGTTGTGTGGAGGGTGCCGTCGTCTCGGAGGCGATGGCCATCCTGCACGGCGAACGGGGCCCCGGCATCGTGTCGTTCGGCTACAGCGACGACGAAGCCTTTGCCGTGGGGCTCACCTGCGGTGGCACCATCCGCCTCTACATCGAAGCCCTCGACTGGTGAGCCGGCGATGAGCCTGTACACCACTTTGCGCGACCGGCTGCGCAGCCAGCAGCCCACGGCGCTGGTCACCGTCGTCGACGGTGTGGGCGTTGGCGCCAAGCTGCTCGTCGTGCCCGACGGCGAACCGCAGGGCAGCCTCGGCAACGCCGAACTCGATCGCATCGTCGCCCGCGATGCGCTTGCCGAACTCGAAGCCGGACGCTCGGGCATCCGCCACTACGGCCCCGAGGGTCAGACCACTCCTGAAGACCTGGTCGACTCACCGACGGTGTCGGTGTTCGTCGAGAGCTGGGCGCCTCCGCCGCAGATGTGGATCTTCGGGGCGGTCGACTTCACTGCCGCACTGTCGCGCGTGGCCAAGGTGCTGGGCTACCGCGTCATCGTGTGCGACGCCCGCGAGGTGTTCGCGACCCGACGCCGCTTTCCCGCTGCCGACGAGGTGGTGGTGTCGTGGCCAGGCCCGCTGTTCGACCAGCGCGGCGCCCAACTCGGCACCCGCGACGCGGTGTGCGTCCTCACCCACGACTCGAAGTTCGATGTACCCGCGGTGCGCGGCGCGCTCGCCACGCGGGTGGGCTACATCGGCGTGATGGGTAGCCGCAAGACGCACGACAAGCGCACCGAGCGGCTCCGCGAGGCAGGTGTCACCGATACTGAATTGGCCCGGCTGATGTCGCCGATCGGGCTGAACCTCGGGGCACGCACGCCGGAGGAGACCGCGATCTCCATCTGTGCCGAGATCATCGCTCGACGAACCGGGCGACTGGCCCCGTCGCTGCGCGATGCCTCGGGCCCCATCCACAGTTGAGGCACTGCTCGCCGCCGCTGCGGCGGCGACTCACTCGGTGGGGTTGCCGAAACGGATGGAGCGCCGCTTCAGCACATCGACCTCGACAGTGCGGCCGCGCTGCGGGGCGTGCACGATGGCCCGATCGACGCCGAGCCACATCATGACATGGCCCGGGTACTGGACCAGGTCGCCGGCCTGGGCGGTTTCTGCATCGCGCGGTTCGGCAGCACGGATCTGGGCGCCGCTGTTGCGGGGCAGGTCAAACCCGGCCTGGCTCCACGCATAGGTGGTGAGGCCCGAGCAGTCGAAGCCTTGGCCAGGCTTGCTGGTGTTGCGCCGATAGGGCACACCCAACTGGCTGAGGGCGGCGAGCAGCGCCTGCTGGTGCTCGAGGTCGGCGGCCGCCCAAGCCGAGCTCATCGCCTCAGCGCTCAGCTCGAGGCGGGCGGCAATGACGGCGGCAAGCGTGTTGCGGGCCACTGCGTAGGCAGCTGCGGCGCCACTTCCACCGTCGGTGACCCAGCGGTCGAGCAGAACGAGGGCCTCAGAGGCGGCGGCAGCGGCCGGGTCGTCGAGCCGAGCGACGCCAGCGACGGCCACCGGCGGCGCGGCGCCAGCGCTGCCCGCGGGGACGGCGAGCGTGCCGACGGCACAGGCCAGGGCGCCACCGAGCACCAGGGCGCGTGCACGCCGGGCGCGGGGCCGCATCGAAGTGGGCAGAGAACTGGGTGCTGGGTTGGTGACCGTCATGTGACGACTCCTCGTTCAGCACACCGCGACGGTGTGCGCTGCTGTCGTGAACCGCTCGACCGCCCCGAGGGACGGCCGCCCTGATCACGGCAGCGGCGCCGTACGAGAGCGCCACCGCAGCCGTTGCGACCATGGGGTGAGGCACTACGAATGCCTCGCCCTATCGCCGTAACGGAGCCGACACTATCGTCATCGTTTCGACACAATCAACTTCTTCGTCATCTTTTCGTCATCATTCCGACGCCGGACGGACATGACTCGCGACGCCCTCTCGGCCCGTAACCTGCCCCGATGCCCACTCTCGCCGTCCTGCTCGCCGCCGGCAGTGGCTCGCGATTCCACGGCGGCTGTCACAAACTCGATGCAGTGCTGCCATCCGGGTACACCGTGTACGAGCAGTCACTCGGCCATCTCGTCGAGGCGTTCGGCCCGGGTTCCGACACCGGCACCGGCTCTGCTAACAGCACGGTCGGGGTACTCGTCGTGCACGGCGCCACCGAACGCCTCGTCCCTGCCGGTGTCACCTCGATCGTCAACAACGCCTGGGCATCGGGCCAAGCCACGTCGGTAGCCACCGCCCTCCGACAGGCCGCAGCGCTGGGGGCCGACGCCATCGTCTTCGGCCTCGCCGATCAGCCCTTCGTGCCACCGGCCACCTGGCGGGCGGTCGCCGATGCAGCGCCCGAGTGGCCCATCGTCATTGCCACCTATGCTGGTCGCCGTGGTCCGCACCCGGTGCGGCTCCACCAGTCCGTCTGGCCGCTGGTTCCCACTATCGGCGATGATGGAGCCCGCAGCGTGCTGCGCGATCACCCCGCTCTCGTCCACGAGGTCGCCTGCGAGGGGTCGCCGGCCGATATCGACACCCTGGAGGATCTGGAGCGATGGACAAACTCCTGAACGAGTTCACGGTCGACCAACCGATCGACACGACGTGGGCCGTGCTCACCGACGTCGAGCGCATTGCGCCGTGCATGCCGGGGGCCACCCTCGAAGAGATCGAAGGCGACGTCTACCGCGGTGTCGTGAAGGTGAAGTTGGGTGCCATCTCGGCCGCCTTCCGCGGCCAGGCCAGCTTCGTCGAGCGCGACGATGTGAACCATCGCGCCGTACTGCGCGGCGAGGGCCGCGACACCACCGGCAAGGGCAACGCCGATGCGCTCATCACGGCGTCGCTCGAGCAGATCAGCCCCACCCAGACCAAGTGCGTCGTCGAGACCGACCTGCGCATCACCGGCAAGGTGGCCCAGTTTGGCCGCGGCATCATGGGCGATGTCAGCAAGAAGCTCATCACCCAGTTCGCCACCAACTTGAACACGATGCTGGCCGACAGCGAGGCCGCGCCCACGGCAGCCGCCGCGCAGCCCGTAGCCGCAGCAACGGCCGACACCGCACAGCCCGCTGCCGAACCGGCTGCGGCATCCACCGATGACACATCGGCAGCTGGCAGCTCGGCTGGCGGCGCCACCGACAACGTCCGCAAGATCAACGGCCCTGCCAACGAGCCGATCGAGTTGTCCGGTCTGGCCGGCAACGCTGTGCTCAAGCGGGTGCTTCCCGTTGTGGGCGGCATCGTGTTGCTGCTGCTCGTGCTGCGCCTGCGCCGCCGCCGCCACTGATCCAGTCGGTCGTGGCGATCGCTCCCCTTCCGGCGCCGTCGGTCGACGACCGCGAACGAGTCCGTCGGCTCTTGGGCCGCGAGCCGCTCGGCGCCTATGAGGTGGTCGTACGCGACGTGGCTGGCGACCCGGTGGTGCTGCGCAACGCAGCCCTGCTCGACGACGGCACCCCGATGCCCACCCGCTACTGGCTGGTGGGTCACGCCGAGGTGGTGGCCGTCAGCAGGCTCGAGGCGGCCGGGGCGGTGCGCCGCGCCGAGGCCGAGCTCGACCCGGAAGCCGTCGCCGACGCGCACCGTCGCTATGCAGCCGAACGCGACGCCACCATCGACCCCGGCCATCAGGGTCCGCGCCCCTTCGGCGGGGTCGCCGGCACCCGTCGGGGCGTGAAATGCCTTCACGCCCACTACGCCTGGTACCTCGCGGGAGGCGATGACCCCATCGGCCGCTGGGTGGCCGACCGCCTCGCCGAGGCCGGTGTCGCCACGACGACGCGGGTGGAGGCACGATGACCACGGAGACGTCAACCACCGCTGTCGTCACCCTGGCCACCCATGCGCTCGTGATCGACCTGCACACCGCCGACCCGGGCGATCGGCTCAGCCGCGAGCTCCCCATCGGCATCGACCTGCTGCTACGCCAGCACCTCTTGAGCGATCCGCCTCGGCCCGAGGAACTCACCAACGCCATCGGCTCGGTGGCCGACCACATCGACGACCTCGTCATCGAACGACCCGATCTGCTCGGTGCTGCGGTGCATCTCCGTGGCCCGCTGGCCGAAGCGGTCGCGGCCGTCGAGCACGGCGGCGAGCCACCCCTGCCGTTCGTGCTCGAGCGTGGCGCGGCCGAAGACGTCTTTCGCACCCTCGCCACCGAGGCCGCCGCCCAGCGTCGGCTCAACCCGGGTCTGCCAACCGACCTCGTCGATTCGGTGGTGGCCGGGTGCTGCACCGTGGTCGGTGTGATGCGCCGCCTCCAACTCGCCGACGTTACGGTGAGCCGATGAGCAGCACCGGGCACCCCTCGCTGCCGCCGGCGGCGGGTCTGCGTCTCTACGGCCAGCGGGTGATGCTGCGTCCGCTCAGCCCCGCCGACTTCCCGCAGTGGTCGGAGGTCCGCGTGCGCAACGAGGACTGGCTGGTGCCGTGGGAACCCACCCGGCTCACCCGCCTGGCCGACCCGACCCGGTCGCGCGACGCCTTCAGCGCACGGTGCGCAGCACGCGACCGCGAGCGCCACGCCGGCCTCGCGTACGGCTTCGGACTGTTCGTCGACAACTTCTTCGCCGGCGAGATCAACCTCAACTCCATCAGCCGCGGCGCTATGCAGGGCGGCACCGTCGGCTACTGGATCGACCAGGCGCGGGCCGGCAACGGGTACATCGCCGAGAGCGTGCTGGTGCTCATCCGGTTCGCGTTCGACGAACTGCACCTGCACCGGCTCGAGATCTGCATCGTGCCGCGCAACACCAACAGTCGACGGGTGATGGAGAAACTGCGCATCCGCGAAGAAGGTGTCGCGCAGCGGTTCCTCGAGATCAACGGCGTGTGGGAAGACCACATCCGCTATGGCATCACGGTGGAGGAGTGGCAGCAGCGCCGCAACGAACTCCTCTCCGTGTGGATCAGTTAGCCGCCGATCACTCGGCGACGAGGCGGAAGGCCTGCGCCTTCGCCTTGCGCACCGCGCTGCGCCGCTTCCACATCTTCGTCTTCCAGTGACGCACCGGACGGCGGGCCGCATCGGCCTTCGCCCGCTCGGCATCGTGGTGATGCAACGGCACCCACGCCCGGCCAGGCTCGTGCACCTCGTCGGGAGCCGACCCGGCACTTACCTGGCTCGCCACCGCGTGCAGCTCGCTGTTGATGCGATGCCGCTCGTTGTGGGCGTGCGCCCGCAGGTCCATCTTCGGTGGCGGTGCCACTTCCTGACTGCGATGACGACTGCTCATCTGGTACCTCCGTTGTCTCTCGGAACGTACGGGCTGATGTGCCTCCCGTGATCGCACGGTAAACCCATCGGCCGGATCGCGACAGGGCCTTTCGGTAACAATCGTGCGCGGTTTTGATCACCCTCCGCGGTGGGCGATCAGGCCGGCTTCGACGAGATCTTCTTCGCCAGCGCAGCCAATCGCTCGGCAAACCAGGGTTGGCGCGTGCTCCACACCTGCGGGTCGAGTTCGCGCTTCACCGCGGCCGGATGGGTATCGACGTCGGCCATCGCCTGGATGGTCTTCTTCACTTCGATCACCAACTCGCGCGGCGCCGACGCGGCGCGACCCGCCATCTGGCGCGCCACGACCAGCAACTGGTCGTCGTCGACACAGCGGTGCACCAGACCCACCCGCTCGGCTTCGGCGCCGTCCATCACCTCGCCGAACACCACACCGGCGAACGTCGCCTGCGGGCCGACGATGCGGCGCAGCATCCACGTGTGCCCACCGCCGGGATGGATACCGATCTGCAGGAAGCGGGTGTCGAATCGGGCCCTGCGGGCGGCGAGGCGCAGGTCGCAGCCGAGCGCGAGGTTCATCCCGGCGCCGACGGCCGCGCCGTTCACTGCGGCGATGGTGGGCAGTGGGCTGCGGGCGATGCGCAGGAACCCTTCGTAGATGGAACCGAGGCTCTCCTCGGTGGCCTCGGCCAGGTTGCCCAGGTTGGCGCCCGCACAGAACGCCGGAGCAGTTCCGGTGACCACCACGGCACCCACCGTCGGATCGGCCTCGATGCGGTCCATCGCCGCCACGATCTCGGCCACCAGTGGTGCAGTGAGCGTGTTGCGTTCGATGGGATTGTTCAAGGTGAGCGTCGCAACCTGCGGGCCACCCGCGGCCTGCTCGGGATCGGCAGGCGTGAGTTCGACGAGGACCAACGGGCTGGATGCATCAGACATGGGGCGATTCTGCCACGGCCCTGCCACCCGAGGGGTAGCGTCGCCCACGCATGCTCGACCACATCTTCACCGACGCGATCGGCGCGCTGCGCGAGGCCTTCGAGGCAGCGTTCCTCGAGCGGCAGGCCTTCGAGGAACACTTCCAGGCCGATGTGCTGTTGGGCGACCTCACGTGGGAGACCAGTTACGGACTGCCCGGCGAAGGGCTGCCGCCCCGCGTGGTGGCGCACATCACCTTCGACTGGCCCACATGGAGCCAGACCGCGTACCGGCGCTGGTACGTCGACGAGATCCTCGAGCAGCTCCCTGCCATCGAGATCGAGATCGTGCTGCGCATCCAGCGCCTCAGCGAGCAGCCTTCACCGACCCTGCTGGCCGACATCGCGCCCGATACCAGTCCACTCATCGGCGACGGCCGCCTCGAGCGGGCGGGCACCACGGTGGAGATCACCTATGCCGACGACCCCGACGAGCAACCCCAGTATGCGATGGAGGTCACCTACGAAGGCCTGTACGAACTGGCCGAGCCCACCCTCGCCGATGGTTCGAGCCAGCTGCTCGACGAGCACTTCGGAGCGTTGGGTGGTTGGGTGGCCTCCACGCTGGTTCGCCTCGGCGATCTGAAGTTGCAGTTCCTTCCGGCCGACGACGAAGGCGACTGACGCGCGAGGATCGCGCCCATGTCCGTCGTGCTGCTCGAGGTGAGCGATCGCATCGCCACCATCACCCTCAACCGTCCTGAAGCCCGCAACGCCCTGTCGAGCGAGGTGTTGCGACTGCTCCCCGAGGCGATGCGGTCAGCCGACGCCAACGACGACGTCGACGTCATCGTGCTCACCGGCGCCGACCCGGCGTTCTGCGCCGGGCTCGACCTGAAAGAACTGGGTTCCACCGGCCGCAACCTCGGCGGTACCGGTGCCGACGGCGGCGTGAACGCGTCGGGGGTGCGCGGCCCGTTCCCCGGACTCACCAAACCACTCATCGGCGCAGTGAACGGGGTGGCCGTCACGGGCGGGTTCGAACTCGCCCTCAACTGCGACTTCCTGGTGGCCTCGGAGCGGGCGAAATTCGGCGACACCCATACACGGGTGGGCGTGATGCCGGGTTGGGGCCTCACGGTGCTGTTGTCGCAAGCCATCGGCGTGCGCCGGGCGCGTGAGATGAGCTTCACCGGCAACTTCTTGTCGGCCGACGAGGCGCTGCAGTGGGGCCTGGTCAACCACGTCGTGCCGCACGACGAGTTGCTGCCGTTCACCCGGTCGCTCGCCACCGACATCATCGGCAACGACCAACCGGGGGTGCGCCACATCCGCGGCACCTATGCCGCCATCAACGCCGACGAGGCAGGGTGGGCCACCGAGGCAGCCGACGGGCGGGCCTGGCAGCGGGCGAACTTCAGCCCCGAGCGGGTGGCCGAGCGTCGCGCCGCCATCCAGGCGCGCGGCCGCCAGCAGTAGCGGGCCGGGGCCGGCCCAGTCGCACGGCCACCAGCCCGAGTGCCAGGCTCGCCGCACCGATCTCACCGGCGAGGAGACCGAGCCCACCGGTGTTCGGCAGGTCCTTCGCAGGAACCGGTACCGGTGCCTCCGAGGCCACCGCGGCACAGCGGTCGATCACCACCGACACGCCTGACACCACCACCTCGACCGTGCCGCTGTAGCGCAACTGCACCGCGCCGCCGGGCACCACGGTACCCGGACCTGCGGCAGTGCCTCCGACGGTGACGGTGACGACGTGGGCGCTGCCGTCGGCCGCCAGACCGTCGGCCGACACACCAACGGTGCGCAATCGCTCGCCCGATGCCGGTGCGGCCACGGCCAGGCCGGTGTCGGCGGACACGGCGGCTGCACCGAGCGACACCGCGCCGGTCCACATCAACGTCTCGCGGGCGCACACCTCGGCCTGCCCGGACGAGGCCCGGGCAACGCTCGGCCACGACAACAGCACGCACCACCCGGTGACCACCAGCACAGCGGACAGCGGCCGCATCACAGTGCCGCACCCCGTTCGCGCAGCGCGGCGCGCACGACCTCGGTGATGTCGAGCGCCAGGATCTCGGCGCCCGCCACGTTCAGGTGGAAGCCGTCGTCGGCGCGCACGTCCTTACCCTGGCCGTCGCGGGGGTCGATCCGGTACTCGGCGTAGCCGCCCTCGTTGCCCGAGAAGCGCTGCCAGGTGTCGACGTAGCGAACCCCGGGGCGTTTGGCGACCTCTGCCCGCACCACCTCGTCCTGCACCTGCAACCGCGCCGTGAAGTCGGGGTCCTTGGCGTTGGGGATGCCCACCCACACCAGCGTGCGTCCCTCGGCGGCGAGCAGGTCCATGGCCGCGCCGACGCGGGCCCCGTACTCGGCCCGCCACTCGACGTCGCCGCCCTCCTCGCCGGTGGGTACCCCTACGAGCACCTTCTCCGAGACGTCGGTGATTGCCTGGGCGTCGTTGCCGCCGAACGTCACGACGACGATGTCGGGGTCGGCGGCCGGCACCACCGCGGCCATGTGCGCCGGCCAGTCGAAGTAGTCGGGGCGCGACAGACCCGACGACACCTTGTAGTCGAGTTGAGTGGTGACGATCCCGGTCTCGTTCATCAGCGTCTCGAGGTACGGGCCGAACGCGCCTGCATCGGAGTCGCCCAGGATGAGCAGCCGCGCCGGGTTGTCGGGTGTGGGCGGGGGCTGGGCGAGGATCGGTGTCGTCGACTCGCTCACGTCGGTGACCGCCGGCGCTGCGGTATCCACGACCACGCCGGTGTCGACCGGTGCGGCCGCCGAATCGCCGTCGCTGCCGAACAACGCGTCGACCAGCTGGATCGCACCGATGACCAGCACGGCCAGCACGCCGAGCGCCGCCAGGCGGCGCACCAGGTAGCGCTGGCGGCTCACCCGCCGGCCCGGCTGTGGTCGAGCCGCCGACCCGGTGGACGGAGCGAACCAGGTGTCGTCGTCGGACGCCGTGTCGAGCAACTCGTCGGGCACGTCGGGGAGGGGCGCGTCGGGCGCGTCGAGAGGCTCCATCGGATCGATCGGGGAAATGTTACGGCGCGGTGCAACGCTGCCGACGTCGCCCGCTCGGATGGGTAGCATGGCTCATGGAAATCCTTCCATCACCAACACTCCTAGGGGGAGACCAATGATCAAGAGCAAGCGCGTCATGGCGCTCGCACTCGTCGCTTCGCTCGGCCTCGTCGCCGCAGCCTGCGGCGACGACAGCGACTCGGGTTCGGGCAGCAGCGACTTCCTCGCCGGCATCGCATTCGATACCGGTGGTCGCGGCGACGGCACCTTCAACGACTCGGCTGCCGCCGGTGGCGACAAGGCCAAGACCGACCTCGGTATCGAGCTCAAGGAGCTCGAGGCCACCGTCGACGAAGACCGCAAGGCCAACCTCGAGCTGCTCGCCGGCGACGGCGCCAAGGTCGTCGTCGGTGTGGGCTTCATGTTCACCGACCCGATGGGCGAGATCGCCAAGGCCAACCCCAACATCACCTTCGGCATCGTCGACTCGGTGGTCGACGCCCCGAACGTGAAGAGCCTCATCTTCGCTGAAGAGCAGGGTTCGTTCCTCGTCGGTGCCGCCGCCGCCCTCAAGTGCGGTTGCGACAAGATCGGCTTCATCGGCGGCCAGGAGATCGACCTCATCAAGAAGTTCGAGGCCGGCTACACCGCTGGTGCGAAGCAGATCAACCCTGACATCACCGTCGAGGTCAAGTACCTCGGGCCCGCCGGCGACAACTCGGCATGGGGCAACGTGGCCGGCGCCAAGGAGATCGCTTCCGGTTGGTACGCCGATGGCGTCGAGGTCGTCTACACCGCTGCTGGTGGTTCGGGCGCCGGCACCATCGAGGCCGCCATCGAGGCCGGCAAGTGGGCCGTCGGTGTCGACAGCGACCAGTACCTCACCGCTGGTAGCGACGACGCCAAGAAGGTCATCCTCACCTCGATGCTCAAGCGTGTCGACGTGGCCGTGTACGAGACCATCAAGGCCGTCAAGAACGGCGACACCAAGGGCGGCATCAACGTGTTCGACCTGAAGAACGACGGCGTGGGTTACGCCACCTCCGGTGGCTACATCGACGAGTTCAAGGATCAGCTCGACGCCTTGAAGAAGGACATCGTCGACGGCAAGATCACGGTGCCCACCGCTCCCTGATCGCCTCGGCGTTCGATACCAGTCATCAGCACTGATCGGCCGATGGCCCGGGGGTTCACCCCCGGGCCATTGCCGTTTTCGGAGTCATCGCCGGGGCATGTGGAATACTGGCCGGGCTGTCCGTGGCGTGCGGTCAGTCCGTCACGAGGGGGGATGTGTGAGCGAGACGTCGGCACCGTTCGCTGTCGTCCTGGAAGGCATCGGCAAGAGCTTCCCGGGCGTACGAGCCAACTACGACATCGACCTGCGCGTGCGGGCCGGCACCATTCATGCCATCGTCGGCGAGAACGGCGCCGGCAAGTCGACGCTGATGAAGACCCTCTACGGGATGCATCAGCCCGACGAAGGCACCATCACCGTGAACGGTGCCGAGAAGCACTTCAAGTCGCCCACTGACGCCATCGCCGCAGGCATCGGCATGGTGCACCAGCACTTCATGCTGGCCGACAACCTCAGCGTGGTCGAGAACATCATCCTCGGCGCCGAGCCCGTCGGCGGCCGAGGGGTCATCAAGTTCGGCGAGGCCAAGCGCCTCATCAGCGAGTTGATGGCCTCGCTCGGCGTCGACTTCGACCTCGATGCGCCGGTGAGCGCGCTCGGCATCGGCCAGCGCCAACGGGTCGAGATCTTGAAGGTGCTCTACCGCGGTGCCCGCATCCTCATCCTCGACGAGCCCACCGCCGTGCTCGTGCCCCAGGAGGTCGACGAACTGTTCGTCACCCTGCGCCGCCTGGTCGACGACGGCGCCACGGTCATCTTCATCTCACACAAGCTCGACGAGGTGCTGGCGGTGAGCAACGACATCACGGTCATCCGCCAGGGCACGACGGTGGCCACCACCACCCCGCACGAGGTCGACCGTCGGCAGTTGGCCGAGCTGATGGTGGGCAGCGAACTGCCCGACCCGTCCGGGCGCACCACCACCATCGGCGACGAGGTGCTGCTCGAGGTCGACTCTGTCGATGTTGCCGGCGCTGTGAAGGGCGCCAAGCTGGCACTCGAAGCCGTCAGCCTGATCGTGCATTCGGGTGAGGTGGTGGGCATCGCCGGTGTGGAGGGCAACGGCCAGGCCGAGCTGTGCGAGGCCATCTTGGGCCTCACCCCCATCGTCGCCGCCGCTCCCGGCGACACGGCACCCCACGGACGGGTGGTGCTGGCCGGCGAGGACGTCACCACGGCACCCACCAGCGAGCGGCTCGGCAAGGGCATCTCGTACATCCCGTTCGACCGCCACCGCGAAGGCCTCCTGCTCGATTCGCCGCTGTGGGAGAACACCTTCCTCGGCCGTGAGGACGAGCCAGGCATGTCGAAGGGTCCGTTCCTGCTGCGCAGCAAGATGGAAGCCGACAGCCGGGCGGTCATCGAGCGCTTTGGAGTGCGCACACCCAGCGAGCAGGTGCCGGCATTCGCCCTCTCGGGCGGCAACCAGCAGAAGCTCATCGTCGGGCGCGAGATGGCCAGTAAGCCGAAGGTGCTGCTGGCCGCCCACCCCACCCGCGGTGTCGACGTGGGCGCCCAGGCCGCCATCTGGGACGAACTGCGCAACGCTCGCGACGCCGGCCTCGGCGTGGTGCTCATCTCGGCCGACCTCGAGGAGTTGATCGGCCTGTCCGACCGCATCCTCGTGATGTTCGACGGCCGGATCACGGCCTCACTCGACCCCGACACGGTCACCCCCGAACAACTCGGCCTCTACATGACCGGCGAGATGCAGGAGGCATCGTGATGGACCGCCAGAAACTGCAGCGCATCGCGGTCACCTCGGCCAGTTCGGTGCTGGCCGTGCTGGTGGCGCTGGTCATCTGCGCCGTACTGCTGCTCATCACCGGCAAAGACCCCATCGAGGCCTACTCCACCCTGTTCGGCGCCGCAGGCGATACCAAAGTGCTGCTCGGCACGATGAACCGGGCGACGCCGCTGATGATCTCGGCGGCCGCCGTGGCCATCGGGTTCAAGATGAACCTGTTCAACATCGGCGTCGAGGGCCAGATGCGGGTGGCGCTGCTCACCACCGCTGTCATCGGCGCCGCCGTGAAGCTGCCGGCGCCGCTGCACATCCTGCTGTGCCTCGTGGTGGCCATGGCCGCCGGTGCCGCCTGGAGTTCCATCGCCGCCTACCTGAAGGTGAAGCGTGGGGTGAACGAGGTCATCTCCACGATCATGCTCAACTTCATCGCGCTCAGCCTGGTGGCCTGGTCGTTCGACAAGTTCTTCCGCGTCGACAGCGCCTCCGAGAGCCTGCTTGTGAAGACCAAGGAGCTGCCCACCTCGGCCTGGTTCCCCGACATCGTCGACCGCCGACTGAACGGCATGTTCATCGTGGCGCTGCTGGTGCTGGTGTTCTTCTGGGTGATCGTGTGGAAGACGAAGTTCGGGTTCCGCCTGCGCGCCTCGGGCGGCAACCCCGGCGCAGCCCGGGTCACCGGCGTGAACCCGAAGCGGATGGTCACCGTGGCGATGCTGATGTCGGGCGCGCTCGCCGGCCTGGTGGGCATGCGTGCCCTCATGGGCGATGTGCACGCCTACCAGAACAACCTGGCCGAACAGCAGGGTTTCAACGGCATCGCCGTGGCGCTGCTGGGCCGCAACCACCCGCTCGGCATCTTCTTTTCGGCCATGCTGTTCGGCTTCCTCGGTGAGGCCTCGGGCAAGTTGCAACTGATCGACATCCCGAAAGAGATCGTCACGATCATGCAGGGCATCATCGTGTTGGCCGTGGTCATCATCAACGCCGCGGTGAAGCGCTGGGACGACCGGCGCATCCAACGCAAGGCGGCGGCGTTGCTCGAGGCGCAGCACGGCCAGGTGGCGGTGGCCGCGTGAGCGCACTGAAGGATCTGTTCGCCCGCTACCGGGCCGCATCACCGGCCACGCGCCTGCTCATCGCCGGCCTCGGCCTCATGCTGGTGCTGTCGATCGCCCGCATCATCACGGGCGCCGACGACCTCACCAGTTCGGGCACCATCTCGTCGACCATGCGGGTGGCCACACCCATCCTGTTGGCCGGTCTGGCCGGCCTGTGGGCCGAGCGGGCAGGCATCGTCAACATCGGTATCGAGGGCATGATGATCCTCGGTTCGTGGCTCGGCGGGTTCGGGGCCTGGCACTGGGGCTCGTGGGCCGGCATCGCTCTGGCCGTGGTGGGTGGCGCCCTCGGCGGCCTGCTGCACGCCGTGGCCACGGTTCGATTCAACGTCGACCACGTGGTGTCGGGCATCGCCATCAACATCCTCGCCGCAGGCATCACCGAGTACATGTCGATCATCTTCTTCAAGGGCCAACAGGGCGGCGGAGAAAGCCAGTCACCCACAGGCAAGGGTGGTTACGGCGAGTTCGACATGCCGTTCCTGGCCGGCGGCCGCATCGGTTCGTGGCGCAGCCCCGACATCCTCGGCTGGCTCGAGCAGCGGCACAACATCCCGCTCATCCCCGACCTGGCCGGCCTGGTTCGCGGCATCGTCAGCGACGTGTACCTGCCCACCCTGCTCGCCCTTGCGCTCGTGCCGTTCACCGCCTGGATGCTGTGGCGCACCCGCTGGGGTCTGCGGATGCGCTCGTCGGGCGAGTCGCCGCAGGCCGGCGAGAGCCTGGGCGTGAACATCGTCCGCATCCGCTACCAGGCAATGGCCGTCAGCGGTGCCCTGGCCGGCTTCGGTGGCGCCTACCTGTCGTGTGTGTTCACCAGCACCTATCGCCAGGGCCAGATCGCCGGCCGCGGCTACATCGGCCTCGCCACCACCATCTTCGGCAACTGGCGTCCGCTCGGTGTGCTGTCGGGCGCCGGCCTGTTCGGCTTCGCCGAGGCGTTGCGCTTCCGCGACGCGAAGAACGTGCCGGCGCTGTTCCTGGTGGCGGCGATCCTGGCTGCGTTCGTGATGATCGCCGCGGTGATGAACAAGCGGCCCGTGGGTGCAACGGTGGCCGCAGCAGCGGTGGCCATCGCCGCCGTGGCCTTCGCCCTCATCGAAGAGGTGCCCAACGACTGGTTGGCCGCCACGCCGTACATCGTCACCCTGCTCGTCCTGGCCGGTGCCAGCCAGCAGCTGCGGCCACCGGCCCACGCCGGCCAGCCGTACCGCCCCGGCGACAGCCACTGATCCTCAGGGTCGCGCGCCTGCTGCCCGCCGGCAGCCGACCGCCCCTCCCTGTGCCGTTTGTGAGCGAACCCCCGCCACAACCCGGCCCAGCTCACAAACGCCGCATCACCGGGCGCCAACCCACTTGCGTTTGTGAGCGAAACCCGCCACAACCCGGCCCAGCTGACAAACGCCGGATGGCAGCGGGCGGATGGCGGTGGGTGGCGGGGGCTCGGCCGGGCCCGGTGGCCGGGCCTCAGCGGGTGAGGTGGGCGACCGCCTGCACCTCGATGCCGCCGCGCGGCCGCTGGGTGAGGGTGACAGTGACTTCGTGCGGTTGGGCAGTGGCCATGACCTCGGCCGCGATCTCGGCGGTGAGCGCCTCGGCGAACACGGCCCGGTCGCGGAAGCCCCACAGGTAGAGCTTCAGACTCTTCGACTCGACGCACCACTGCTGGGGCACGTACTCGATGACGACGTGCGAGAGGTCGGGCTGGTTGGTGACCGGGCACATCGACTGCAGTTCGTCGGTGGTGAACCGCACCGTCGTGACGTGCTGGGGCGCCGGGAACACCTCGACGTGCTCGATGGCGTGGCGGACCGTGTTGCCGAGGACGGTGAGTTCCATTGGGCCAGGATAGGCAGTACCGGTGCCGCCACGGCAGCCGCCGCCTACGCTGGGGCCATGGGACGGGCACTCAGCGACGAGCAGATCGAGCACTACCACCGCGACGGCTTCCTGGTGGTGCCCGACATGGCCGGGCCCGAGGCATGCCGATCGCTGCGCGACGCAGCTGAAGCCATCGTCGATGCGTTCGAACCCGACGACCGCCGCACGGTGTTCACCACCGACGAGCAGGAGCGGGTGAGCGACGGCACCTTCCTCTCGTCGGGAGGTGGCATCTGGTGCTTCTTCGAAGAGGAAGCGTTCGACGAGGCCGGCGAACTGCGCCACGACAAACGGCTCAGCATCAACAAGATCGGCCACGCGATGCACGACCTCGACCCGGCGTTCGAGGCGTTCACGTACACCGCCGACCTCGCCGCGGTGGCCACCGACATCGGCCTCGCCGAGGCCCAGGCGCTGCAGAGCATGTACCTGTTCAAGCAGCCGCTCATCGGCGGCGAGGTGGGCTGCCACCAGGACGCCACGTTCTTGTACACCGAGCCGCTCAGCGTGACCGGTTTCTGGTTCGCACTCGAGGACGCCACGCTCGAGAACGGTTGCCTGTGGGCAGCACCCGGGGGGCACCGCACCAGCCTGCGCAAGGTGTTCAAGCGGGCGGGCACCACCGACGACGACGGCACCGTGTTCGACGTGCTCGACCCCACTCCCCTGCCCGAGCCCGCCGACCTGGTGCCGCTCGAAGTGGCCGCCGGCACGCTCGTGGTGCTGCACGGTCTGTTACCGCACTGGAGCGACGTGAACCGCTCGCCCCGCAGCCGCCACGCCTACTCGGTGCACTGCATCGACGCCACGGCGCAGTACCCCGAGTGGAACTGGTTGCAGCGCCCAGCCGATCTGCCGCTGCGCACCCTGCAGCAGACGGGTGCCGCAGCATGACCACCTCACTCGCCACCGACCTGCTGCGCCGGGCCCCCAAGGTGCTGCTGCACGACCACCTCGACGGCGGCCTGCGCCCCGCCACGGTGGTCGAACTGGCCGACGAGTTCGGCTACCGCAACCTGCCCACCCACGACGTTGCTGCACTGGCCACCTGGTTCAACCGTGGCGCCAAGCGCAACGACCTGGTGCTGTACCTCGAGACGTTCGCCCACACGGTGGGCGTCATGCAGCACCGCGACGCCATCGAGCGCGTGTCGTACGAGTGCGCTGTCGACCTGGCCGCCGATGGTGTGGTGTACGCCGAGGTACGCATGGCTCCCGAGTTGTGCACCGAGGCCGGCCTCACGCTCGACGAGGTGGTGCAGGCCATGCTCGACGGCTTCGCCCGCGGCCACGCCGAGACCGGCATCGTCGTCTACCTCATCTGCTCCGCCATGCGCACCGCGGCACGCAGCCTCGAGATCGCCGAGGTGGCCGTCCGCTGGCGCGACCGCGGTGTGGTGGGCTTCGACATCGCCGGCGCCGAGGCCGGTTACCCACCCACCCGCCACCTCGACGCGTTCCAGTACGTACAGCACGAGAACTTCCACGCCACCATCCACGCGGGCGAGGCCTTCGGTCTGCCCAGCATCTGGGAGGCCGTGCAGTTCTGCGGTGCTGAGCGCCTCGGCCATGGCGTGCGCATCGTCGACGACATCACCGGCCCGGAGGGCGACGAGCACCTCGGCCGCCTCGCCGCGTACGTGCGCGACCGGCGAATCCCGCTCGAGCTGTGCCCCACCTCGAACGTCAACACCGGGGTGTGTGCTTCGATCGCCGAGCACCCCATCGGGATGCTTCGTCGCCTGCGGTTCCGGGTGACGGTGAACACCGACAACCGGCTGATGAGCGCCACCTCGATGACCAAGGAATTCGCCCAACTGCACGAGGCATTCGGTTGGGGTCTGGCCGACATCGAGTGGGCCACGATCAACGCGATGAAGAGCGCGTTCGCCCCGTTCCCCGAACGGCTCGAGATCATCAACCGGGTGATCAAGCCGGGTTACGCGGCATTGCGCGCCGAGGGCTGACCGCGGGCCAGTCGTCGATTGACGGCATACCCGTCTCCATCTGACACACTCGGCAGATGCCTGTCGTCGTCCATCACGTCGATCATCCACTCATCGCCGACTCGCTCACCCGAGTGCGCGACGTCGCCACCCCGAATGCGCTGTTCCGCCAGGAACTCGAGCGCATCGGCGTGCTGCTCATCGCCGAGGCGACGCGTCATCTGCCCACACATCCGGTGCGGGTGACCACCCCGCTCACCGAGACCGACGGGGCGGCGCTCAGCTCGCAGCCCATTGTCGTGCCCGTGCTGCGGGCCGGCCTCGGCTTCTTGCACGCCGCCCAGGAACTGCTGCCCAACGCCGATGTGGGCTTCATCGGGGTCGCCCGCGACGAGACCACGTTCCAGCCCAAGCAGTACGTCAACAAGCTGCCCGAAACGTTGGCCGGCCGCCAGTGCATCGTGCTCGACCCGATGCTCGCCACGGGCGGTTCGCTCGCTCACACCTGCCAGTTGCTGCTCGAGCGGGGCGCCACCGGCACGATCATCGTGGTGTGCGTGCTGGCCGCCCCCGAGGGCATCGCCGTACTCGAACAGGCCGGCCTCGACCTCGACATCTACACGGCAGCGGTCGACGAGCGGCTGAACGAGCACGCCTTCATCGTGCCGGGCCTGGGCGATGCAGGCGATCGCCAGTTCGGTTCACCGGCCTGAGGCCGGTGACGCGTTCGGTCGTCCCGCTTCGCGATTCTTCCAGGCCAGCCCCGACAGGATCTCCATGATCAGGCGGTGGGCCACGTTCACCGTGCAGTCGGCGTGGTCGTAGGCGGGGGCGACCTCCATCACGTCGAACGCGACGAGAGGCGTCTCCATCGCCAGTCGACGCATCGCCCGCAGCAGATCGGCCGATGTGATGCCACCCGGCTCGGGAGTACCGGTACCAGGGGCGTAGGCCGGGTCGAGGCTGTCGATGTCGACGCTGACGTAGAGATGGTCGACACCGTCCATCGCCTCGGCGATGGCATCGGTGAGCACGGCGTCGAGGCCGCGACGATGCACCTCGTCCATCAGGTGCCAGCGCATGCCTTGCTCACCCATCCACTGCCACACATCGGCACCCGGCCAGTAGCCACGCAGGCCGATCTGCACGAAGTTGCGACCAGGAATGGCGCCGCTGTCGATCAGGCGACGCATCGGGCTGCCATGGCTGGCGAGGTTGCCGTCGATGGAGTCGGCGGTGTCGGCGTGAGCGTCGAAGTGAACCATGCCCACCCGCCCGAAGCCGAAGTGCTCGGCGACGGCGGTGGCAGCAGGCCAGGTGACCGAATGGTCGCCGCCGATGGTGACGGGGATGATGCCGTGCTGCACCACCGAGGCGACCTTGGCACCGATGTTGTCGAGGCTCTCGCGCACCATCCCGTGCGGACAGTAGGCATCGCCCACATCGACCACTTCCAGCCAGTCGAAGATCTCGAGGCCGAGGTCGAGGTGGTAGGTGCCGGGCTCATAGGCATCGGTGCGTAGCGCCCGCGGCCCGAAGCGCGCGCCGGGACGGTTCGAGGTGCCCAGGTCGAACGGTGCTCCGACCACCGCCACGTCGGGACGCCATGCCGCCAGCTGCTCGGGCTCGGCGACGAGCGGCCGCTGGGCGAAGGTGAGCACGCTGCCGAACACGTAGCCGAGTTCGAGTTGCTCGCGGTACCCCGGGCCGATGTCGCGGCGGGGAGCGCCAGGGGTATCAGTCATCCAAGACGTCCAGGTCGGAGATGGCCGGGATCTCCAGACCCTGGCGCGCCATACCTTCTTCGATCCGCAGGTTCAGGGTCTCGAGCACCGCGATGCGGGCGAACCGCTTCTGCTCGGCCGCGATGACATCCCAGGGAGCAACGGGGCGCGACGTCTTGTCGAACATGTCCTCGGCCGCAGCGACGTACAGGTGGTTCTTCTCGCGGTTGCGCCAATCCTCGTCGGTGAGCTTCCAGCGCTTCAGCGGATCGGCGGCTCGGGCATCGAAGCGGGCGAGTTGCTCGGCGTCGCTGACATGCATCCAGAACTTCACCACGATGACGCCCTCGACCACCAGCGACTCCTCGAAGTCGCGAATGGCCTTGTAGGCGCGCTGCCACTCGGCGCGGGTGGCGTACCCCTCGATCCGCTCGACGAGCACCCTGCCGTACCAGCTGCGATCGAACACCGCCATCCCGCCCAGGCCGGGCACCTCGCGGTAGAAGCGCCACAGGAAATGGTGCCGCTTCTCTCGCGGTGTGGGGGCCGAGTAGTTGACGACCGTGTAGTGCCGTGGGTCGAGATGCCCGACGATGGTCTTGATCGCCCCGCCCTTACCCGAGGCGTCGGGGCCCTCGAACAGCACCAGCAGACCCGGGCCGACGCCGCCGTCTCCCAGTTCGCCGCCCAGGTGCAGGCGCAACTGCAACAATCGCCGCTGGCCGTCGACGAGGCGCCGTTCGTACTCGCCACGGTCGAGCCGTTGCGACAGGTCGAGTCGGTCGATCGCTCCCATCCAGTCCCCCCTTCGATCGGTCGTCAACGCTGTCTGACCACCAGACCCTAGGCGCGAGCACCCGACCGTCCCGACTCCGTGGGATCCGTGCGCCAACAGGGCAGACCACGGACGGTCACCGCCATGCACAACCAGGCGCGTTTGGTCGACGAATCGTTCGCGACCCCGACCCAGTCCGATCAGGACGCGTCGGCCGAAGCGGTGCGCGCCCAGTTGTTCGAGTTCTACGCCACCAGCCGCTGGGTGGCGCCAGTCGGCAACCTGGTGGGGTGTGTGCTGTTCGCCGTCATCGCGAGCCCACTGCTGCCGGGGGCACTGTTGCTCGTCTGGCTCGGTGCCGGAGTGACCATCTCGGCGCTGCTGTGGGCATCGGTCACGGTGCCGTACTTCAGTCAGCATCTCGACAAGTCGGGCCTGCCGGTGATGTGCCCGCTGGCCCACTCGCTGGTCGGCGCGCTGTGGGGCGTAGCGGTATGGCTGGGCCCGGCCGAACCGCACACCGAATACCTCCTGTTGTGCCTGGCGCTGCTGTTCGCCATCAGTGCAGGGACGCTGACCGGCGCCTCAGGCCTCACCCGTCTCACGATGAGTGTGCTCACCCCGATGTGGCTGCTGGGCAGTATCGGCTTCATGGTGGGTGGCGAACCGCTCCTCACCCTGGGCTCACTGGTGTTCCTCGTCATCGTGTGGCGCGACAACGTCCGCACCTCACGGCTGCTCGTCGAACTGGTGCGCCTTCGCGAAGGCACCAAGGCTCAGGCCGAACGGGCCGAATGGGAAGCGAACCACGACCCCCTCACCGGTCTGCCCAACCGTGCCGGCCTGCTGAGCATGGCCGAGGATGCCCGTCGCACCGCTCACCACAGTGCGCAGTCGACGACGGCGATGTTCATCGACCTCGATCACTTCAAAGAGGTGAACGACCGGTTCGGCCACCTCGCCGGCGACGCGCTGCTCGCCGAGGCCGCGCAGCGGCTGCGCACCACGGTTCGGCCCGACGACGTGGTCGGCCGCCTCGGTGGCGATGAGTTCCTGGTGCTCATCTTCCGCGAGATCTCGCCGATCGCCACGGCCAAGCTGGCCGAACGCATCATCGGCACCCTCGAGGAGCCGTTCCACCTCGCGACCGACGATGTGTACGTGTCGGCCAGCGTGGGCATCACCCACGTGAACCGCCTCGATGCCGATGTGCATCGCCTGGTGCACGAGTCCGACAAGGCGTTGGCCCACGCCAAACGCAACGGGCGCCGTCAGGCTGTCGTGTTCGACAGCGGTCTTCGGGCGCAGCTCACCGAGCGCAGCGGCCTCGAACTGGCCCTTCGCAAGGCCATCCGCTCGAACCAGTTGGAAGCATGGGGCCAGCCGGTCGTCGACGTGGCCACCGGCCGAGTTGCATGGGTGGAGCTGCTTGCCCGGTGGGAGGCCACACCGGGCGGCTTCGTGCCGCCTTCGGTGTTCATCCCGTTGGCCGAGGAGATCGGGGTCGTCGGCGACATCGGTCGGCAGATGCTCGGCCACGCCAGCACTGCGTTGAAGCGGTGGCGCACCCATCCGGCCCTCAGCGGCGCCGATGCTGCGGTGAACATCTCGGCGTTGCACATCGTGCGCGAAGACCTGGTGGCCGACATCAGCCAGTTGATGGCGTGCGACGGCCTGCCCGCGCAGCATCTCATCATCGAACTGACCGAGAGCCACCGCCTCACCGACATCGACAAGGTGGCGAACACCTTCCGTCGTCTCGGTGCGGCCGGGGTACGCCTCGCCGTCGACGACTTCGGCACGGGCTACTCGTCGCTCGGCCAGTTGCTGGCGCTGCCGGTGTCGATCGTGAAGGTCGACCACTCGCTCACCACCGGCTGCGACATCGACGACGACCGCGCCGGTGTGGTGAGGGCCATCCGTCAGCTCGCCGCGTCGCTGGGCCATGTCGTGGTGGCCGAGGGCATCGAGACCATCCGCGAGTGCGAGGTGATGGCGGGGATCGGCATCGACCAGGCGCAGGGCTACCTGTTCTGTCCGCCGCTGCCGCTTCCCGAGTTGGAGGACGAACTCGCCCGCCATCGCGGCAACTGGCCGTCGTTCGGCCACATCCCGCGCATCACCGCATCCTGACCGCGAACAGACATCGTCGAAGCGCCCATCGGCGCGGCGTCGCGGATTGCTAGCGTCTCGCCCATCATGGCGTCTCCTGAAACCCCCGCCGTCGGCGCAACCGACAACCAGGCCTCCGATTTCGTGCGCGATCTCGTGCGCGCCGATCTCGAGCAAGGCACATTCGGCGGCACGGTGCAGACCCGGTTCCCACCCGAGCCGAACGGCTACCTGCACATCGGGCACGCGAAGGCCATCTGCATCGACTTCGGCATCGCCGCCGAGTTCGGGGGCCGCTGCAACCTTCGCTTCGACGACACCAACCCCGACACCGAAGACGTCGAGTACGTCGACGCCATCATCGACGATCTGCGTTGGCTGGGCTTCGAGGCACCCGAGCCCGTGCTCTTCGCCTCCGACTACTTCGAGCAGCTGTACGAGTGGGCCGAGCATCTCATCGAGCACGGCCTCGCCTACATCGACGACCAGGACGGCGACACCATCTCGGCCCAGCGCGGCGGCTACGGCAAGCCGGGCATCGAGAGCCCCTTCCGCATGCGCCGCGTCGACGAGAACCTCGACCTGTTCCGCCGCATGCGAGCCGGCGAGTTCGCCGACGGGGCCCGGGTGCTGCGCGCCAAGATCGACATGCAGCACGAGAACATGCAGTTCCGCGATCCGGTGATGTACCGCATCCGGCGCCAGCGCCACCACCGCACCGGCGACCAGTGGGTGATCTACCCCACCTACGACTGGGCTCACGGCCAGAGCGATGCCATCGAAGGCGTCACCCATTCGCTGTGCACGCTCGAGTTCGACAGCCACCGGCCGCTGTACGACTGGTACCTCGAGCATCTGCCGCTGCCCGGATATCAGCCGCGCCAGACCGAGTTCGCCCGACTCGAACTCACCCACACCGTCACCTCGAAGCGGCGCCTCGCCACACTGGTGGCCGACGGTGTGGTCGACGGCTGGGACGATCCGCGGCTGCCCACCCTGCGCGGGCTGCGCCGCCGCGGCTACCCGGCAGCAGCCATCCGCGAGTTCTGCTCGTACATCGGGGTGTCGCGCACCAACAGTCGCCACCAGATCGAACTGCTCGAATCGTTCGTGCGCGCCGACCTGAACCGCACTGCGCTTCGTCGCATGGCGGTGCTGCGGCCGCTGCGGGTCGACATCACCAACTGGCCGACCGGCCACGTCGAGCACGTCGAGTTGGGCAACAACCCCGAGAACGCCGACGACGGAACCCGCCTGGTGCCGCTGTCGGGCACGCTGTACATCGAGCGCGACGACTTCATGGTCGAACCGGCACCGAAGTACTTCCGCCTCTCGCCCGGTAAGGAGGTGCGTCTGCGCGGCGCCTACTTCCTGCGGTGCACGGGCTACACCCTGGGCGACGACGGCGAGGTCGAGTCGGTGCAGTGCACCTTCGACCCCGACACCCGCAGCGGTAACGCGCCCGACGGACGCAAGGTGAAGGCCACCATTCACTGGGTGTCGGCCCAGCACGCCGCCGACGCCACCGTGGCCCTCTACAGCCGCCTGTTCAGCGCCGAGGTGCCCGGCGAGCGCACCGGTGAGGCGTTCGACGACCTCGACCGCAACTCGCGCGAACTGCTCGCCGACTGCAAGGTGGAGGCTGCGCTCGCCGACACCGCCGCCGGCCAGGTGGTGCAGTTCGAGCGCCTCGGCTACTTCGCCCACGACCCACGAGATCCCATGCTGTTCCACCGCACCGTGGGCCTGCGCGACGAGTGGGCCAACATCCAAAAGCGTGCCTGATGGCGCTCTACCGGCCCCACGGCCCGCACCGACCACCCGATAGCGACGACAGTCCGCTCGTCTACGACGTGCCCGTGGTCGACGACGACAGCGACGACGGCGACGGCGACGACGACGACGGAGCCCCGACGATCACCTCGGTGTCACAGTTGGCCACACCCCGGCCGAAGCGCCGCAAGCGCATCCCCTGGCAGCCGGGCGTGCAATCGAACGGCACGTTCCGCGACCGCATCGGCCGCATCTACACCGAACTCGACGATGTGATGATCCCGGTCGAGGCGCGCCAGTTCCTGGAGGGCACCCCGCTCGTGGTGTGGGACCGCTGCGGCTGCGGAGGTGGATGCGGGCTGATGTGGGTGCCGCCAGAGCGCATCGGCGATCTGCTCACCTCGTACCCGATCATCCATCGCAACCGCATCGGCAGCGGCGTGATCTCGTCGTGGCGGGCAGAGGACCGCACCCGGCTGCTGTTGCTGCAGAACGCTGTCAGCTGGGGCCGCGTCATCCGCTGACGTCTGCAGCCCCACACGGCAAGAGGCCCCCTCGCGGGGGCCTCCGACCTGATGTTTTCTTGGCAGCCCGTACGGGATTCGAACCCGTGCCGCCACCTTGAGAGGGTGGTGTCCTAGGCCTCTAGACGAACGGGCCGAGCAGCCCCAGCACACTACCAACCCGGTTGGTCGGCACCAACCGAGGCCAGACGCGACTCAGCCGGCCCAGTGGCCGGCCGAGTCGAATGGTTGGGGTGCAAGGAATCGAACCCTGAATAACAGAACCAGAATCTGCTGTGTTGCCAGTTACACCACACCCCACCGGAAACCCCGGAGGTATCGACCGGCGAGTGTACCAACCACGCCGGTGGCTCCCCACCCGGTTGCGGTCAGCGGTGGCGGCCCGACCGCGCAGCCTGCTTCGTCGCCGCGCGTTGGGCGGCGGCATCCTTGTTGCGCTTCCACTGCCAGACGCCCGTGACGATGAGCGCACCGGCGATCGACCCGATCACGCCGCTGGGCTTGAAGGCCAGGCCGTCGCCCGCCAGGAGGCTGATGAGCAGACCACCGACGAACGAGCCGATCAGGCCGGCCGCCAGCGCCATCCCCCAGTCGACGCCCTTCGCCGAGCGCCCGAGGATGAACTGCGCCGCTGCGCCGATGAGGATGCCGAAGCCGATGATGCCGAGGATGATCATGACCAGAACGGTAGCGGCCCGCCGGTGTTCGCGAGTCACCCGGTCAGGGCGAGCAGCCGATCGAACCCGATGATGCGGCCCAGTGCCACGCCACCTGCTTCGGCGAGTTCGCGCTGCCAGGCCCGTCGTCCCACCACCACGGTGGTGGGGGTCGGTGAGGTGTAGGCGGTGAGGCCCACCTCCTCGGCGATGAGGCGGCTGCGCAACAGGTGGAACGGATCGCTCACGATGAGCACTCGCGTCGCGCCCCGTTCGGCCAACAGAGTCTGCACGCCGACGAGTGAGTCGTAGGTGTTGCGCGAGGTGTTCTCGGCAACGATGGCATCGGCCGGCACACCGCGCTCGACCAGATAGGCGGTCGATGCCTCGGCCTCGGTGAACCGGTCGCCAGGCTGCTTGCCGCCCGTCACCACGACCAAACGGGCCAGCCCCTGCGACCACAGGGTGACCACATGGTCGAGGCGCGCTTGCAGTTGTGCCGACGGTGTGCCGTCGTACTGCGCTGCCCCCATCACCACGATCGCATCGACAGGTCGGGCCTGATCGGTGCGGCCCGTCCGGTGCACCTGGTACAGCGTCAGTGCGTAGTAGCCGGCTGCCAGCACGACGAGCAGCACGCTCGCGAGCACGACCCGGCGGAGCCACCGCCGTGGCGGCCGCACCACCGGGATACCGCCGACAGGGGTGGGGTCGCCAGCAGGCGGGTCGGTTGCGCCGTACGCGTCGCTCACGACACGTGCACGCTCGGGGGCAGAGCACGGAGGCGCCGCAGTGTCTCGTCGCGGCCCAGCAATTCGAGCGATTCGAACAGCGGCGGGCCCACGGTGCGGCCGGTGACAGCCACTCGCACCGGCGCCTGGGCCTTGCCCATCTTCAACCCATGGCGCTCGGCCACGGCGGTGAAGGCAGCGTTGATGGCCTCGGCCTGCCACGGGCAGGTGCTGAACGCCTCGATGCTGTCGGCCACCAGCACGTCAGCGCCGTCGGTGCCGAGCGCCTTGGCAAGGCTGGCCTCGTCGAACTCGGGGTCGGACAGGAACAGGAAGTCGACCACCCCCGGTGCCTCCGACAGCGTGGTGGCGCGGGGCTGCACGAACGGCGCCATCGCCACGAACCGCTGCTGGTCCCACCCCGCCGTGGGGTGTGTGGCACGCCACTGCGCCAGCCAGGGCTCGGCGGCAGCGGCGAACTCGTCGGGCGACATCGCACGGATGTACTCGCCGTTGAACGCCGCCAACTTCTTCAGGTCGAAGAACGCCGGCGAATGGTTCACGTCCTCGAGGCGGAACTCGTCTTCGATCACCTGCCACGGCACGATCTCGGTGCCGCCGCGCGGCGACCAGCCGAGGGTCATCAGGTAGTTCACCATCGCCGGGGCCAGGTAGCCCTCGTCGCGGTAGCTCTCGAGGGCCACCTTGTCGCGACGCTTGGAGATCTTCTTACGCTGCTCGTTCACCAGCACGGGCACGTGCGCCCAGGTGGGCGCGGCGTGGCCGAGCGCTTCCCAGATCATCTGCTGCTTCGGCGTGTTGGGCAGGTGCTCTTCAGCGCGGATGACGTGGCTCACCCGCATCGTCAAGTCGTCGACCACGTTGGCGAGCAGGAACATCGGCGACCCGTTGCCCCGGAGCAGCACGAAGTCCTCGATGGTGGCGTTGTCGAACTGCACCTCGCCACGTACGGCGTCGTGAACGGTGGTTGCGCCGGCGGGCACCCGGAAGCGCAGCACCCGGCCCGGGCCGGGCCCGAGGCCTGCATCGCGCGACCAACCGCCGTAACCCTGGGTGCCCTCGGCCTTCGCCCGCTCCTGGATCTGGTCGGGGGTCATGTCGCAGTAGTAGGCGTGGCCGGTCTCGAACAGGCGCT
This sequence comes from Ilumatobacteraceae bacterium, assembly GCA_044359565.1. Lineage (GTDB taxonomy): Bacteria > Actinomycetota > Acidimicrobiia > Acidimicrobiales > Ilumatobacteraceae > VFMC01. The sequence continues at coordinate 52,347 of JBIKLX010000003.1, forward strand.
GTGCCGCGTCGACATGCTGCTGGGCGTAGTTGCTCTGGAAGTACGGGCCCTCGAACGCAGGGTCGTCGCTGCTGATGCCCAGCCAGGCGAGCGCCTCGATGATCCCCTCGGTCCACTCCGGCCGGTTGCGGGCCTCGTCGGTGTCTTCGATGCGCAGGATGAAGGTGCCGCCGAGTCGCTTGGCGAGCGCCCAGTTCATCAACGCGGTGCGGGCCCCACCGATGTGGAACGAGCCGGTGGGCGACGGTGCGAAACGAAAACGAGGAGCATCCATGACCCGGGCAACGCTACCTCCCGCACTCCACCCCCTCCCCGCCACCCCAGGCCCGCCCCCAGCCCCGCCCCAGCCCCCGGCGTCTGTGAGCGCACCCCGCTACAACCCGGGTCTACTCACAAACGCCGTCAACGAGCCGCCGGCACGACTTGGCGATTGTGAGCAGAACCCCGCCAAAACCCCAGGTGGCTCACAAACGCCGCGGGGGCGGGGCGGGGTGGCAGGGGGGTCAGGTGGGGCGGTGGGTGGTGAGGGCGAGGTTGCGCAGTTGGCGCAGGGCAACGGACAGCACCGTGATGTCGAAGCGTTCGGCGCGGCGGATCTCGGTGAACATGGCGCTGGTGCGGGCGATGGCGCGTTCATTGGCAGTGCGCCACGAGGCCACCGAGCCGAGCGCCCGGGCATCGGCCGTGAGGTCGGCGAGCACCGCCAACAGATCGTCGCGCAGCGCCGAGCGGGCCTGGGTCTGCCAGCGGTCGCTGCGCGGCAACGCCCCGATGGCCTCCCACAGCCAGCCCACCTCGACCGTGTCGAACATCGCCCAGTAACTACGCGCCACCTCCACCGGGTCGGCACCCTCGCGCTGGGCGAGTTCGACGATGTCGAACCCGGTGTGCAGCAGCGGCCACGCAGCCGAGCGCTGGGCGAGTTGTTCGGGCACACCGGCCGCCAGGCGGCTGGCCTCGACGGCGAATACCTGATCGCGCATCCGCCCGCTGAGCACCTCGTCGAAGCGCTCCGCCAGCGCGACCATCGGCGTGCAGAACTGTTCGACGACTGCGGCGATATCGACGGGCGGACGCCGGTGGCGCAACGTCCACAGCACTGCCCGCTCGAGCATGCGGCGCAACTCGAGGAACAGTTCCAATTGCACGTCGACGCGCACACCGCTCAGTTCTCCGGGCGCAGCCAGCGAGTCGATCTGCTCCCACAGCTCGGCAGCACCGAACACATCGCGGACTGCGAGCCAGGCGCGGGTGATCTCGACGACACCTGCACCGGTGTCTTCCGCAACGCGGTGGTCGAACGAGATGCCCGAGATGTTCACCATCTGGTTGCCCACCTGGGTGGCCACGATCTCGCGCCGCAACCGGTGCCGATCGATCTGCACGGCGAACCGCTCGCGCAGCGGGGCCGGGAAGTAACTGTGCAGTTCGGGGCGCAGATAGGGATCGTCGGGCAACGTACTGTCGGTGATCAGGTCGATGTTGGCGTTCTTCGTGTACGCCAACAGCACCGCGAACTCGGGCATCGTGAGGCCGGTGCCCGATGCCTGCCGCTCGGCGATCTGCTTGTCGGTGGGTAGGAACTCGAGCGCCCTGTTGATCCAGCCGTCGGCCTCGAGAGCGTTCAGGTAGCGGGCGTGCACGTTCACCATCGCGAGGGCCTGCCGGCGGGCGATGGCGAGCGTGAGCGTCTGCGCGACGTTGTCGGCCAGCACCTGCTCGCCCACCTCGTCGGTCATCGACGCGAGCAACTCGTTGCGTTCGTCGACCGTCATCCCCGTCGACGTCACGACGTCGTTGAGGAGGATCTTGATGTTCACCTCGTGGTCGCTGCAGTCGACACCCGCCGAGTTGTCGATGGCGTCGGTGTTCACCAAGCCACCCGCGAGTGCATATTCGATGCGGCCGCGCTGGGTGAAGCCGAGGTTGCCGCCCTCGCCCACCATGCGGCAGCGCAGGTCGGTGCCGTTCACACGCAGGCCGTCGTTGGCCCGGTCGCCCACATCGGCGTGCGATTCGCTCGCGGCCTTCACATAGGTGCCGATACCGCCGTTCCACAGCAGGTCGACCGGGGCGCACAAGATGGCCGAGATGAGCTCGACGGGTGTGAAAGTGCTGCGCTCGACACCGAGCGCGCGCTGCATCTCGGGCGACAACTCGATGCTCTTGGCCGTGCGCGGATACACGCCGCCACCGGGCGAGATGAGCGCCGGGTCGTAGTCGGCCCAACTGCTGCGCGGCAGGGCGAACAACCGGACCCGTTCGGCGAACGACTCGGCGGCATCGGGCACGGGGTCGCAGAAGATGTGCCGGTGGTCGAAGGCGGCCACCAGGTGCACATGGGGCGAGCGCAGTAGGCCGTTGCCGAACACGTCGCCCGACATGTCGCCGATGCCCACGACGGTGAGCGGGTCGCGGTCGGCGTCCTTGCCGAGCGATCGGGCGTGGCGACGCACGCTCTCCCACGCGCCTCGGGCGGTGATACCCATCACCTTGTGGTCGTAGCCGGCGCTGCCGCCCGAGGCGAACGCATCGCCGAGCCAGAAGCCGTAGTGCGCGGAGATGGCGTTGGCCGTATCGCTGAACGTGGCGGTGCCCTTGTCGGCCGCCACGACGAGGTACGGATCGTCGCCATCGTGACGCACGGTGTGCGGTGGGGGTACCAAGGCACCGCCCACCAGGTTGTCGGTGAGGTCAAGCAGGCCGGCGATGAACTCGCGATAACAGGCGACGCCCTCGGCCCGGAACTCGTCGGGGCTCGCCGTGGGTCGCTTCGGCACGAAGCCACCCTTGGCGCCGGTGGGCACGATGACCGCGTTCTTCACCATCTGGGCCTTCACCAGACCGAGCACCTCGGTGCGGAAATCCTCGCGCCGATCGCTCCAGCGGATACCGCCACGGGCGATGGTGCCGCCACGCAGGTGCACACCCTCGACGCGCGGTGAGCACACCCAGATCTCGAACATCGGCTTCGGCAGCGGCAGGTCGGGCACCTTGGCCGGGTCGAGCTTGAACGACATGACCGGCCGGTAGGGCGAGCCGTCGTCGCCCGGCCGGAAGACGTTGGTGCGCAGCGTGGCGTCGATGAGCGCAATCAGTGCCCGCAGGGTGCGGTCGTCGTCGAGGCTCGGCACAGCGTCGAGCGCAGCGGCGATCTCGGCCCGCAGCGCAGCTTCGTCGACACCCGTGCCATCGGGATGGAACCGCCGCTCGAAGAGCGCCACGAGCAGTCGGGTGATGGCCCCGTGCCTCACCACCGTCGACTCGATGTACTGCTGGCTGAACGGGAAGCCGATCTGACGCAGGTATCGCGCATACGCCCGCACCACCTCCACCTGCCGCACGCTCACGCCGGCGGCCAGCACGAGCCGGTTGAACCCGTCGACCTCGACCGAACCGGTGAGCTGACGCTCGAACGCGTGGCGCAGTTCGGCGGCGAGGGCATCGTCGAGCGTCGCGCCCGCGGGCAGGCGCACGCCGACGTCGTGGAGGTGCACCGGCCGCTGGTCGACCAGCGCGAACGCGAAGGTGCGCTCGTCGATGGCCCGCAGGCCGAGTTGGTCGAACAGCGGCAGCAGATCGGCGATGGGGATGGCCTCGCCCACGCGGTACACACGGAAGCGCCACTCGCCTGCGGCGCCGTCGGTGGACGGCGTGATGGCAGTCGACAGATCGGCCGGGCCGTCGGACAGCGCCACCACCTGCGCCAGGTCGACCACCGCGGTGTCGGGGCCGTTCAGTTCGTCGTATCCGGCCGGCACGACGGGCCCGACCCGGTCGAGCACCGCCCGCCCGACGCCTGCTCGGTCGAGCGCCGTGCGAGTGGCATCGGCCCACTCGCGGTCCACCTCACCCACCTGACCGGTCGGTCGCATCGTGCTCCCTCACCTCCGCTGCGACGCCGTTGTCGCAGGTCGAGACCACTCCAGTGTGACACTTCCGCCACCCCCTCGCGAGGCGACCTTCGGCCCAATGGTCGACCGATAGGGTTTCGCCCATGAGCCGACACACGATCTCGCGCATGGGTGAGGCGCATCCTGGTCACCGCGAAGTTGCTGGTGGACTCGCCCGGGCCGCTGTGTTCGGCATGAGCGACGGGTTGATGTCGAACGTGCTGCTGGTCGTCGGCTTCGCCGGCAGCGACGTGAACGGCAGTGTGGTGCGCCTGGCCGGCCTGGCCGGCGCCCTCGCCGGTGCCATCAGCATGGCGGCGGGCGAATGGATCAGCATCTCGGCCCAGAACGAGTTGGTGGTGCGCGAGATGGAGGTCGAGCGACGCGAGCTGGGCGTGCACAAAGACGCCGAGCAGCGCGAGCTGGCCAGCATGTACGAGAGCCACGGGATGGAGCCGTCCACCGCTGCGCTGGCCGCTGCCGACGTGATGCGCGACACCGAGCGGGCCCTCATGGTGCATGCCCGCGAAGAGTTCGGCATCGATCCCAACAACCTGCCGTCGGCATGGCAGGCCGCGGTGCTGTCGTTCGTCTGTTTCGTAGTGGGCGCGCTGCTGCCCGTCATCCCGTGGTTCTTCGGCGAGGGCGACGCTGCCACGGCGATCACCGTGTCGATCGGTGTGGTGGCAGCGGCAGCTCTCGGCTGGGCGATCGGTCAGTTCGCCGAACGCAACCGGGTGAAGTCGGCGGCGCGGCAGGTGCTCATCATGCTGGCGGCTGCCGTCGTGACGTTCAGCATCGGCAAGGCCCTGGGCGTGAGCGTCAACTAGGCCGCTTCGGGCGGCCCCCCGCCCGTTGGCTCAGAGACCCTGCGACCGCTGGCGCAGCGGGGCGATCTGCAAGATGACCCGTTCGCTGCCGATCTCACCCGGGTAGTCGACGCCCATGTAGCGCTGCGCGCAGGCGTCGATGTGCGCCCGGGCCGCCGGGCCACGCACCTCGCCCACCACGGTGCCGCGCACCTCGGCGTAGCGATACGCGTTGGCGTCGTCCCAGATGGCCACCGTGACGCTGGGGTTGGCGGCGATGGCCTTGTACTTCGCCCGGTGCACCTCGGTGTTGATGAGGATGTGGTCGTCGTCGGCGTCGACCCACATGACGTGGGTGCCGATCTGGCCGTCGGGCAGATGGAACGAGATGGTTCCGAAGTGCTTGCCCTGGGCGAAGTCGCGGATGGCGGGTTCGAGCATGTGCCAGAGGCTACGGCTGCCCGGGTAGCCGCGGCGCCCCATCCATGGTTCGATGGGGGCATGAACCAGATCAACGTGCTGGGCGACGAACTGCAGTCCTGCTCGTACGACCCGATGACCGGCTACTACCGCACCGGGTGCTGCGAGAACCGTGGCGACGATCCGGGCATGCACGTGGTGTGTGCGGTGATGACCGACGAGTTCCTGGTGTTCTCGAAGAGCGTCGGCAACGACCTGTCGACCCCGATGCCGCAGTACGGCTTCGCCGGGCTGAAGGCGGGCGACCAGTGGTGCCTGTGCGCCGCCCGCTGGCAGGAGGCATTCGAGGCGGGCTCAGCCCCGAAGGTACGACTCTCGTCGAGCCATGTGTCGGCGCTCGAGTACTCGTCGCTTGCCGATCTGCGGGCCCATGCTGTCGACTGACCCCGCCCGCGCCTGGCTGGCCGAGCAGATCCGCTCGCGCGTCATCGGCGACCAGGCCGATGCGAAGACCGAGGCGATCATGGCGGCGCCCGGCCCGCGCTGGTTCGCTCCCGACAGCCCGGTGCGCCTGGTGCACGCCGACGCGTCGATGTTCGTCGGTGGCCTGCGCGCGCTGCTGCTGCAGTCGTTGCACCCGCTGGCGATGGCCGGGGTGGCCCAACACTCCGACTTCCGCCACGACCCGTGGGGGCGCTTGCAGCGCACCGCCGAGTTCGTTGCGGCCACCTCGTTCGGCCCCATCCCGGTTGCCGAGCAGGCGGTGGCGGTGGTGCACCGCGTGCACGAGCGGGTGGTGGGCACCGCGTCCGATGGCCGCCCCTACGCAGCCAACGATCCGCATCTGCTGCGCTGGGTGCACATCGCCGAGATCGACAGCTTCCTCGCCGCCTACCAGCGCTACGGCCGCCGTCCGCTCACCCCGGCTGAGGCCGACCGTTATGTACACGACGTCGGACTTGTGGCGCGCAAACTCGGTGTCAACGATCCGCCTCGCTCGGTTGCCGACCTGCGCGGCGAACTGCGCGACTTCCGGCCCGAACTCGCCAGCAGCCGCGAGGCCCGCGACGCCGCCCGCTTCCTGCTGCTCGAGCCGCCCCTGCCCTTGGCGGCACGCGCGCCGTACCTGCTGCTGGCCGGTGCGGCGGTGGCGCTGCTGCCAGCCTGGACACGCTGGCCTCTGCGTCTGCCGCTGCTACCGGTGAGCGAAGCCGTCGTGCTGCGCCCGGCGGGCCAGATGGTGACGCAACTCATCCGCTGGTCGATGGCACCCACCGAGCCGGCCGCCTGAGCGGCGAGGAGGGTCACCTCACCAGGGTGGCGGATCCGCCGCGGCGCACCACCTACCATCGCAGCGTGAACACGATGCCCCGTCACCCGGTCCGTCATGGGTGAGCTCGCCCGCACGCTGGTGGTGTGCGGTCTGATCAGCGGAACACAGCCGATCACCCTGATGGGTCTGTTGTTGGTGATGACCGGTAACGAGCCGAAGCGCAACGGTTGGGCATTCTTGGCGGGAGCCTTCCTCGTCGAGTCGACGGTGCTCATTGGCGCCAACCTATTGGTGGGCGGCTCGGTCGACTCGTCGTCGAGCACGGGCCGATCGCTGATCATCGTGAAGATCGTCTTCGGCATCGCGCTCGTGCTGGTGGGTCTGCGGCTGCGCCGGCCGCCACGCAAGCCCTCGCCCGATGTGCCACCGTCGCTCGAGAAGTTGCGCGACCTGGCACCGCGCAAGGCCTTCGTCGCCGGCCTGGTGCTGGCCGACTATCAGGGACCGTTCCTCGCGTCGATGGCCTTGGCTTCCGCCAGCTTGTCGTTCAGTGGCCGTATGGGTGGGCTCGCGTTCTACACGGTGTTCGCCACCGGTATCCCGCTGTGCATCCTGCTCATTGCCACCCGTTCGATCGAGACCCACCGCAAGCTCACCGACAAGACCTCGTGGGTGCTGAAGAACCGCCGCAAGATCGCCTCGTGGGTGCTGATCGTGGCTGGTATCGCGCTCGTCGGCGATGGCATCATCGCCTGGCTGGTCGTCAACGCCTGATCGCTGCGATCTGGGTAAGGCTCTCGGCGCGGGAGGTGCCGGTGAAGCCGACGTCCCACACCTGACCGGTCGAGCCAGTGGGGCCCTGGTCGATGATGGCCAGCACGGCATCGGCCATGTCGGCGGCGTGCATCCCGGCGTCGGCGATACGGGCCGACACGGCACGCAGCATCGGCGTGTCGGTGGCACCGAAGGCGAGGCCGTTCACGCGTACGCCGTGCGGGGCGAGTTCCTTCGCCCAACTCTCGGTGAGTCGCCACTGGGCGAACTTGGCGCTGTCGTAGCCCGTCGCCGGTAGACCAGTGATGAGCCGGTGCAGCCGGATGTGCTCGGTGAGCATGTTGACGATGTTGCCGCCACCACCGGCGATCATCGTCGGCACCACCGCAGCGGTGCAGTGGAACGCACCGTCGCTGCACGCCCCCATGGCCCGATGCCACGCAGCCACCTGCTCGTCGTACGAACCACCGAGCAGCCTGGTGTCGTTGAACACCGCGGCGTTGTTCACCAGCACGTCGATGCGCCCGGTGCGGGCCACCACATCGCCGATCGCTCGCTTCACCGCGGCAGCGTCGCCCACGTCGCACGTGACCGCGGCCATCGCCGCGCCCACCTCGGCGGCGGTGTCGGCGTTGCCGGCCGAATCGATGTCGAGCCCCACCACGCACATGTCGCGGGCCGCGAACGCGTGGCACAGGGCCCGGCCGATGCCCACCGCCGATCCGGTGACGATCGCCACTGGTCGACCCTCGTGCGGCTCGTCGTGCTGTGCGGCCATCGTTCGCCCCCCTCGCTCGTCGACCCCCGGTCGCTGCCGCCGATCGTACGATGCGCAACGACCCCTCCGGTTCGCCGTGCCACACTGGCGGCCATGAGCGAACCACTTCGAATCGGCCTCGTCGGCGCCGGCCCCTGGGCGCGTCTGTTCACCGGGCCGATGCTGGCCGACTCTTCCGACGCCGAGTTCGTCGGTGTGTGGGCCCGCCGCCCCGAGGCGGCCGGCGAGGTGGCAGCCGCGCACGGGGTAACGGCCTTCGACGACATCGAGGCCCTGTTCGATGCATGCGACGCACTCACGTTCAGCCTGCCGCCCGATGTGCAGGCCGAGTTCGCCTCGCGGGCAGCGCGGGCCGGCAAAGCGGTGCTCATCGACAAGCCGGTGGGCATGAACGTCGCCCAGGCCCAGTCGCTCGCCGACGCCATCGACTCGGCCGGGGTGATCTCGCAGGTCATCCTCACCAACCGCTACTACGACTCGATGCGCCAGTTCCTCGACGCGGCGCGTGCCTTCGACAGCTACGGCGGTCGGGCGTCGTTCTTCGGCAACGGCTGCGTGCCCGGCACCTACTTCGCCACGCCGTGGCGAGTGGCCCACGGCGGCCTGATCGACCTCGGCCCGCACGTGCTCGACGGACTCGATGCCGCACTCGGCACCATCGTCGACGTCATCGCCCGTGGCAACGTGCAGGGCATCGTGCTGCTCGAGTGTCGGCACGAGAACGGCCGCCTCAGCCAAGCCGCCCTCTCGGCCACCTCGAACCAGCACGGTGGGCTGGCCGTGGAGGTACACGGACTCGACGGTGCGGTGCGCTTCGACGCAGCCGCCTTCAGTCCCGAGGTGATGATGGCCGAGGCCCGCACGGCGCAGCGTCGCATCGTCGAAGAGTTCGCCCACGCGGCACGCACCGGCACCCCGCACCCGCTCGACATCCACCGCGGCCTGCACCTGCAACGCCTCATCGACGCCGCCGCCGCCCAGTTGTAGACGCGACGTTCGCTGCTACATGCCAAGTTGCTTGGCGATGACCATGCGTTGGATCTGGTTGGTGCCCTCGTAGATCTGGGTGATCTTCGCGTCGCGCATCATCCGCTCGACCGGGAACTCGGAGGTGTAGCCGTAGCCGCCGAGGAACTGCACCGCATCGGTGGTGACCTGCATGGCCACATCGCTGGCGAAGCACTTCGCCATCGCTCCGGCCATGGTGAGTTCGCCGTGCGGGTCGCCGTTGTCGACCAGCGCGCACGCCCGGTACACCAGTGCCCGGGCCGCCTCGATGCGCATCGCCGCATCGGCCGCCATCCACTGCAGGCCCTGGTTGCTGCCGATGGCGCGGCCGAACGTGCGGCGCTCGTTCATGTAGCCGAGCGCGTAGTCGAGCGCACCCTGGGCGATGCCCACGGCCTGCGCGCCGATGGTGGGACGGCTGCGGTCGAGGGTGTGCATCGCTACGGCGAAGCCCTGGCCCACCTCACCCACACGGTGGGTATCGGGCACCCGCACCTCGTCGAGGCGGATGACACCCGTGGGCGACCCCTTGATGCCCAACTTGTGCTCGAGCTTCTCCACCTGCACACCCCAGCCGGCCTCGACGAGGAAGCAGGTGATGCCGGTGTGCCGGTCGGGCGACGTGCGGGCGAACACGGTGTAGAGATCGCTGATGCCGGCATTGGTGATCCAGCACTTGGTGCCGCTGATCACCCAGTGGTCGCCGTCGCGCTCGGCCTTGGTGGTCATCGAGGCCACATCGCTGCCCGCATCGGGCTCGCTGAGGCAGTAGCTGGCCTGGCTGTCGCCGCGGCAAATGCGCGGCAGGTAGGTCTGCTTCAGTTCCTCGGAGCCGAAGTTGATGACCGGCAGCATGCCGAGCTTGGAGATGAGGAACATCAGGCTCGTCGCCGTGCACACCCGCGACAGCTCCTCGGCGGCGATGGCCTGGTCGACCAGCGAGGCGCCCGAGCCGCCGTACTGCTCGGGGTAGCTGAGCGCGGTGAGTTCCATGCTCTTCAGCGCCTCGAACGCCTCCCACGAGTACTCGCCGGTGCGGTCCATCTCGGCGGCGTGCGGGGCGATCTTGTCCTCGGCGAACCGGCGCAGCACCTCGCGGAACTCGCGCTGGGTGTCGGTGAGCAACATCTCAGGCGCCGACGAGGTCGCGCCAGCGTGCCGGGTAGGCGGCCGCCACCTGCTGCGGGCTCATCCGCAGGGTGCTCTCGGGCACCATGTCGGCGATGGCGCGGGCCTCGGCGTAGTGCACCGCCACATGCGACACGCCCTCGAACAGCGCGGTGCGCAACGCCACCAGATCGGCGGGCGGGTTGGGGTCGAGATAACCCCACACCGTGAACGCGATGGTGAGGTCGTGCACGACCGGGGCCCGGCTGAACAGCGAGGCACGGCGCAGGCCCACGCCCAGGCAGCCACGCAGCGCGTCGTCGACCGACTCGCCCGCCGCCACGTGCACCTTCGGGCGGAAGGTGTTGGCGATCTTGATGGCAAACCCCTGATCGGGGCCCTGGTAGCCGAGGCGTTCGCCCGCCGGCTGGAAGCCCTCGATCTCACCCGGCCGGTCGGGCATCCACGAGCCGGGCACGTGATCGGGCGCGGCGTACCCGCGCGCCGTGTCGACCGGAGGGACTGGAGCGAACTTCGGAGCAGCCATAACGGTGATGTTCTAGCGCATCGCGCCCGCGGCGGTCAGGCCGGGGCGTGCAGCAGACCGAACACCAGGCCTTCTTCCAGGGCCCGCCACGATGCTTCGATGATGTTCGAGCTCACCCCGATGGTGGTCCAGGTGCGCTCGCCGTTGGAGAAGTCGATGAGCACGCGGGTGACCGCGCCGGTGGCCGTGGCCCCGTCGAGGATGCGCACCTTGTAGTCGGTGAGGTGGATGCGACCCAGTTGCGGATAGGCGGTGGCCAGCGCCGACCGCAGGGCGGTGTCGATGGCGTTCACCGGGCCGTTGCCCTCGGCCACGTGCACGTGGCGGGTGTGGCCCACCCACGCCTTCACCGTGGCCTCGGTGGTGAACTGACCGCTCGGCAATTCGTCGGTGATCACGCGCATGCTCTCGACTCGGAAGTACTGCTGCTCCCAGCCGGCAGCTCGGCGCATCAGCAGTTCGAGCGACGCATCGGCCGCCTCGAAGTGATAGCCCTCGTGCTCGAGACGCTTCAGGTCGTCGATCACCTGGTTCACCGCCGGGCCGTCCATCGGCAGGCCGATCTCGTCGGCCTTCATCTGGATGGTGGCCCTGCCGGCCATCTCGCTGACCACGAAACGGGTGCCGTTGCCCACCAGGTCGGGGTCGATGTGTTCGTAGGCGTCCTTGGCGCGGGCGATGGCGCTGACGTGTAGACCGGCCTTGTGTGCGAATGCCGACGAACCCACATAGGGCGCCTGCGGGTTGAGCGGTCGGTTCAGCACCTCGGCCACGTGCTTGCTCACCGCAGTGATCCGCTCGAGCCGACCCTCGGGCAGGCACGGCAGGCCGAGCTTCACCTGCAGGTTGGGGATGACGGTGGTGAGGTTGCAGTTACCCGTGCGCTCGCCGAGGCCGTTCAGCGTGCCCTGCACATGGCGCGCCCCGGCACGCACGGCCGCCATCGAGTTGGCCACCGCACAGCCGGTGTCGTCGTGGCAGTGGATGCCGATGACGACGTCGTTGCCCACATGGCGTTGCACCTCGGCGACGATGTGCTCGACCTCGTGGGGCAGCGAGCCGCCGTTGGTGTCGCACAGCACCACGTGCGATGCGCCCTTCACCACCGCGGCCTCGAGGGCACGCAGGCTGAACTCGGGGTTGCGCTTGAAGCCGTCGAAGAAGTGCTCCATGTCGACCAACACCCGGCGGCCGTTGGCGGCGAGGAACGCGACCGAATCGGCGATCATCGCCTCGCCCTCGTCGAGCGTGGTCTGCAGTGCTTCGAGGACGTGGTAGTCCCAGCTCTTGGCCACGATGCACACCGCGGAGGTGTTGGCATCGAGCAGGTTGCGCAGCGTGGCGTCGTCGTCGACCTTGCCCCGCGGCCGGCGTGTGCTGCCGAACGCCACCATGGTGGAGGTGGTGAGGCGCAGTTCGGTGGAGGCACGGGCGAAGAACTCGATGTCTTTCGGGTTGGCCCCCGGCCAGCCTCCCTCGATGAAGTGCACGCCGAGGTAGTCGAGTTGCTCGGCGATGCGCAGCTTGTCGTCGACCGTGGCCGACACGCCCTCCACCTGCAGGCCGTCGCGCAACGTGGTGTCGAAGACTTCGATCATGGGATGGGTGCTCATGTCAGCTCCTCGTAGGGGGAAATCTGTCCGGGAAATGAAACAGCCGCCCGGAGGGGCGGCTGCGAGCGCACGTGGGAGGCCACGTGCGCTAACGAATGATGATGATCGAGGTAGTGCGGCGGGGCAGACGACGGATCACGTCTGAGATTGTGCCCTGGTACGAAGCGAACGTCAACGCGGACCGGTACGTCACCGCTGCCAATCGGCCCATTTCTCCGGTCCCCCTGTGCACGAACCTGTGCACGACCGGTGGACAAACCCCTCGGATCTGGGGATCGTCAAGAACTTCGGTGGACAACCCTGTGAATTCGAAAATATCCCTTGACCTGGGATGATGACGGGTGCAGAGTGCCGTTCACACCGGACAGCGCACGCCGACCGGGGCCCTGGGGACGGGGCCGGAACCGAGAGCGACCCCCGCACAGGCGTCGCAGGAGGAACCGGACACCCAACGGGGTCGACGAGGCGACAAGCGGGTGCGGTGGGGGTGATTCCACGAGGTCGGGGGGATTCCGGGTCGGGCAACCGATGCGGATGAAGTCGGCCACAATGGGAATCGCCCGCCGGAGCGCACACTCCGACGGGCGATGACATTCGTCGAGACGAAGGGTAACTCCGGGCGATCGATCGAAGGTGGATCATCCCAACTCGAAGTGGCCCCGAGTGGAGCGCCTGCCTCGGCGGGCAGCACCGCTCGGGGCCCTTCACGTTGTCGGCCCCGGCGCCGTCGGCATCAACTCGACGCGAGTTCGCACCAGTCGATGTACCGCGGGTCTTGGCGGCGCACGGCCTTGGCGTAGGTTTCGGCGATCGCCCGGGTCTTCGGGCCGGGGCACGGCACGGCCCGATCGTCGACCGAGTTCACCGAACTGATCTCGGCGGCGGTGCCGCACACGAAGATCTCCTCGGCGATGTACAGGTCGCTGCGCGCGATGTTGTCGACGCGCAGGTCGAAGCCGAGGTCGCGGGCGATGACCGCCACCGAGTTCTGGGTGATGCCCTCGAGCGCACCGGCCGACAGCGGCGGGGTGAGGATGATGTCGTTGCGCACCGCGAAGATGTTCTCGCCGGTGCACTCGGCGATGAGGCCGTTGGGGGCGAGCATGATGGCCTCGTCGTACCCGGCCTTCAGCGCCTCGACTTTGGCGAGCGAGCTGTTCACGTAGTTGCCGACGGTCTTGGCGGCGGGCGGCATGGTGTTGTGGTCGTGCCGGGTCCACGACGAGATCTTCATCCGCACACCCTTCTCGACGGCATCGTCGCCGAGATAGGCGCCCCACGGCCAGCAGGCGATGGCCACGTCGACCTTGCACGGCAGGGTGTTCAGACCCATCTCGCCGTAGCCGTAGTACGCGATGGGGCGCACGTAGCAGCCGGGCAGACCGGTGGACATCACCGTTGCCTTGGTGGCGGCGACGAGTTCCTCAACCGAGTAGGGGATGTCCATGCCGAGGATGTGCGCGCTGCGGAACAGGCGCTCGATGTGCTCGGTGAGGCGGAACACGGCTGGGCCATCGTCGGTGGCGTAGGCACGGATTCCCTCGAACACGCCGGTGCCGTAGTGCAGCGTGTGCGTGAGCACATGCACCTGGGCCTTGTCCCAGTCGACGAGTTCGCCGTTCATCCAGATCTTCGGCGTGGTTTGGATCGGCATCGTTGCCCCCTGCTGGTCGATGTGTACGGTCGATGTGGCCGGTCGATATGGCCGGTCGGACGTGCTGGGTCAGCCTGCCACGAGGGCGGCGATCTGTGCACCGATCTCGCGGGTACTACCAGTACCCGCTTGCGCACAGGCGGCGCGGATGCGATCGGCCGCGGCCGACTCGCCCAGGAAGTCGAGCATCAGTGCGGCACTGAGGATGGCGGCCGTGGGGTTCGCCTTGCCCGTGCCGACGATGTCGGGTGCCGAGCCGTGCACCGGTTCGAACATGCTCGGGCCGGTGCGCGCCGGGTTGAGGTTGGCGCTGCTGGCCAGGCCGATGCCGCCGCTGACGGCGCCGCCGAGGTCGGTGAGGATGTCGCCGAACAGGTTGTCGGTGACGATGACGTCGTAGCGATGCGGGTCCTGCACGAAGTAGATGCAGGCCGCGTCGACGTGGTTGTAGCCGGTGGCGATGTCGGGGTACTCGGCCGCCACGGCGTTGAACGCCCGCTGCCACAGGTCGCCGGCGAAGGTGAGCACGTTCGTCTTGTGCACCAGGGTGACGTGCTTCGCGCCGTTGCGGGTGCGGGCCAGTTCGAATGCGTAGCGGATGGCCCGCTCGGCCCCCATGCGGGTGTTCACCGAACCCTGGGTGGCCACTTCGTGCGGCGTGCCCTTGCGCAACACGCCGCCTTCACCCACGTACGGTCCCTCGGTGTTCTCGCGGATGACCACGAAGTTGTGCGGCCGGTCGTGGCCGGGCGCTGTGCCGATGAACGGGCGCTGGTTCACGTACAGGTCGAGCTCGAAGCGCATCTTCAGCAGCAGCCCCCGCTCGATCACCCCGGGCGGCACGTCGGGCGTGCCCACGGCGCCGAGCAGGATGGCGTCGAAGCCACGCAACTGGTCGAGCGTCGCGTCCGACAGGATCTCGCCGTCGCGCAGGTAGCGCGCCCCGCCGAGGTCGAACTCGGTGGTATCGATCGACACCCCGGCGGCCTGCACCACCTGGAGAGCCTCGGTGGTCACCTCGGGGCCGATGCCGTCGCCGCCGATCACTGCAATTCGATGCGCCATAGTCCAATCACGGTACCCCGTCGCCCCCTCTCCGTGCCCAACCGCTCGCCGTGTCGAGTTCGGGCCGGTGACGGGCCGGAAGCCGACACGGCCGACGGCCTCCCCGGACCGCGTGTCGAGTTCGGGCCGGTGACGGGCCGGAAGCCGAC
>JBIKLX010000183.1:0-6201 GCA_044359565.1 Ilumatobacteraceae bacterium
GCAGGCACGGTGGTGGCCGATCCCGCCCGCGGTGTGCTGCTGCTGTGGCGACACCGGTTCACCACCGACACCTGGGGTTGGGAGGTGCCTGCAGGCCGCATCGACGAGGGTGAGTCACCCATCGAAGCAGCGGCCCGCGAGGCCTACGAAGAGACCGGCTGGCAGCCCGGACCGCTGACGCCGCTCACCTCCTATCACCCGCACAACGGGTCGAGTGATGCGACGTTCCACCTGTTCGTCGCCGACGGCGCCACCTACGTGGGCGACCCACCCGACGCATCGGAGAGCGAGCGCGTGGAGTGGCTCACCCTCGACCAGATACGCGCCGAGATGACCGCGGGCCGGGTGCTCGACGGCCTGTCGCTCACCGCTCTGCTGTGGTGGCTGACCTACAACCACCGCTAATCCCGACATACTGGGCGCGACACCCCTTCCCCTTCACACCCCGGAGCAGACCGTGACCCGAGTTCCCCTCGCCGCCCTCATCAGTTCGTTGGCGCTCATCGGCGCCGCGTGCGGTGGCAGCGACACGGCTGACGCGCCCACCACCGCCGCACCCACCACCGCCGCACCCACCACTGCCGCACCCACCACCGCTGCCCCGGCGGCCGGCGGCGACTCCGTCGATCTCATCACCGCCGACGTGGTGAGTCAGGCCTCCGCCAGTGGCCTTGTCGTCGACTCCGCATGTGTGGCCGACATCGTGCGCAAGTTGAGCGATGCCGACCAGCAGTTGCTCATCGACAGCATCGGCGACGACATGGCCGATCCCACGCTCAGCGCCGAGGGTGAGGCCCTGGGCATGGAAATCATCGGCTGCGCCGACAAAGATGCCCTCGTCGACATGATGATGGAAGAGATCGGCGAGACGCCCGGCGCGGATCCGGAGTGCATCCGTGCGGCCCTCGGCAAGCTCGACGCCAACGCCCTGATCGAGTTGGGCGAGTCGGCAGGCGATCCGAGCAGTGCGTCGGGCGCGGCCCTGATGACCGACATGATGGCCTGCCTCACCGGCAGCTGAGTCAGCGCAGCAGGGTGCCGTCGATCATGCGTCGCAGCATGGCCACGGCATCGGCATGACGTCGAGCGTCTCCGGTCTGGTCGCTGAAACGGGCCAGACCGGAGAGCACGGCGGTGAGCAGGTCGCCCACGGCGTCTGGCGACACACCCGGCTGCAACTCGCCGCGCTCGGCCGCATCGGCTGCCAGGCGGTGCAGGAAGCGGTGGTGCTGAGCCCGCACGGGGGCGAGCAAGGCGCGCAGTTCGGGGTGTCGCTGGGCCTCACCCGCCACGCCCACCACGAATGCCGCGATCGACGGGTCGATGCGGTTGGTCTCGACCGCCGCGTCGAGCACCGCGCCGAAGCGGTCGCGCAAGGTGTCATGGCCGATGACGGCTTTCTCGAAGGCGCCGTAGACGATGGTCTGCACCTGCTCGTAGACGGCAACGTAGAGCTCGGCCTTCGAGGGGTAGTAGTGGTAGATGGCGCCGCTGGTGATGCCGGCTGCAGCAGCGATGCGCTTGTTGGTGGTGGCATCGAACCCGTCGCGAGCGAACAGCCCGCGGGCGACGTCGAGCAGACGCTCGTGCGTCTCGGCTGAGGCGACGTCCTTGGGTCGACCCAACCGCCGGCTGAGCGTCGGTGTGGGCTGAGGAGCGGCAGACACGCGTCAGCTCGGCTTCTTCGGCCCCGGATCGACCGGGATGCCGAACTTCACCCGGTTATGGGCATGAGCGAGGTGCTGGTTGGTGAAGGCGGCCCGCAGCGCGGTCCACTGGCCCTGCGCCTCGAGCGTCTGGTTCACACTCTCTTTCGCCAACTTCAGGGCAAAGCTCGGCCGCTGGGCGATGCGGCCCGCCATCGACATGGTGAACGAGCGCAGGTCGACCGCAGGCACGACGTGGTTCACCATGCCCAACCGGTGGGCCTCGTCGGCCGTCACCCAGTCGCCCGTGAACAACAGTTCCTTGGCCTTGCGGGCGCCGAACTCCCACGGGTGGGCGAAGTACTCGACCCCGTTCACACCCATGCCCACCACGGGGTCGCTGAACACCGCGTCGTCGGCCGCGATGATCACATCGGCCACCCACAGCAGCATGAGGCCACCCGCGATGGTCTTGCCCTGTGCCGCTGCGATGAGCGGCTTGGGGATGTTGCGCCACCGCCAGCACATCTGGAAGTAGACCTCCTCCTCCCAGGCCATGTGCCCCTCCTGACCCTCTCGGCCGTAGCCGCCGTGGGTGGAGACGAGGTCGAAGTCGCGGTGACTCTCGGTGTCGCGCAGGTCGTGCCCGCTCGAGAAGTGCGGCCCATCGGCCTGCAGCACGATGACCTTCACATCGCTGCGCCGCGCCGCATCGTCGAACGCAGCGTTCATCTCGTAGGTCATCCGCTTGTTCTGCGCGTTGCGGCTGTCGGGCCGGTCGAGGGTGACCACGGCGATGCCGTTCGGGCCGGGCTCGAGGACGTCGTAGTGGATGGTCTGCAAGGCGTCGAGCGACACGCTCATGCTGGGGCTCCTGAGTGCTGGATGGGGGTATACGTGAGGTGCAGTGCCGACAGCCCGCGCAGGGTCATCGACAACTCGCGGTGGGTGGGTGCATCGACCGAGGTGTCGAGCGCCCAGTCGGCGCAGCGGTCGAACAGCAACTCGAAGGCGATGCGCGCCTCGCTGCGCGCCAGTGCGGCACCGGGGCAGAAGTGCGGTCCCTGACCGAACGCGAGGTGGGTGCGGGCGTTGTCGCGGGTGATGTCGAACGCCGCGGCGCCCGGGTACCTGGCGTCGTCGCGGTTGGCGCAGCCGTACATCATCATCAGGATCGACCCGGCGGGCACGGCAACACCGCCCACCTCCACATCCACCTTGGCCACGCGGGGCAGCATCTGCACCGGCGACTCGTAGCGCAGCGCCTCCTCCACCAGGTTGGGGATGAGGCTGCGGTCGGCCCGCACGGCCATCATCTGCGCCGGGTGTTCGAGCAGCGCCAACATGCCGGCGGCGATGAGCTTGGTGGTGGTCTCGTTGCCCGCCACCAGCAACTGCTCGATCACGTTCAACAGTTCCGGCATCGACAGCTGCTCACCGGCGCGCTCGCCCGAATCGAAGCGGGCCTGCACCAGGTCGCTGAGCAGGTCGTCGCGCGGGTCGGTCTCGCGCTCGCGGCACCGCTCGGCCATGTAGCGCTGCATCTCCACCCGGCTGCGCGCGCACTCGAGCTGACGCTCGGGGCTGAGCATCCCCGACAGCGGTGCCACCGAATCATCGCTCCACCGCTTGAAGGCAGGCATGTCGGCCCGGTCGACACCGAGGGCGTCGGCGATGACGGTGAGCGGCAGGCCGACGGCGAACTCGCTCACCAGTTCGACGTGCCCGCTGGCGACCCAGCGGTCGATGAGGTCGTTGGCGATCTGACGGATCTCGCCCTCGAGTTGGGCGACGCGCTTGGGCGTGAAGGCCTTGTTCACCAGCGCACGGAACTGGGTGTGGCTGGGCGGGTCGTTGGTGAGCAGCGTGTTCACCGACGGGTAGGCCTCGGCCTGAATGGCACGCAACTCGTCCGACGGCGCAGGCGCGGTGAACGAGTTGCGCATGTTGCTGCTGAACCGCTCGGTGTCGCGCACCACGGCCATCACGTCGTCGTAGCGACTGACGAGCCAGAAGCCGAGCGGCGTCTGGTGCACCGGGGCCTCGTTGCGGACCCGTTCGAAGAACGGATACGGGCACTCGAGCACTTCGGGGCTGACGAGGATCTGCTGGGTGATGTCGCTCATCGTTCACCGTCTCTTCGGGAAGTGGCCTGCGGGGCCGTGGTGCGGTAGTCGCCGAACTGTTCGTCGCGGGCGCTGAGCGCAGTGGTGACGCCCTGGGCGAACCGGGCGAAGTACTCGCGTGAACTGCGTTGATGGAAACCGAGGGCGTTGATGTCGGCGGTGGCACGCATGCCGTCGCGCATGCCCATCGCCTCCATCGCCCGGTGGACGACGCGCTTGTTCAACGCCTGCAGATCGGGCGGCACCTTGGCCACGCGGGCGGCGATCTCGAGCACACGCTCGTCGAGTTCGTCGGCGGCGAAGGCACGGTTGGCGAACCCTGCCGCGACGGCTTCGTCGCCGGTCATCGAGTCGCCCGTCAGCATCGCCTCCATCGCCTTGCGCATACCCATCAGCCACACGTGCCAGGCCATGTCGGGCGAACTCATCGAGCGCACCGGCGGGTAGCCGACCTGGGCATCGTGAGCCACGTACACGAGGTCGCATGCAGTGGCCAGTTCGGTGCCACCGGCCAGGCAGTAGCCGTGCACCTGGGCGATGATCGGCGTGGCGAGGTCCATCATCTCGAACCAGCCGTGCAGCACATGGCGGGCCCAGCCACCGTCGGCCTTGGTGATGGGCCAGGGCAACGGTTCGCCGGGGTCTTGCGCCAGGTCGTAGCCGGCCGAGAAGCACGCGCCGGCGCCGCGGATGACGATCACCCGCACGGCCGGGTCGGCGTCGGCGACCCGGAGCGCGGCGAACAGTTCGCCGCGCAGCGCATTCGACAGTGCGTTGCGCTTCGTGGGTCGGTTGAGGGTGAGCCGGCACACGGCCTCGGCCGGGTGGTCGACGAGCACCAGCGGTGCAGCAGCCTGGTCAGCCAATGGTGCGCCCACCTTCCCAGTAGGGCGCACGCAGCGCCCGCTTGTTCACCTTGCCCATCGCGTTGCGGCCCACCGTGCTGACGATGTCGACCGTGCGCGGGCACTTGTAGCCGGCGAGGTGCTGACGGCACAGACCGATCAGCTCGTCTGACGACGGCGGGTCGGCCGGGTCGAGCGGCACCACCAGTGCCTTCACCGCCTCACCCAGGTCGGCGTCGGGCACACCGATCACCGCCACGTCGGCCACCTTGGGGTGGGCGATGATGACCGCTTCGGCCTCGGCGGGGTAGATGTTCACGCCACCGGCGACGATCATGTCGCTGAACCGGTCGGTGATGTACACGTAGCCGTCGGTGTCGACATAGCCGATCTCGCCGATGGTGAACACACCGGGCCGCAGGTGCGCCTTGGCGGTCTTGTCGGGGTCGGTGGCGTACACGACGCCGCGTCCGGTCGAGTCCTCGAAGTACAGCCGGCCCTCGGTGCCGGCCGGCACCTCGTCGCCCGCCTCGTCGACCACGACAGCGCGGGTGAACGGCGGAACGCAACGGCCCACGCTGCCCGGGTGCTCGAGCCACTCCTGGCTGCTGATCGAGCAGATGGTGCCCACCTCGGTGCTGCCGTAGGCATCGGAGAACACCGGGCCGAACCACTGGATCATCTCGTGCTTCACGTCGATGGGACAGGCCGAACCGGTGTGAGCGAGGAGTTGCATGCTCGACACGTCGTAGCGGGCCCGCACCTCGGCCGGCAGTTCGAGCATGCGCTTGAAGTGCGTGGGCACCATCACCGTGGTCTCGGCCCGATACGTGGCGATGGCCTCGAGGACGCGCTCGGGATCGAAGCGGCTGAGTACCACCACCGGCACCCCGGCCGCCAGCAGACGCATACCCGACAGCGGGCCGGTGTGGTACATCGGCCCTACCACGAGGTGGGTGCCGAGCAGGGCGAAACGGCCCTTCGCCAACGCCTCCACATGCTCGACCACGGTGGTCCCGCCGGCGAACATCTGCGGCGGCAACTCGACCGCTTTGGGAAAGCCGGTGGTGCCGCTGGTGTACATCAGGTTGGGCCGCGGGGCCACGTCGGTGCGCGGTTCGTCGGCCGACGCCGCGGCCAGCCAGGCCTCCCATTCGACGGCTGCGCCGGGGCTGCGCCACGCCACCACCATCGTCACGCCCGCCAGCTCGGCGGCCTCGATGCCGCGCTCGAGGTTCTCGGGCCCGACGAACAGCACGGCGGTCTGCGAGTCGCGCAGGATGTAGGCGACCTCATCGGCGGTGAGGTGGAAGTTCACCGGCACGGTGCTCGCCCCGGCGAGCAGGCCGCCGAGATGGGCGAGGACGGTCTCGACCGAGTTCTCGGCGTACACCGCGACCCGCTGCGCAGCCCCGAGCGGGGTGGCGTGCAGGGCGTTGATCACCCGGTCGAGCGTGGCGCTCACCTCGGCCCAGCCCAGTGCCACGCGGTCGTCGCGTAGCGCCACCTCGTCGGGCCGCTCCTGCGCTCTGTCTCGTGCGATCAACGCCATGTCGTTGCCCCCAGGAGGCGCAATCTACCCAG
>JBIKLX010000033.1:0-21222 GCA_044359565.1 Ilumatobacteraceae bacterium
CATCGGGGCCGCAACTGGCGGTGCCGAGGCCACGGTGGGCCACGTCGAGGTGCACGACCACCTCGGGCCGAGGGACCAGATCGGTATGGGTGGTGGCGGCAAAGAGGTCGGCCGAGCGGTAGTGCGTGGCCGAGCAGTGCAGCACGGCCGGTTGGAGCACGTCGACGCGCACCCGCTGCCCCGAACCCGGGTCGAGGAGTTCGAACCAGCGGCAGTCGGTGCGCAGGCCGAACTCCTGCGGCACGAGGTACGGCGACTCGTCGAGCGGACCCTCGTAGATGCCGAGCGCTGCGCCACTGCGCCGGTCGGGGTAGTTCTCGTGTGGGCCACGCCCGAACCAGCGCATCACACTGAAGCGGGCCGGTAGGGCGAACGACACACCGACGCGCGCCAGGTCGGCGAGCGCCTCGGGCACGTCGACCTGATGGTGGTACTCGACCGAGCCATCAGGCGCCGCGGCCCGCGACCAGGTGTGCTCGGCCAGGTCGTCGGCCGGGTGCCGGTGCAGGCCGGCCTCGGTCCAGCGCTGCCATGCATCGCCACCGATCTTGTGGCGCAGCGACAGTTCGGGCAGCAGTTTGAAGCCGTCGTTGTCGGTGGTGGCCCGGAACAGTTCGAGCGCAATCGGAGCCACCAGCACCTCGTCGACCGCTGCGGCGAGGTGGTTGGGGGTGAAGCGGCCCGCACGTCGCGGTCGAGCCGCGCGCACCTCCACCTGATCGACCGCCACCACGTGACCGGCCGGGGCGAACCATGTGTCGCGGCGCAGCGCGAACTCGACCGTGAGATGCACCTCGCCCGTGCCTTCGGGGATGGCGCACGGCATGGGCACCTCGACCGTCGTGTGCGGCGCCACCGGGGGAAGCGTGAGCGTGCCCCGTCGCAGCACCTCGCCGTTCACCAGCAGCGCCCAACGCGCCCGGTACACGTCGAGCCCGGTGAACGACTGGCGGTTGGCCACCCGCAACGTGCCGGCCCGCCGACCGCGCTGCACCGTGACAGGCCGATACACCCACGCCACCTCGGCCATCGCCGGGTGCGGTTCGAGGTCGGCCGACACCAGACCGTCGGCCACGAAGTTGCCGTCGTGCGGCGACTCACCGAACTGCCCGCCGTACGCGAGGCGCACCGTGCCATCGGGCAACCGCTGGCGCAGGCCATGGTCCTTCCACTCCCAGATGAACCCGCCCTGGAGGCCCGGTGTGGAGGTGATGACCGACCAGTAGTCGGCCAACGAGCCGTTCGAGTTGCCCATCGCGTGGCTGTACTCGCACAGGATGAGCGGACGGGTGCCCTGGCCCGACTCGCCGTAGGCACGAATGGCATCGATGGATGCGTACATCGGGCAGACGAGATCGCTGGCCGCGAGGCCGCCGTCGACCCAACCGGCGTGGAACACGGCGCCCTCGTAGTGCAGCGGGCGGCTGGGGTCGTGCCGGCGGATCCAGCCGGCGAGCGCGTCGTGATTGGCGCCGTAACCGCTCTCGTTGCCGAGGCTCCACACGATGACGGACGGGTGGTTGCGGTCGCGGCGCACCATGCGCGAACCACGGGCCACCCAGGTGGCCAGGTAGCGCTGGTCGTGACACAGGCTGGTGTTGTAGGCGTGGCTCTCGAGGTTGGCCTCGTCGACGATGTACATACCCAACTCGTCGCACAGGTCGTAGAAGGCCGAATCGTTGGGGTAGTGCGAGGTGCGCACCGCGGTGATGTTGTGCCGCCGCATCTGCACCAGGTCGGCGCGCATGTCGTCGGCCGTGACCGCCTTGCCGCGATCGGGATGATGATCGTGGCGGTTCACGCCGAAGATCCAGATCGGCCGGCCGTTCACCAGCAGCTGCCGGTCGCGCACCTCGACGTGGCGGAAACCGACGAGTTGTTCGGTGGCCTCGGCCACCTGGCCATCGGGCCCCAGCAACTCGACACGAACCCGGTAGCGGCTGGGCGACTCGGCGCTCCAGGGTGCCACCTTCGGCACCTCCCACGCCGCATCGACGTAATGGCCCTCGAACAGGTACGGCTGCTCGAACCGGTGCGGCACGGGGGCGTCGTGCACGGCGCCCACCCGACGACCGGCCAGGGTTTCGAGCCAGGTGCGCACGACGAAGCCCTTGGCCGGCTTCGACGCGAACCCCACGGTGGTGCGCACCTGCAGCAGGCCCACACCGTCGGCCACGCGCAGGTCGGCGGTGCAGGCCACATCGGCCACGTGCACCGGGCTGCGCGCCTCGATCCACACGCTGCGGTGCAGGCCCGCCATCCACCACTGGTCCTGATCTTCGACGTAACTGTGCGCGCTGTAGCGCACCACCACGACAGCCAGGTGGTTGGCTCCGGCCTGCAGATGCGGCGTGAGGTCGTACTCGCTAGGCAGGCGACTGTCGGTGCCGTAGCCGACGAAGGCGTCGTTGAGGTACACCGCGTGCACGCTCTCGGCACCGCCCAGGTGCAGCACCACGCGTTGGCTGCGCCAGCCCTTGCCGATGGTGAACGATCGCCGGTACACACCGGTGGGATTGCGCTCGGGCAACGCAGGCGGCGGCCCGGGGAAGGGCATCTGCACGTTGGTGTAGTGCGGCAGGTCGCCGACGTCCTGCAGGGTCCAGTTCCCGGGCACCGCGACCTGCCGGTCGGCCCGTGGCGTCGGGCCACAGACCGCCTCGGCCGGCACGGCGTCGGGGCGGTCGAACAATGCGAACGACCACTGGCCGTCGAGCGACCGCCGCGCATCGACCCCGAGGGGCAACGGCACGTGCATCGGCAGTCGGTTCAGTTCCAGCAGTCCCGGGTCGGCCCAGGGCCGCAGCGCGCCGATGACGGGCAGCACGTTCAGCCGCCGTGCACCCAGACGGTGATCCTCATCGGCATCAGGTTCTGCTCCCAGATGAAGTCCATCGCCGGCACGCTGACGCGCACGCAGCCGTGCGATGCCGGATAGTTCGGGATGCTGTTCGAACCATGCACAGCGACACCGCCTTTGAAGTACTTCGGCCGGTAAATCTCGCCGAGGTCGCCTTCCCACCAGCCTTCGGGTCGCTCGCGGTTCACCCTCCACAGCCCGTCGGGCGTGATGGAGACACCGGTCTGGATCTCGCCGGGCGTGTTCTTGTCCTCCTCCTCGTACGGCAGCCCGTTGCCGGTGGAGGTGTTGAGGGTCCAGACGGTCTTGCCGCCCTGCACCACGAACAGCAGCTGGCGCTGCTTGTCGACCTCGATGAGATCGCCGGTGTCGGCCAGACCGCGCGCCTTCTCGGTGACGTTGGTGAGGTAGGCGGCTGTGACCTCGTCGACTTTCCCGGTGGCCTCGAGACCGAGGTACTTCTGGAAGGCCATCACCGCCTGCTTGGTGGTGAGGCCGTACTTGCCGTCGCCACCGGCATTCCAGAAGCCGAGCTGCAGCAGTCGATCCTGCACCAGGCGGGTGCCGTCGCCGCTGGAACCACCGACGGCCGGGATGGGCTGGGCCGCCATGCCGACCACTTCGACGTTCGGCGCCAGCGTGGTGGTGGGCGCCATGGTGGTGGTGGGCGCCGCCGTGGTGGTGGGGGCCTCGGTGGTGGTGGGCGCGAGCGTGGTCGTGGGCGCAGCCGTGGTGGTGGGCGCGAGCGTGGTCGTGGGAACGGCTGTGGTGGCGGGCACCGACGAGGGCAGGGGTGCAACCGACAGGGACGTGACCGGCTGGTTGGCGGCCTCGGCCGCGCCACCGGCGGAACACGACGCGATCATGGGAGCGGCAACGGCGAGCAACGCGAGCGAACCGACCGCACGGATGCGAGCGGTCGACGACAACGAGCGAGGAGAGGAAGGGGAGGGGGCGGCCATGGGGGTGGATGCGGGTGGCTGAACACTCAGACTACCGCGCTGACCCAGCCGGCCGGAGGGCGGTCCGGCGTCAGATTGCCGGCAATTCGAACCACACCGTGAGGGCGTACTTCACGCCCGACCGGAGCTGGCTGGTCTGGTGCGGATGGGTGACCAGCGAGGGCCAGGCCAGCAGGTCGCCCACCTGCACGGCGCTGTTGTCGTAGCCCTGCCGCGGGAACTCGAGCACCCCGCCCTCGTAGCCGTCGTTCAGCTTCACCGAGGCCGACACCTGGGCCACATCGTGGTGGATACGCAGCGACTCCTGCTGCCCCAGCGCGTACTTGATGACAAAGGCATCGCGCAGGCCGTAGTAGTCGATGTAGGGCCAGGCCTGGCGCAGGCGCGGCCAGATGCGCATCCCCAAGTCGGCCTGCACCGCCTCGAACAGGCCGGGGCTGATGACCGCCAGCGACACCTCGTGGCCCGGCACTGGGTCGTCGGGCTGGGGCTCGAAGGCGCCCACCGCCTCGGCCGCCCGCACGATGGTGGCGCAGAACTCGGGCGACCAGAACGAGGTGAGGTACAGCTCGTCGGCCACCCGGCGCAGCTCGTCGCTGTCGTCGTCGGGTTCGGCACCGCAGTAGCCGAGGATCTGCTGGAGGTCGTCGAAGCCGCTCACCCACCCATCGTGGCAGAACGGTTCAGCCCAGATGAGGCTGCCAGGGGTGGGGCTGCCAGGGTGCGCGGACGACGCGGTCGAACGAGAAGTCGGCCAGCAGGTCGGCCGCCGTCGACGGGGGGTTCGAGCCCTCGGCTGGGTCGAACCCGAGACTGGCCGCCAACACGGCCACCACCTCGGCCGGGCCGATGCCCTGCGCCGCGAGGTCGGCCAGCGTGACCGCCCCGTGGCGCTTGGCCAGGCGAGAGCCATCAGGGCCCAGCACCAATGGCACGTGCGCGTACTCGGGGTGCTGGAAGCCGAGCAAGCGTTGCAGATGCATCTGCCGTGGCGTCGACGACAACAGGTCGTCGCCGCGCACCACCTGGGTGACGCCCTGCAGATGGTCGTCGACTACGACCGCCAGGTTGTACGCCGGCACACCGTCGTTGCGCTCGAGTACGACGTCGTCGACCGCGCCCTCGTACACGCCGGCGACACGGTCGTCGACCCGGTACCGCTCGCCGTTCGTACGCAGGCGGAACGCACTGCGCCGGCCCTCGCGCTCGAACTGCGACTGGCGCGCCGTGCTCAACTCGCGACAGGTACCCGGATAGGCCCCGTCGGCCAGCGCCTCACCGTGCGGCGCCGACGCGGCCTCGCGGATCTCGCGCCGGGTGCAGAAGCAGCGGTACACCAGTCCTTCGTCGGCGAGCCGGGAGATGGCCGCTCGGTACCAGTGGAATCGCTCGGACTGGAACACCACCTCGCCGTCGTGGTCGATGCCGAGCGCGGCCAGATCGGCGAGTTGCCGGGTCGCGTGATCGTGCGATGCCGTGACCGGATCGAGGTCTTCCATCCGCACGAGGAATCCGCCCCCGGCTGATCGGGCCGCCAGCCAGGCGACAAGCGCAGTGCGCAGATTGCCGAGATGCAGGTCGCCGGTCGGCGAGGGGGCGAAACGACCGCGCATACACCTCAGTCTGCCGCGGACCCCGGCGCAGTACGGTGGTGCATCGGACTATCCGCGAGACGGACCCTCGGTCGACACTCGATCGGGGGTCCGAGGAATCGATGGGGTCACGTTGCGCGACATGGTGGGGGTGAACAGCCGATGAAGGGTTCTGACGATCCGGCGACGCCCAGGGCCGCTGTCACCTCACTCACCGACGCCGACGAGGAGATCGTCCGCGGCGAAGCACTCGTCCACATCTTGAAGAACGTCTCGCCGCTGCGCTTCGTGCTGGTGCCGATGATGTTGGCCTCGGTCGCGGTGGCCGGGCGCTACTTCCATCCCGAGCGCAGCGCCGCCCTCATCGCCTGGGCCGTGCTCGCCTCGCTGGTCACCGTGGTGGCGGTGGAGGTGCCCAAGCGTCGGCATCGCCTGCCATCGCCGTGGCTCACCGGATGTGCGCTGGCGGTGGTGGGGATGACCCCCGGTTCGTTCACCTGGCTGGCGCTGCCCGACGAACCCGTCGTCGCGATGTTCATCATCGTGGTGCCCTGCATCAGCCTGGCCGTCGGGGCGGTCGCCGCAGCAGGCCGCTGGTCGATGTACCTCGCCCACACCATCCCGCTCGGCATCGTGGCCACGACGGGCATGTGGGCGAGCGACACGGCGTTCGTGCGGTCGCTCGTCGTGCTGTTCTGGGTGCTCGCCATCGCCATGGGTTCGCTCCACTACGAGGTGTCGCGGTCGCTGCTGTCGTCGCTGCGCCACAAGCGGGCCGGCCTGCGACTGACCGAACAGTTGGCCGCCGAACAGGCAGCCCTCTCCGACGCCTACGCCACACTGCGCACCACGAACGAACAACTCGAGTTCCTGGCGCTCCACGATCCGCTCACCGGACTGCTGAACCGTCGCGGTGCGCTCGATGCGCTCGACCACCTCCTCGCCGCGGCCGACCGCCCGGTGGGTGTGCTGTTCATCGACCTCGACCGCTTCAAGGCCGTGAACGACCTGCTCGGCCATCGCGGCGGCGACCAGTTTCTCAACACCCTCGCCGATCGCATCGGTCGAGCACTGGGGCCCGATTCGTTCGCCGGCCGCATCGGCGGCGACGAGTTCGTCGTCGTACTGGCCGATCACGATGCCGGCCGCGCTTCCGCAGTCGCCGGGCGGCTGGTCGACGTGCTCGGTCAGCCGGTGCACGCCGAGGGCCGGGCCATGCCGTCGTCGGTCAGCATCGGGGTGGCCGCCTCACCGCTGCACGGCACGACGGCGAGCGACCTGCTGCGCAATGCCAACACAGCATTGTTCAGCGCGAAGCGCGAGGGGCGCAACCGACTCCAGGTGTTCGATCGCGAGATGCAGGAGGAACTGCTGCGTACCTCCTCCGCCGAGCAGTCGCTGCGTCGGGCCATCGACAGCGGCGACATCCTGCCCTTCTTCCAGCCCGAGATCGACGCCACCACCGGCCGGGTGATCGGCGCGGAGTTGCTGGCTCGCTGGATCCACTCCGACGGCACCGTCGCCGACGCAATGGAGTTCATCGAGATCGCTCGTCGCGCCGGGTTGCTCGAGCGTCTCACCGAACAGGTCCTGAACCGTGCTCGCCCCGACATCCGCCGACTCGCGTCGGTGGGCCTGCCCGACGGGTTCCGGTTCCGTGTCAATCTCGCGCCAGCGTCCACCGACCGGGCGTGGCGTTACGGCGCCATCGAGGAGTTGGTCCGCGGCATCGATCCCAACCTGCTCACCGTCGACGTGCGCGAGGCCGCGTTGACGAACGACCTGCCCACCGCGGCGGCCAAGCTGGCCTCGTTCCGAGCCCTCGGCGGACGGGTGTGCCTCGAAGACTTCGCCCGCGGCATGTCGTCGCTGTCGATGCTGCGCAAGGTGCCGATCGACGAGGTGCGCATCGACCGCAGCGCCATCGATACCATCACCACACATCCGCACGACCGGGCGATCGTGCGGTCGGTCATCAGCCTCGTACGCGATCTCGGGCTGTCGGTCACCGCCGAGGGCATCGAGACGGGGGCGCAGGCCGACACGCTCATCGCCCTCGGGTGCGTGCGCCAACAGGGCTTCCTGTACGCGCCGGCTCTGGCCACCGAGCAGTTCGAGACGTTCCTGATCCGGCGTCAGGCCGACACGTTCGACCGTCAAGAAGCAGTCGACACGTGGATCATCGAGAACCTCGGCTGACGACCGCGACGGGTCAGCCCGGGCTCATCATCTTCTGGAACGCACCCAGGTCGAAGTAGTCGCGCCACAGGGCGATCTTGCCGTCGCGCAGCACGAACAGCCCGGCGACGCCGAGTTCGACCCAACGGCCGCCCATCTCGAAGCGATCGGTGCGCTCGTTCATCACCACGTCGCCGGTGGCGGCCTGGTGGTGGATCACCCAGTCGATGGCACTGCACATCCCGAAGAACGGTTCGAGCGTCGACCGCAGGGCGGCAGGCCCGTGCACCTTCGCCAGCGGCACGTTGTCGTACTCGATGTCGTCGGTGACGTAGGTGCACGCCTCGTCGAGATCGTTGCGCTCGAGCGCACGGATGAAGGCGGTGACGATCTCTTCGCTGGTCATGGGCGTACGGTACCGTGCCTCACGATGCTGACCGCTACGGCCGCCGTGGTCGCCGCGATCGCGGCGACCGGCAACTGGTGGTCGCGGATCACCCTCGACCGCCGAGTCGAGGCGGTGACGAAGCCGCTCACCACCATCGCCATCGCGGTGCTCGGCCTGTCGCTGGCCGACGGAGTGCCCACGGCTGCCCTGGTGCTGGGCGCCCTTGGCTTCGCCTGCTGCCTCGCCGGCGATGTGGCGCTGCTCCCTGCGATCGACCGCTTCGTCGTCGGCCTCGGCGCCTTCTTGGTGGGCCACCTCGCGTTCGCCGCGATGTTCGTGGTGCTGGGCCTCGACTCGTGGTGGCTGGCAATCGTGGCCCTGCTGCTGGTGGGGGTGCTGGGCGCCACCGCCGGCCGCCGCATCGTGGCCGCCGCAGGCCGTAGCCACGCCGCCTACACCACGCCGGTGAAGGCCTATCTCGCCGTCATCTCGCTGATGGCGGTGACCGGCTGGGCCACCGGGATCGGTGCGGCGATCATCGGGTCGACGCTGTTCGTGCTGAGCGACTCGATCCTCGGGTGGCGGCAGTTCGTCGCCGAACGGCGGTGGATGGCACCAGCGGTGATGATGACGTATCACGGCGCGCTGCTTGGCCTGGCGCTCAGCCTGGCAGTGCCGTCGGTGGTACACGCCGACGAGGCGATCCCTGCACCGTCGACGATCTCACCGACGACCACCACCCTGCCCACGACCTCGAGCACGACGACCACCAGCACGACGACACCGTCGACCACCACCACGATCACCACCACGACCACCACCACCACCACGACCACCACGACAGCGACGACGGTGCAGGCGAGCACGACCCTCCCGCCCGTCGTGGCGGAGGCCACGCTGCCTTGGCTGGCCGGGGCAGCCGACGGACTGGCCACCGGCAACCTCGCCGCCAGCGTCAGCGTGTGGCGCGACGGCGCCATCGTGCTGCGCCGCGCCTCGGGGCAGCGCAACGACGGCACCGCGGTCGACGGCGAGACACGTTTCGTCATCGCCAGCGTCAGCAAGTTGTTCACCTCGCTGGCTGTCGCCCGGCTGGTCGAACAGGGCCTCGTCGACCCCGCTGCACCGGTGCCGTGGGCCGCGATGGGCATTGCTCACGACCCGGCCTGGGACACCGTGACCACTCGCGAACTGCTCGATCACACCAGCGGGATGCCCGTAGCGCGCAAGGCCTGGCTCGACCTGCCCGGCCCGTGCTCGGTCCCCCTCGCGGACGTGATGGCGGCACCGCCCAGCGACACCCGCGGCGAATGGCGGTACTCGAACGGCAACTACTGCGCCCTCGGTCTGCTCGTCGAGCGCCTCACTGGAGTGCCGCTCGACATGGCGACGGCGCAGTTGGTCTTCGCTCCCGCAGGCGTTGACGGGCCGACGGTCAGTTCGGCCGGCACACCCGCCGACATGGCCCCGTACCCGCTGGGCGTCGGCCGCCTCGACCGGCTGGGAGGGGCAGGCACCTGGCTGGCATCGAGCGACGACGTGGCCACCGTGGTGGCCTCCATCACCGACGCCGACCGGGCGACGATGACCTATCCAGCCGTGATGACCGACCAGTACGGCTGGGGGCACACCGGCACGGTCGACGGCGCGAAAGCCTGCGCATGGCGTTTCGCCGACGGCACAGTGGTGGCGGGCCTCGTGGCCGGCAACCAGCCCTCCACCGGTGGCGGTGTGTGCGATCGGCTGGTCACCGCCCTGGCGGTCGACCTCGGCCTGTTGCGCGGCGAACCGCTGCGCCTGCCGCGCTGACATCCCCAGCGCGCCGCCGCACACAAACTAGGTTTTCGCTTGCATTTTCTCTTCCTGAAGGAGACCACCATGATCCGCGGCATCATCTCGATCGTGCTCATCCTGCTCATCGCCACCTTCCCGGCCACGTGGATGCTGATGTTGTTCATCGGCAACGTGGCCCCGGGTGTGGGCCTCGGCTACTGGGGCACCCTGCCGCTGGGCATCCTGGTGTCGTCGCTCCTGGCCGGTGCCGGATCGTCGACGGTCTACAACGTCAGGGGCTGATCCCAGCCTCGGTAATCGCTGTCCGGTTCCTGTGCCGGGCGGGCGATACTCGCTGCCATGAGCAGCATCAACGTCTCGGAACTCGCCTACGCGCCCCCGGGCGCCGATCAGTTGTTCTTCGACGTGTCGTTCGGCGTCGCCCCAGGCGAGCATGCCGCCATCGTGGGTGCCAACGGCGTGGGCAAGAGCACCATCTTGCGCATCCTCTCGAACGTGATCGAGGCCGACGAGGGCGAGTTCGCCGTCGGCGGCACGGTGCTGAGCATGACCCAGGACGTGGGCATGTCGCGACCCACCGACACCCTGCGCGAGATGCTGCTGGAGGTGGCCCCGCCTGCGTTGCGCACCGCCGGCAAGGCGCTGGTGGTCGCCGAACGCGGTCTGCTCGACGGCAGCGACGACGGTATGGCCTACGCCACTGCGCTCGCCGACTGGGGCGACCTCGGCGGCTACGAACTCGAAGCGGCCTGGTACGCAGCAGCGCAGCGCAGCGTGAAGACTCCGGTCGACGACATGTCGCGGCGCCTGGTGGGCGAACTGTCGGGCGGCGAGCGCAAGCGGCTGGTCCTCGACCTGCTGCTCACCTCGGGCGCCGATGTGCTGTTGCTCGACGAACCCGACAACTACCTCGACATCCCCACCCGCCATTGGCTCGAGGAGCAGATCCGTGCCTCGCGGTCCACCATTTTGATGGTCAGTCACGACCGCACCCTGCTCGAGCGGGTAGCCACCAAAATCATCGTCGTCGAAGGTTCGGGCTGCTGGGTGCACGGTGGCTCGTACGTCACCTTCCCCGAGGCGCGGGCCAAGCGCCAGGAACTGATGGGCGACGACCTGAAGCGCTGGAACGACGAGGAGCGACGCCTGTTCCAGCACATGAAGATCATGAAGCAGCGGGCCGCCCAGAACTTCAAGAACGCCACCAAGGCCAACGCGGCCGAGACCCGCTGGGAGAAGTTCGTCGCCGCCGGCCCACCGCCCCCGCCGGTGGCCGACCAACAGATCCATGTGCGCCTGCGCGGCGCCGATGCAGCACGCCGGGTGGCCAAACTCGACAACGTCGCGATCGGCGACCTGTTCCTGCCGTTCTCCGACGAGGTCCACCACGGCGAGCGCGTCGGGCTGATCGGCCCCAACGGCACGGGCAAGAGCCATCTGCTGCGCGCCCTGTCGGGCGAGTCGTCGCCCGATCACGGCACCATCACGTTCGGGCCACGCACGTCGGTGGGTGTGTTCACGCAGGTGAACGACCGGCCCGACTTCCTCGGCCGCGAGTGCATCGACATCGTGCGCGAGCGCGTGTACGACGAGATGAAGGCGATGCAATCGCTGGCTCGCTACGGGTTGCGGCTCAACGCCCGCCAGGAGTTCCAGACGCTGTCGGGCGGGCAGAAGGCACGCCTCGAGATCCTCTGCCTCGAGTTGGAGGGCCACAACGTGCTGCTGCTCGACGAGCCCACCGACAACCTCGACATCGAGTCGAGCGAGGCGCTCGAACAGGCGCTCGACGGGTTCGAGGGCACGGTGGTGGCGGTCAGCCACGACCGCACCTTCCTGGCGTCGCTCGACCGGTTCGTGATGATCACCGACGACGGCGATGTGTTCGGACTGCCCGAGTTCGACCTGGCGCTGGCCGCGCTGGCCGAACCGCACCGGGTGGGCACGCTGCGCCTGGCCAAGCAACTCACCTGACCCGGGCGACGGGGCCGCTACGAGGCGGCCGGAGGCGAGTCGCCGAGATGGCGACGGATCTCGGCCATCTCGGCCCGCAGCGCCCTGATCTCGGCGAGCAACTCGTCGCGGTCGTCGGGCTCGGCATCGACCGTCTCCTCAGGGGATCCGTCGCCCGCCAGGGTGCCGCCCGAGTTGAAGAACGAACCGAGCGACGCGGCCAGGCTGCCGATCAGGGCGACACCGCCGAGCATCAGCATGATGCCGGCGGTCCGGCCGCCCGGCGTGACCGGGTACAGATCGCCGTAGCCGACCGTGGTGAAGGTGACGATCGCCCACCAGATCGCGTCGCCGAAGGTGGCATAGCCCGACTCCGCCGGCTCGACCGCCTTCACCACGATCGCGCACACCAGGACCAGCACACCGCTGTACAGCGCCGCCTTGCCGAGGCGCTGGCCCAACTCCTGCATCTTCTTGCTGTGATTCGACACGACGAACACCCGCAACAGTCGGCCCAGCCGGGCGAGGCTCAGCAGTCGACCTGCGCCGAAACCAGGGATGAGATACCAGGGCACGGTGAGCACGACGAGCGTCAGGTCGAAGATGCCCGCCTTGGTGCGCAGGAAGTTGCGCCGCAAGCGCAGGTGCACGATGAAGTCGACCAGGAAGATGAGCCACGACGTGATGTCGATCCACACCGCATGACCGCTCTGGCCCCGTTCGGTGAGCCCGACAACGATGGGCAGCAGCGTCGCCACCATCATCACCGGGCTCATCCGCTGCGTCCATCGAGACAGGCGTTGTTCGTCGGAGTTCACGGCGCGAGCGTAGGTCGTGCCCGGCGAGCAATCGCTGGATAGTGTCCCGCCGCAAGCGACGGTGTGAATCCGGTATGAGACCGCGCCCGCCCGACTGCGGCGTGGCTCGGGTCGATACGGTTCGGCTTCGGATGAGGAGGCCCGCATGATCGAAGCCCGTGGACTGGTGAAGCGGTACGGCGACAAGACAGCAGTCGACGATCTGTCGTTCGATGTGAAGCCGGGCATCGTCACCGGCTTCCTCGGCCCGAACGGGGCGGGCAAGTCGACCACGATGCGAATGATCATCGGCCTCGATGCCCCCACCCGCGGCACGGTCACGGTGAACGGCCGCCGCTACAGCGAGCACCGGGCCCCACTGCACGAAGTGGGCGCACTGCTCGAGGCTCGCGCCGTCCATGTCGGCCGATCGGCCCGCAACCACCTGCTCGCCCTGGCGGCCACCACCGGCATTCCCACCCGTCGGGTCGACGAACTGCTCGAGCTGGTGGGCCTCACCGAGGTGGCCACCCGCCGCATCGGCGGCTTCTCGCTGGGCATGGGCCAGCGCCTCGGTATCGCTGCCGCACTGCTCGGCGACCCGGGCACGCTCATCCTCGACGAACCGGTGAACGGCCTCGACCCCGAGGGCATCTTGTGGATCCGCCATCTGCTCAAGTCGCTGGCCCGCGAGGGCCGCACCGTGTTGGTGTCGTCGCATCTCATGTCGGAGATGGCGCTCACGGCCGAGCACCTCATCGTGATCGGCCGGGGTCGACTCATCGCCGACATGCCGATGACCGAGTTCGTCGATCGGGCGTCGAGCGACCACGTGTTCGTGCGCAGTCCACAGGCCGACCAACTGCGCCACCTGCTCACCGGCCCAGGGGTGATCGTCACGAGTGCAGCCGCCGGACAACTCGATGTGGTGGGACTCACGAGCGACCACATCGGCGATGTGGCAGCCGCGAACGCCATCGCCGTGCACGAACTCACGCCGCAGCAGGCCTCACTGGAGGAAGCGTTCATGGCCCTCACCCGCGACGCGGTCGAGTACCACACCACCGACTCGGAGACGCGATGAACACGGTCGACGCCAGTCCCACCATCGCCGTGCCCACGCTGACGGCCGACGAAGTCGCGCGACTGCGGGTCACCTCGACGCGCGTGGTGCGCTCGGAGTGGCGCAAGACCTTCTCGGTGCGTTCCACCTGGATCACCCTCGGGCTCGCGGTGCTGTTCCTCATCGGCATCGGCAGCGCCATCGCCTGGTCGACGGCGAACGACTGGGACTCGATGCGCCCCCGCCAGAAGCGGCGCTTCGACGCACTGGCGTCGCCGATGTCGGGCTTCTATCTGTCCCAGTTGGCCATCGGCGTGCTGGCCGTGCTGCTCGTCGCCGGCGAGTACTCGGGCGGCATGATCCGCGCCTCGCTCGGCGCGGTACCCAAGCGCCTGCCGGTGCTGTGGGCGAAGCTGCTCGTGTTCTGCACCGTCACGTTGGCCACCATGACGCCGGCCTCGGTCGCGACGTTCTTCCTCGCCCAGTCGCTGCTCGCGAGCGAGGGCATCGACACCACCTGGGACGCCCCCGACGTGGCCCGATCCGTCATCGGCGTGGGTCTGTACCTCACGGTGGTTGCGGCGTTCGCCATCGGGCTCGGGGCCATCCTCCGCAACGTCGCCGGAGCCATCGCCGCCCTCGTGGGTGTGCTGATGGTGCTGCCCGTCGTGGCCCTCGCCCTGCCCGACACCTGGTTCGACCGCGTGTACAAGTGGCTGCCCAGCAACGCCGGTCAGGCGCTGATGGCGTTCGGCAGCCAGGGCGAGACACTGGCACCGTGGCATGGGTTCGCCGTGTTCTGCGGGTACGCCGCGGCCACGCTCATCGTCGCCGCCGTGCTGTTGCGCCGCCGCGACGCCTGACGTCGGCGTCGGGCGGGTGCAGCACGGGCAGTACGGCCTGACGCATCACCCGTCCCATCTCCACGAACAGCGGGCCGTTCACGGTGCTGCGCCGCCACACCATGCCCACCTCGCGCTGCGGTGCGGGTGCTGCGAACGGCACCACCGTCAGGTGTGTGGTCGGCGAGACGGGCGAGGCGACCGCCAGTTCAGGGAGCAGGGTGATGCCCACCCCCGCAGCCACCATCTGACGCAGTGTCTCGAGGCTGGTGGCGCGGAAGTCGCTGCGTTCGGTGGCGCCCGCCAGGTGGCACACGCTCAACGCCTGATCGCGCAGGCAGTGCCCTTCCTCCAGCAACAGCACCGGCTCGCCGGCCAGCACGTCGGTGCCCACCTCGGTACGAGCCCCCAGCGCATGACCGCTCGGCACCGCCAGCACGAACCGCTCGGCGAACAGGAACTCCTCGTGCAGTTGGTCGTCGCTCAGCGGCAGGGCCAGCACGGCGGCGTCGAGTCGGCCCTCACGCAGTTGCTGGTGCAGCACCTCGGTCTTGTCCTCCACCAGCAGCAGTTCCAGGTGCGGGAAGCGCTGCCGCAGCGGCGCCACCACATGGGCCAGCAGGTAAGGAGCGAGGGTGGGGATGAGGCCGAGGCGGACCGTGCCCGCCTCGGGGTCCTTCGCCCGGCGGGCGATGTCGTCGATGTCGGCGGCGGTGCTGAGCATGCCGCGGGCACGCTCGACGATCTGCGCGCCCGCCTCGGTGAGCAGCACCTGCCGGGGGTGGCGCTCGAACAGCTCCACCCCCAGCTCGCGCTCGAGTTTCTTGATCTGCGCGCTCAGTGTCGGCTGGCTGACGAAGCAGGCCTCGGCCGCCTTGCCGAAGTGGCGGTGGTCGGCCACCGCCACCAGGTACTGCAGATCGCGCAGGTTCATCGGGGCGAACCCTAGGCGCCGACGAGCGCTGGCTCGGATGCCACGGTGCGGATGAGGTGATCGAACGCGCTGAGGGCAGCGGTGGATCCTGCGCCCAGCGCGATGACGATCTGCTTGTACGGCACCGTGGTGCAGTCGCCGGCGGCGAACACGCCCGGCACCGAGGTGCGGCCGCGGTCGTCGATGATCACTTCGCCGCGGTCGCTCAGTTCCACCGTGCCGCGCAGCCAGTCGGTGTTGGGCAGCAGCCCGATCTGCACGAACACGCCGTCGAGCGGCACCGTGTGCGAGGTGTCGGTGGCCCGCTCGGCGTACACGAGGCCCGTCACCTTGCTGCCATCGCCCAGCACCTCGGTAGTGCGGGCGCCGGTGACGACCGTGACGTTCGGGAGCGCACGCAGCGAGCGTTGCAGCACCTCGTCGGCGCGCAGACGGTCGTCGAACTCGAGCAGGGTGACGTGGCGCACCAGGCCGGCCAGGTCGATGGCCGCTTCCACGCCCGAGTTGCCGCCGCCCACGACGGCCACGTCCTTGCCGCGGAACAGCGGACCGTCGCAGTGGGGGCAGAACGTGACGCCCCTGTTCCGGTACTGCTCCTCGCCCGGCACACCCAGCGTGCGCCAGCGGGCACCGGTGCTGACCACCACGGTGCGGGCGTGCAACGTGGCGCCGCTCTCCAGGCGCACCGTCGCCAGGCCACCGGGCTCGGTGGCCGGTTGCAGCGCGACCGCGCGCTGCAGGTTCATCACGTCGACGTCGTACTCGTTCACGTGCTGTTCGAGGGCGGCGGCGAGACGTGGCCCCTCGGTGTGCGGCACGGAGATGAGGTTCTCGATGCTCATCGTGTCGAGTACCTGCCCGCCGAACCGTTCGGCGGCCACACCGACGCGGATGCCTTTGCGGGCTGCGTACACCGCAGCCGCTGCACCGGCCGGGCCACCCCCGACGACGAGCACGTCGAAGGCGTCCTTGGCGTCGATCGCCGCGGCAGCACGAGCAGCGGCTCCGGTGTCGAGCCGGGCGACGATCTGTTCGAGGCTCATCCGCCCCTGAGCGAACGGCTGGCCGTTCAGGAACACGCTCGGCACCGCCATCACCTGGCGTTCCTCCACCTCGTGCTGGAACACGGCGCCGTCGATGGCGACGTGACGCACCCGCGGGTTCAGCACGCTCATCAGATTCAGCGCCTGCACCACATCGGGGCAGTTCTGGCACGACAGCGAGTAGTACGTCTCGAAGAGGTACTCGCCGTCGAGCGAACGGATCTGGTCGATCAGTTCGGCCGACGCGGTGGAGGGGTGGCCACCCACCTGCAGCAGGGCGAGCACGAGGGAGGTGAACTCGTGTCCCAGCGGCACACCGGCGAAGCGCACCGCGATGTCGGTGCCCACACGTTCGATGGTGAACGAGGGGCGCCGCACTGCAGGGTCGGCGCCGTGGTCGCGGGCCACGACGATCTGCTCACTGAGCGCAGCCAGCTCGTCGAGCAGACCGCGCAACTCGGCCGAGGTGGCCGAGTCGTCGAGCGCGGCGACCAGGCGCACCGGGTGCACGATCTTGGCGAAGTGGCTGCGCAGCTGGGTGGTGATGGCGGTGTCGAGCACGGCGATCAGATCTTCCCGACCAGATCGAGCGACGGGGCCAGCGTCTCGGCGCCCTGCTCCCACTTGGCGGGGCACACCTCGCCCGGGTGGTTGCGCACGTACTGGGCGGCCTTCACCTTGCGCACCAGTTCGGCGGCGTTGCGGCCAACACCCTCGGCGGTCACCTCCATCACCTGGACGACGCCATCGGGATCGATCACGAACGTGCCGCGGTCGGCCAGGCCCTGGCCCTCGCGCATCACGCCGAAGTTGGTGGTGACCACACCGGCCGGGTCGCCGATCATCGCGTAGCGGATCTTCCCGATCGTGTCGGACGAGTCGTGCCACGCCTTGTGGGTGAAGTGGGTGTCGGTCGACACCGAGTACACCTCCACGCCCATCGCCTGCAGTTCCTCGTAGTGGTCGGCCAGGTCGCCGAGTTCGGTCGGGCAGACGAACGTGAAGTCGGCCGGGTAGAAGAACACGATCGACCACTGGCCGCGCAGGTCGGCGTCGGTGACCGGGATGAAGTGCCCGTTGCGGAAGGCGGTGGCCTCGAACGGCTTGACGGTGGTGTTGATGAGCGACATGGGGGTCCTCCGGGGTTGAGTGGTTTGTCGCCTATCGTTCTAACGGTTTCGATAGATGTTGCCAATCGGTTCTGCCCATGGCTCCGATAGACGAACGGCGCCACATCGCGGGGGCTGACCGGGCACCCAGTTCGGCTCAGTCGGCCGAACCCTCCATCGCATCCGACAACCCGGCCCGAGTGCGCAACGGTCGCTCGGGCAGCACCAGGGCCACCACCAACGCGCACAGCATCGACGCCGCGCAGATCCAGTAGATGCGGCTCACGCCCAGGGCCACGCTGTCGACGACGGCTTGGCGGGCGTCGTCGGGCAGCGCGGCGATCTCGGCAGGAGCACGGATGAGACCGGCCGCCTCGTCGGGCGCCACACCGATGCGCGCCGGGATCTCGGTGCGGATGGTGGAGTTGAGGATGGTGCCGAACGCCGCGAGCCCGAACGACCCGCCGAGCGACCGGAAGAACACCATCGTCGCGGTGACGACGCCGAGGTCGTGGAAGTCGACCGCGTTCTGCCCGGCGATCGACGACGTGGTGAACACCGACGCCGAACCGAAGCCCATCAGGATCATCGGCACCACGAGCCACAGGTACGACGTCTCGCCGTCGATCTGGGCGATTGCGAGCAGGCCGAGCACCGACACCGCGCTGCCGATGATGGGGAACAGCTTGTAGCGACCGGTCTTGGCGATCAGCCGACCGATGATGAACGTGGCCGCGGTGACACCCACCATCATCGGCAACATGCGCAGACCCGACTCGGTGGGCGACACGAACAGCGAGTCCTGGAAGTAGAGCGGCAGGAACTGGTTGCCGCCGTAACTGACCACGCCGGCGAACAGACCGAGCAGGATGCAGCACAGGGCGATCTTGTTGTAGAAGAGCCGCAGCGGGATCATCGGCTCCTCGGCCCGCCGTTCCACCAGTACGAAGGCCACCAGCAGCACCAGCGCCGCGGCGAACAACCCCAGCGGCAGCGCCTCGCCCCAGCCGTTGTTGCCCTCCTCCAAGCCGATCATCAGGCAGGCGATACCTGCCGCCAGCAGCGCTGCGCCGGCGTAGTCGAGTTTGGCCTCACGACGCCGGAACGGCAGACGCAGCGTGAAGTGGCACACCACCATCACGCCGATGCAGAACGGGATGTTGATGAGGAAGATCCACGGCCAGGTGTAGTGGTCGATGATGAAGCCGCCCACCACTGGCCCCAGCAGTGCCGATCCGACGAACGCCAGCGTGAAGTAGCCGATGTACCGGCCGCGGTCGCGTGGCGACATGATGTCGCCGATGATGGCGAACGCGAGCGCCTGGATGCCGCCACCGCCGAGGCCCTGCACAGCACGGGCAGCGATGAGTTGGTTCATGCTCTGCGCGGCGCCGCACAAGATGGAGCCGAGCAGGAACATCAGCATCGTCAGCTGGAAGATCTTGCGGCGGCCGTAGAGATCGCTCAACTTGCCCAGCAGCGGTGTGGCGATGGTGGACGTGACGATGTACGCCGTACCCACCCAGGCGAAGCTCTCGAACGCGTTGAACTGCCCGGCGATGGTGGGCAACGCGGTGACGATGATCGACGTGTCGAGCGACGACAACAGCATCGCCATCATCAACGAACCGAGCACCAACCACAGTTGGCGCTGGGTGAACCCCGGGACGGTAGATGGACGAGACGTGGGGTCGACTGTAGACACCGACCCCCGGCACCGATCGACTCGGAGTGCTTGCGCCGTGGGCGCCGCTACAGGCGGCCGGGCTACAGGCGCTGGGCCGGGTAGTCGGCGTACGAGGCCTTGAACACGCCCTGGTGCAGCAGCACGGTGCACACCGTGGCGCCTGTGGTGTCGACGATGGTGGTGCGCGTCCAGTAGCTCTCCACCCGGCGGCTCTGGCCGAGCGCCACCACCTGATGGGTGAGCGTGTAGGCCTCGTCGACGAATACCGGCGCGTGTCGCTTCACCTCGAGGTCGATGAACAACCCCACCGAGGGCCCACGCACCGGCAGGTGGTTGCCCACCTTGTGGGCGAGCACGCTGAGCATCTCGGTGGGCACCATGGCCCGGCCCCACGGTGAAGGCTGGCCCGGCACGTACCACGGCGACGGCTCGGTGATGGCGCGCAACTTGTCGGCCAGCGAGAACGGGTAGAGGTTGCCGTTCCACTCGTCGAAGCCCATCGACGTGGGCATCGCGGGCGAGGTGGTGCCCACCTGCACGCGGTCGACGATGAACAGTTCGCCCGGGTCCTTCGCCTGCATCCGCGCCAGGCGCTCGTCGAGTTCGGTCGGCTCGTCGCCGAGGGTGAGCGTGGCACTGAGCACCGGCTCGCCCGTCGACTTCGTGGCCCGCGCCCGCGCACTGGCCGGCCCGGTGCGGGTGCCGGTGCAGGTGACGGTGGCCTGCACCTGCTCGCCCTCGACGACCATCGTCTCGAAGTGGGCGCTGATGCAGCCCCGCTCGAACCACGCCTGCCCGAACAGTGCCACAGCGAGCGGGTCGAACTGGCTGAAGTGGGTGGGTCCCTCGATGGGCGCCCCGGGCAGGCCCAGCTTGTCGGCCGTCGCGTCGTCGTGCACGCTCGTGTGGCCGTCGTACTCCTGGTCGGCGAGCATCTGGCGCGGTGCTCGCCACGGACCGGTCAGCGTGTCGCCCTCCGGGCCGGCATCACGGGTGAGGGGCGTATCGAAGGCATCGGTCATACGCCGTCGGTCCCCAGCAGCTCCGTGGCCACGGCGGGGCGCGACACGAGCAACCCGTCGACGTTGCGGTCGAGCAGCACCTGGTAGAAGTCGGCGGTCTCCTGGGTGGCGGTGTCGTCCATCCACACCCATACGGCGAAGCCCTCCGCCTGGGCACGGGCGACGACGTCGGCGGTGAGCACCTCCACCCCGCCGTAGAACGGCGGCACCTGGAACACCTTGTCGCTGGCGGCGAAGGTGACCTCGCCACCCGTGTACCAGGTGACCAGCGTGTCGAGGCCGGGGCTCGTGGCCACATCGGGGGCCACCGCCCGGAACGCCTCGAGCACGCTGGTGTCGAACGACACGACGATCACCGAGTCGGTGCGGCCCAGTTCGTCGATCTCGGCGGCGAGTTCCTTCGCGCCTTCGTACGCCCACGCCAGATCGGGCTGACCATCGGCACCGTTGGGGATCTTGATCTCCACGTCGAGCACGTGGTCGGGGAACGCCGTGGCGACGCTGCGGAAGGTCTCGACCCGGAAGTCGTCGGGGGTGTAGCCCGCCGGCGGCGGCGCGTCGCCCGTGCGCATACCGCGGAACGCGTAGGCCTCGGGGGCGAGGCTCTGATCGCTCCACACATCGCCCGAGAACCAGTACGCGTTGTCGAGCGCCGACAACTGCTCGTAGGTGAGCTCGCGCACCGGGCCGGTGGCCTCGGTGGTGCGATCGACGGTGTCGTCGTGGTGCACCACCAGCTGGCGATCGGCCGTGAGCATGACGTCCATCTCCAGCACGTCGGTCCCGACGAGCGCGGCCTGGGTGAAGGCGTACATCGTCGAGTGGGGCGCCTCGAAGTCGCCGCCTGCGTGGGCGATGACGATCGGGCGGTCGAGCGCCAGTAGGTCGGCCACGGTCGACGCCTCGGGCACGGGCACCCCGTCGCGTGCGAGCGGCGCCGCAGTGGTGGGTGGCACGGTGCTGGGGGCTGCCGTCGTGGGTGCCGCGGTCGTGTCCGG
>JBIKLX010000071.1:0-14400 GCA_044359565.1 Ilumatobacteraceae bacterium
CACGACGCACCAGCCCACGACGCACCAGCCCACGACGCACCAGCCCACGACGCACCAGCCCACGACGCACCAGCCCACGACGCACCAGCCCACGATGCACCAGCCCAGGATGCACCGTTCCAGGGCGTACCCAGGATCGTCACCTCACCCTGCAGCACGGTGCCGTTGATCACCAGGTGCGCACTGCCACGGCTGGCCTCGAGCGAACCGAGCCCCGTCGACATCGGCCAGTTCTGCGTTGCTTGCGGGGTCGCTGTCGTGGCTGCCTTGGCCACGTCGAGCAGTCCGCTTCCGGAGAACTTC
The DNA here is from genome assembly GCA_044359565.1 of Ilumatobacteraceae bacterium. GTDB lineage: Bacteria > Actinomycetota > Acidimicrobiia > Acidimicrobiales > Ilumatobacteraceae > VFMC01. The sequence continues at coordinate 304 of JBIKLX010000071.1, forward strand.
ACTGCCCTGGGGGTGATGGCCTTGCCGTTGGCGGTGGCGGTGAGCAACCGCTTCACTTGATCGGGGGTGAGCGTGGGACGCGCGCTCAGCAAGACGGCCGCTGCGCCCGACACCACTGCTGCAGCCTGCGACGAACCGCTTCCCTTGAACAGCGTAGGACTGACGAACCCTTCCGGGTGCTCGACGTCGGCGAAGCTGCCGGGAGTGCGCAGCGACACGATCGAGGCACCTGGCGCTGCGAGGTCGGGAGACCGCACCGTGTCGCCGCTCGACGCCCACGCGGGCACCTTCCACTTCTTGTTCTTCTGTTCGGCAGCGCTGACGGCGATGACGTACGGATCGCGCGCCGGCATCGACAGCTCGCGGGCCGCCTTACCGTCGTTCCCGACGGCCGTCACCACCACGATGCCGGCCTTCCACGCCCGCTCCACCGCGAACGCCAACGGGTCGATGGTGTACGGCTGGGTCGAGTCGGTTCCGTACGACAGGTTGAGCACGCGGATGTTCAGTTGGGCGGCATGCTGCACCACCCAGTCGATACCTGCGATCACCTGCGACACATCGACCGCACCATTGCGCCCAGCCACCTTCACCGACACGATGCCGGCGCCAGGTGCCACTCCGAGGAACCACTCGGGATGCGCAGCGGCAAGCGCAGGGTTCGCCCCCGGGTCGCGCCCGGCGATGATGCCTGCCATGTGCGTGCCGTGGCCGTAGGTGTCGAGGAACCGGGTTGCCGGATCGCCCGACTCGCCCGAGAGATCGACCATCGCCACCACCTTGTCGGCCCCGCTGAGAGCGGCGGCCGGCGACACGCCGGTGTCGATGATGGCGACGTTCACACCCTGCCCTGTGTGTCCCTGGGTCCACAGGCTGCGGGCACCGATCTGGTCGACAACGTTGTACAGCGATCCAGCCGTCAGCGGGACGCCGGCTGCCGAGCCCGTCGGGTTCGCGGCCGACGCGCCTTCGACCGCAACTGCACCGAGGCCGAGTGCGCCGACGGTCAGCGCCGCCATCCACCTCGTGAATTGCTTCCGTGCGCTCCGTTGCACATTCACTGTCGTGTTCATGATCGCTCCTTGACACAGCGCAGCAGATGGCCTGCCAAACATCGTTGATGAGATAGTGCCGAGGCAGTAGGGCCGAAGGACAGTGGTGTCTGTACCAACATCGCCTGACGGATGTACCGACACAGTGGTAGTTCGACCACGCCGCGTGTTGGCGGCTCACGTCCGAACACTCGGCGCGTTATCGGCCCCGCGAGCGCCGATACAGCACGTGCCGGCGGTGCTCCCAGTCGGGCAGGTTGGGATGGTCGAAATCGTCGGCCGGATCGTGCTCGAAACCGAGTTTCTCCATCACCCGCCTCGACCGCAGATTGCCCTGCACGGTGAAGCTCACCAGTTCGCCACGAGGCAACTCGACGGTGTCGAACGCCCACTGCATCGCGGTGGTGGCTGCCTCGGTTGCGTAGCCCCGGCCCCAACCCCAGCGCGCCAGTCGCCAGCCGATCTCGACGCAGGGCGTGAAGTGCGCCTGCCAGGTGGGCGACGACAGTCCCACGTACCCGATGAAGCGGCCCGACACCTGCTCCTCCACCGCCCACAGACCGAAACCGGTCGACTGCCACATCTGCTCGATGCGGTCGACCATGGCATCGCTCTGTTCGATGGTGAGGGTGGCGGGAAAGTGCTCCATCACCTCGGGGTCGGCGTTCAAGGCGGCGAACGGAACCCGGTCGGCTCGGCGCCAGGCGCGCAGCACCAGTCGCTCGGTGCGCAGTTCGGGCGTGCTCACCGCTGGTCGGTGGCTGCCATGGTGGCGAGCGCCGCGTGTGCCGCGTGCGGGTCGACACCCGGCACCACCTCGACGCCGGCATCGCCGTCGAGCACGAAGGTGAGGCTGTCGATGGCCTTCTTGTCGCGACCCATCAGCGCCACCAGGCGTTCATGATCGGCGCCCGCCGGCAACGAGGTGCCGAGGCCATAGGCATCGCGCACCACGGCGTAGTGCTGCTGCACGCGGTTCGCATCGATGCGGCCCAGCACGTGCGCCAGATGCGCTGCGTAGACGAGACCGATTGCAACGGCCTCGCCGTGGGCCAGGGTGTGCGCCTGCTCGATCTCGAGGGCGTGGGCCAAGGTGTGGCCGTAGTTCAACAGTGCCCGGCGACCGCCCTCGCGCTCGTCGGCAGCCACCACGTCGGCCTTGATCTGCACACACCGGGCGATGCGGTCGGCCTCATCCATGGCCAGCAGGTCGTCGCCCGTCAGGAAGTGGTACTTCGCCATCTCGCCTCGGCCGCAGCGCATCTCGCGCTCGGGCAACGACGCCAACGCGTCGAGGTCGCACACCACGCCGCTGGGTTGCCAGAACGCGCCGATGAGGTTCTTGCCCCCCTCGGTGTCGGCCGCAGTGCTGGCCTCGGTGTCGGCCTCGGTGCCGGCGTTGGTAGCGGCGCCGGCCGACAGGTTCACACCGGTCTTGCCACCGATGGCCGCGTCGACCATGGCCAGCAGCGATGTGGCCACGTGCACCACCGGCACGCCGCGGTGCCACACCGAGGCGGCGAACCCGGCCACGTCGGTGACCATGCCACCGCCCACACCGATGACGACGTCGTTGCGGGTGATGCCCATGCGGGCGAAACCACGACACAGCGACTCGATGGTGGCGAGCGTCTTGTGGTGCTCGCCGTGGCCGATCTCGAACACCTCGTAGGCAACGCCCGGGTCGATGTCGAGCGGGATGCCCGGCTGGGTGACGACTGCAGCGCGCTTGGCGTGCTTCGGCAGCAACGCCGCCAGCTCGCGCCGTGCGCCGTGGCCCACCACGACGTCGTACGAGCGATCGCCGAGGGGCACCTGCACCGTGCGCAGCCCAGCACCGCTCGACGCAGCACTGCTCATCGCAGCACCGCCTCGGCCACATCGGCCGCGCTGCGGCCATCGACCCGCACGATGAGGTGGGCGACCTCGCGGTACAGCGGTTCACGATCGGTGTGCATGCGCTGCAACGTACCCGCCGCATCGTCGTCGAGCAGCGGACGGTGGCCACCGCCGCGCACCCGCTCGACCAACGTGGCCGGATCGGCGCTGAGCCAGACGACCCTGGCACCGGAATCGGCCAGCGCGGCCCGGTTCTCGGAACGCAGCACCACACCGCCTGCCGCGGCGATGACCGCCGGCTCGGGTTCGGCCAGCGACTGCACCAGCACCTCGGTCTCGAGTGCGCGGAACGCCCCCTCGCCGTCGGCGGCGAAGATGTCGCGCACGGTGCGACCGGTGCGCTGCTCGATGACGGTGTCGGTGTCGATGAGTCGCCGGCCCAGCCGCTCGGCCAGGATGCGCGCCACGGTCGACTTCCCCGAGCCCATCAGGCCGACGAGCACGACGTGCTGATCGGCCGCGATCACGACGAGCGCAGCGACGCCTTGAATGCGTCGGCGTTGCGCACGAACTCGGCCACGCTGTCGCCACCGAACTTGCGCTGGGCCTCGGCGGCCAGCACGAGCGCCACCATCGTCTCGGCCACCACACCCATCGCGGGCACTGCGGTGACGTCGGTGCGCTCCTTGAAGCTGACCGTTTCCTCCTTGGTGACCACGTCGACGGTCTTCAGGGTGGGTCGGTTCAGCGTGGCGAGTGGCTTCATGGCTGCGCGGACGACGAGCAACTCGCCGGTGGTGATGCCACCCTCGGTGCCGCCCGCAAGCGTGGTCTCGCGGCGGTAGTCGCCCGCCTCGGCGTCCCACGAGATGGCGTCGTGGGCCTGACTGCCGCGACGGCCCGCCACCTCGAACCCGTCGCCGATCTCGACACCCTTCACGGCCTGGATGCTCATGATTGCCTGAGCCAGCTGGGCATCGATCTTGCGGTCCCAGTGCACATGGCTACCCAGCCCGACCGGCACGCCGTAGGCGAGCACCTCGACCACACCGCCCAGCGAGTCGCCGTCCTTGGCGGCGTCCTTCACCTCGGTGACCATGGCGTCTTCGGCCGCGGGGTCGAAGCAGCGCACCGGCGAGTCGTCGACACGGGCAAGGTCGGCCATGGTGGGGCGGTCGGCAGCCTTCGAGCGAGCGGCGCCCATCTGGATGACGTGCGACAAGATGTCGACGCCCAGCGTGCCGAGCAGCTTCTTCGCCACCGCACCGGCGGCCACTCGAGCAGCGGTCTCTCGGGCGCTGGCTCGCTCGAGCACGTCGCGGGCATCGGTGAAGCCGTACTTCTGCATGCCCACCAGGTCGGCGTGACCGGGCCGCACCTGGGTGAGCGGATCGGCGGTGACGCCCGGCGCCGGCGACATCTCCTGATGCCACTTGTCGCTGCGGAACCACTCGCTGTTCTTGATCTCGATGGCTACCGGCGAACCCAGGGTGCGGCCGTGGCGCACACCACCGACGAGGGTGAGCTCGTCCTGTTCGAACCGCTGTCGCGGCCCCCGCCCATAGCCCAGACGGCGGCGGGCCATCTCGGCCTGGATCTCGTCGACCGTGATCTCGAGCCCCGCGGGAAGGCCCTCGATGATGACCACGAGGGCCTGGCCGTGTGATTCACCCGCGGTGAGATAGCGCAACATCGCCGGTCAGGCTATCTGCGCGGCGGCGGCGCGAGCGGCGAGCTCGTGAAGTGCCGCGGCACGCATCACCGCTACATCGGGCAGCGCGCCGAGCCACAGTTGCTGCTGCAGCGCTGCCTGGTGCACCAGCATGCCCAGCCCGTCGACCGTGGTGGCCCCGGCTGCCCGTGCCGCAACCAGCAGGGCCGTGTCGAGCGGGTGGTAGACAAGATCGGCCACCACCTGGCCAGCGCGCAGCAGCGCCGGGTCGACGGGCAGTGCGTCGCTCGCCATCCCCACCGACGTGGCGTTCACCACGATGTCGGCCGCAGCAACGTGCTCACGCGCGCCCACCACACCGGCACTGCCGGCCAACGCAGCGGCGACCGCCGCCTTGGCGGGCGTGCGGTTCACCACGGCCACCGACGCAGCCCCGGCGCGAGCCAGCGCATCGACGACCGAGCGCGCTGCACCGCCGGCGCCCAGAACGGCGACGGCCGCACCGGACGGGTCGATGCCCGCCTCGCGCAGTGATGCCACGAAGCCCTCACCGTCGGTGCTGTGGCCCTCGAGCCGCCCGTCGGCGCCCCGCACCACCGTGTTCGCAGTGCGTAGTGCAGCAGCGGCCGGCGACAGCACGTCGACCGCGGCAGCGACATCATCCTTGTGGGGCATCGTCACCGAGAGGCCGCCCAGGCCCAGCGCGCGCATCGCCGCCAATGCCGCGCCCGCTTGGCCTGGGGCCACCTCGAACGCGGTGTACACCCAGTCGACCGCCGCCGCGGCGAAGGCGGCGTTGTGCAGCGCCGGCGACAGGCTGTGGCGCACCGGCGAGCCGATGACCGCCGCCACCCTGGTACCGGCCGTGATGGTGGTGGCCGTGATGGTGGTGGCCGTGATGGGACGCACGGTCACAGCAGTCCGTCCGCCAGCGCCTTGGCCACGTTGGCCTCGTGCTGCTCGAGGGTGACGGCGAACGTGTGCCGGCCGTCGGCGTCGGCGAGCACGTAGTACAGGTACTGGCAGTCGTCCTTCGCCACGCCCTCGCACAAGGCGCCACCCTCGGACGGGTTGGGGGCGGGGTTCAACACTGCGTGAATCGATGCTCGGCCCGGGTTGGCGATGGGGGTGGGCGGTAGACCGCTGTAGAGGTAGGTGTTGTAGGGCGTGTCGAGCACCTTCAACTGGGTGAACGGCAGGTCGGGGTCTTGCTGGTAGTACAGCGTGGCGTCGATCTGCAACGGCATCTGGCGGCGCAGACGGTTGAGGATGACGCGGGCGATGAGGGCCCGGTCGTCTTCCACCTTCGCCTCGCGCTCGACCATCGACGCAACGATGAGCACCTGGTATGACGTGAGACCCTGGATGTAGCCGTTCACGACGATGTCTTCCTGGCGGCCGACACGCTCCATCATCGCCACCATCCGGCCCGCCACCTGGGTGGCCGACTCGCCGTTCGACACCTGATAGGTGTCGGGGAAGAGCAGCCCCTCCAGGCTGGTGACACCTTCGGGTTGGAACTCCGAGCGCACCGATCCGTCGCTCGCGGCCGCGAGGAAGTCGGTTGCCAACAGCCGTGGGATGCGGTCGGCCAGACGGTTGGCCATCTTCGCCACGGTGAACCCCTCGGGGAAGGTGACCGAGGTGAAGGTCTGCTCGGGCGGTGTGGCCAGCGCCTGCATGATGTTGCCCATGTGGTCGAGCGGGCGGAGTGCGAAGTAGCCGGGGGTGATTTCGATGCCGCCCTGGCGCTCGACGTACCACCGGAACACGCCGTCGTCGACGATGAACCCCTGCTCGCGCAGCCGGACGCTGATGGTCTCGAGCGTGTCGTCTGCTTCCACGCTGAAGTTCACGGGCGTGCTTGCCTCACCGCTGGGGTTGATGCGGTGGAGGTACCACCACGCCACCGACCCGGCTGCCAGCAGCGAGCCCACGGCCACCACCGCCACCAGCGCCACCAGCCATTTGAACGGCCAGCGCGATGCCCGGGTGACCTCGACCACCTGCACCTCTGCGGCGACGGGTACGTCCCAGGGGTCGTCGTGCCAGTCGTCGAACGTGGCGCGGCGCCGTTCGAGCAGGCTCACCGCGTCGCTCCCCCAGCTTCGAGCCAGGCCTGCAGCATGACCGCGGCTGCCACCTTGTCGACCACTCGGCGACGGTCCGGGGCCTTCATCTTGAACGTCATCAACGCCGCGTCGGCGGTGCTGGTGGTACGGCGTTCGTCGTAGGTCTCGACCGGCACGCCGACCACGGTAGCCAACGCTCGGGCCTCGGAGACCGCGGCATTCGCCGCCGGTCCTGACGTACCGTTCATGTTCAGCGGGAGGCCCACCACCAGCACATCGGCTTCCTCCTCGGCCACCAACGCGGCGATGCGCCGATGGTCGGCCCGTCGGTCGCCCGAGCGCTGCAGGACGAGCAGGGGCGAAGCAATGGTGCCCGAACGGTCGGTGACCGCCACGCCGATGCGCTTCGACCCGAGGTCGATGCCGAGTGCCCGCCTAACCGGCAATGGCACCTCGGGCGATGCGCAGCGCCTCGTCGAGGCCCTCAGGGTTCTTGCCACCCGCCGTGGCGATGTCGCCCTTGCCACCACCACCGCCGCCCACGGCCTTGGCCGCATCCTTGATGAGGTCGCCGGCCACCCGGCCCGACGCCGCAGTGACGGCGGCGACGAGCGACACGCCGCCCGTGGCCGACACACCGCCGAGCACCACGATGTCGACCCCGGCCTGCCGCACGGCGATGGCGAGATCGCGCAGGTCGCCAGGGGCGAGGTCGTCGACCCGCTCGACCAGTGCGCCGTCGACCGCCGATGCCGCCAGTTCGCCGGCGCGCCCTGCAGCCAACTGACCGCGCAGTGCCCGTACCTCGTCCTGCAACGCCTTGATCTCGTCCATCCGGCGCTGCACCCCGTCGACCAGCGAGTCGGTGGTGGAACCAACCAGACGTGCTGCGTCGGCGATGAGCACCTCGTCGCGTTGCAGCAACGAAAGGGTCTGGGTTCCGGTGACCGCTTCGATACGGCGCAGGTTCGAGCCGATGGAGCTCTCGGCAACGACCTTGATGATGCCGATGTCGCCGGTGGCGCGCACATGGGTGCCGCCGCACAGCTCGATGGAACTGCCTGCTTCGAGCACCCGCACGATGTCGCCGTACTTGTCGCCGAAGAACGCCATGGCGCCCATGGCGAGTGCTTCGTCCTTGGTGGTCTCGAAGGCCCTCACGGGCGCATTCGACAACGTCTCGTGGTTGGCGATGGCCTCGATGCGAGCGACCTCGTCGTCGGTGACCGCCGCGTAGTGGGTGAAGTCGAACCGCAAGCGGTCGGGACCCACCAGCGAGCCGGCCTGCTTCACGTGCTCGCCCAGCACCTGGCGCAACGCGTGGTGCAACAGGTGAGTACCGGTGTGGTTGCGGCGGGTGGCGTCGCGACGTGCCACGTCGATGCTGGCGGTTGCGTCGACGCCCGGGTACAGCTCGCCGCTGACGATGCGCGCGACATGCCGACGCAGACCGGGCAGCGCGAACGTGGTGTCGAGCACCTCGGCCACACCGGTGTGGGTGGTGATGGTGCCGGTGTCGCCCACCTGGCCGCCGCTCTCGGCGTAGAACGGGCTGCGGTCGAGGAAGATCTCGACGATGTCCTCGTCGTCGGCCCACGGACCAGTGCTGCCCACCAGCACGGCCAGCACCGTCGACGACGTGCTGTCGACGCTGTAGCCCTGGAACTCGGTGGTGCCGTGCTGCTCGACGATGTCGCGGTACTGGTCGAGGCGGTCGTCGCCGACGGCAGCACCCTTGCGGGCGGCCTTGGCACGCTCGCGCTGGGCGCGCATCTCGGCGTCGAACCCTGCACCGTCGACCGCAACACCGCGTTCGCCCGCGATCTCCTCGGTGAGCTCGAGCGGGAACCCATAGGTGTCGTGCAGCATGAACGCTGTCGAGCCGGGCAACTGCCCGGGCTTCGACTCGAGTTCGTCTTCCAGGATCGACAGACCGGTCTTCAGCGTCTGGCGGAAGCGTTCTTCTTCGCGAGTGAGCACACCGACGATGAAGTCCTTGTTCTTGGCCACATCGGGGTAGGCCGAGCCCATCACCTCGACCGCGGTCTCGACGAGCGAGGGCATCACCAGTTTCTCGGTGCCCAGCAGGTAGGCGTAGCGCACCGCTCGACGGATGATGCGCCGCAGCACGTAGCCGCGCCCCTCGTTGCTGGGGAACACGCCGTCGCTGACCAGCATGGCGCTGCTGCGCGCGTGTTCGGCGAGCACGCGCATGCTGAAGCTGACACGGTCGTCGTAGTCGCCCGCCGTGTACGACTTGCCGGTGAGGCTGCACGCCCGGTCGATGAGCGGGAGCATGAGGTCGGTCTCCCACACGGCGTCGACGCCCTGCAGCAGGCACAGCAGCCGCTCGAGGCCGGCGCCGGTGTCGATCGACGGCTTGGGCAGCAGCGTGCGGCTGCCGTCGGGTGCCTGGTTGTACTGCATGAACACCAGGTTCCAGAACTCCATGAACCGGTCGCCGCCCGGGTCGGCGAGCGGCCCGCCCTCGGGGCCGAAGCCGGGGCCGCGGTCGATATGGATCTCGCTGCACGGGCCGCAGGGGCCGGTGTCGCCCATCTGCCAGAAGTTGTCCTTGTCGCCGAGCCGCTGGATGCGGTTCATCGGCACGCCCACCTGCTCGTGCCAGATCGCCTCGGCCTCGTCGTCGCTCTCGTGCACGGTGATCCACAGTCGGTCGCCGTCGAGGCCGAAGACCTCGGTGGTGAGCTCCCAGCTCCACGGGATGATCTCGTGCTTGAAGTAGTCGCCGAAGCTGAAGTTGCCGAGCATCTCGAAGAACACCAGGTGCCGCTTGGTGCGGCCCACATCGTCGAGGTCGTTGTGCTTGCCACCGGCTCGGGCGCACTTCTGCGAGCTGACCGCACGCGAATAGGGCGGTGCCTCGTCGCCGACGAAGTACGGCTTGAACGGCACCATGCCGGCGACGGTGAACAGCACCGTCGGATCGTGCGGGATGAGGCTCGCCGATGGCACCACGGTATGGCCCTTCGCGGCGAAGAAGTCGAGGAAGGCAGACCGGAGCTGGTCGGCGGTGGCAGGGGGCGTAGACATCGGCTCGCAGCCTACCCAGCCCGTACTGCCGTCTACCTGGAACTCGCGCCTCGTCGCCTACCCTGTGCGCCCATGCCCGCCGCCCGCCGCCAACCGTCCGAACCCACCCAGCCGCTCGATGTCCATGAATGGATCAGCTTCGAGGACGACCACGAGAACCGCGCCTGGATGGCCGACGCCACCTTCCTGCTGTCGAACTGGAGCTGCATCTTCGGCGCGGGCTGCAAGGGCGTGCTCGACGACGACGCCACCCACCTCCAGCAGGGGTGCTGCAGCTACGGCGCGCACTTCGTCGACGACGACGATGTGCAGACGGTGGTGAGCGCTGTGGTGCGCCTGTCGCCCGACCGCTGGCAGTTCGCCAAGAAGGCCAAGCGCAACGGCTTCCTCGCCCCCTCCGACGACGGCGGCACGATGACCCGCGTGGTCGACGGGGCGTGCATCTTCTTGAATCGGCCCGACTTCCCCGGTGGCGCCGGATGCGCACTGCACGCGGCAGCGCTCGAGGCTGGCGAGCGGCCGATGGACTGGAAGCCGAACGTGTGCTGGCAGCTGCCGCTGCGGCTCGAGCACCACACCGACGACCAGGGCTACGTCACGTCGACGCTGCGCGAGTGGAAGCGTCGCGACTGGAGCGAGGGCGGCAAGGAGTTCCACTGGTGGTGCACCGAGTCGCCCGACGCGTTCGTGGGCAAGGACCCCGTGTACCGCTACCTGCGCGACGAGATCGTCGGGCTGGTGGGCCAAGAGGTGTATGGCCGCTGGGTCGAGTTGCTCGAGCGGCCGCGGTGGACACCGCTGCCGCACCCCGCCGTCAGGCGGTAGGCACCTTCTTGTTCGCCTTGCGCCGGTCTTCGAGGCCGAGGTGGCGCTTGCGGATGCGGATGCTCTTCGGGGTGACCTCGACGAGCTCGTCCTCCTGGATCCATTCGATGGCGGTCTCGAGGGTGTGGATGCGCGGCGCCGGCAGTTTCACGGCATCGTCGTGGCTGTGCGTGCGGATGTTGTTCTTCTCCTTCGGGCGCACAGCGTTCACCACCATCTCGTCCTCGCGGGCACATTCGCCCACCACCATGCCCTCGTACACCTGCTCGCTGGGGTGCACGAAGAACTGACCGCTGAGCTGCAGCTTGTCGAGCGCATAGCCGGTGGTGACGCCCAGACGGTCAGACACCATCGCGCCGCCGCGAGCATCGGGCATGTCGCCCGCCCACGGCACCCAGCCGTGGTGGTGCTGGTGGAGCAGTGCTGTGCCGCGGGTGGCGGTGAGCAGCATCGAGCGGAAGCCGATGAGACCGCGGCTCGGGCACTCGAAGGTGACGACGCTGCGGCCGGTGTCGCCGGGGCGGATGTCGGTGATGCGGCCCTTACGCGGAGCGAGTTCCTGGGTGACGGTGCCGACGTACTCGTCGGGCACATCGACCACACCGCGCTCTTGGGGCTCGAACCGCTTGCCGTTCACTTCCTTGGTGATGACCTGTGGGCGACTGACCTGCAGCTCGTAGCCCTCGCGGCGCATCGCCTCGATGAGCACGGCCAACTGCAGTTCGCCACGGCCGGCCACGTCGATGGCGTCGGGCGAACCGGTCTCGAACAGCTTGATCGACACGTTGCCGAGGATCTCTTTGTTGAGACGGTCGACGAGGTGACGGCTGGTGAGGTACTTGCCCTCTCTGCCGGCCAGCGGCGAGGTGTTCACACCGAACGTCATGCGCAGCACGGGCTCGTCGACGACGAGGCGGGGCAGGGCGATGGGTTCCTCGACCGAGGCGATGGTGTCGCCGATCTCGACCTCGGGGAAGCCGGCCACGACGAACAGGTCGCCTGCCGACAGCACCTCGGCCTCGTTGCGGCTGACGCCTTCGAATGCCATGAGCTGGGTGAGGCGGCGCTTCAGCGCGGGCTGTCCCTCGCTGAACTCCTCCTCGAGCAGTGCGACGGTCTCGCCACGGCGCATGACGCCGTTGACGATGCGACCGATGGCGAGGCGGCCGAGGTACTCGCTGGCATCGAGCTGGGTGACCATGGCCTGCAGCGGCAGCGACGGGTCGCCCTGCGGCGCCGGGATGGCCTCGAGGATGGTGTCGAGCAGGGGCGACAGGTCGGCGTCGGCGGCGGGCATGCCGATGCCCTTCATGGCCCGACCCTCGCGCGCCACGGCCGAGATGATCTCGAAATCGATGTGCTCGTCGTCGGCGTCGAGGTCGATGAAGAGCTGGTAGATCTCGTCGAGCACTTCCTCGGGCCGGGCATCGCCACGGTCGACCTTGTTGATGACCACGATGGCCGGCAGGTTGCGCGACAGCGCCTTCTGCAGCACGTAGCGCGTCTGCGGCAGCGGGCCCTCGGCCGCGTCGACCAGCAGGATGACGCCGTCGACCATGGTGAGCGCGCGTTCCACTTCACCGCCGAAGTCGGCGTGGCCAGGCGTGTCGACCAGGTTGATCTTCACGCCCTTCCAGACGATGGACGCCGCCTTGGCGAGAATGGTGATGCCACGCTCGCGCTCTTGGTCGTTCGAGTCCATCACACGGTCGACGACGGCCTGATGAGCCGCGAACGTGCCGGTGGCGCGCAGCAGCGCATCGACGAGGGTGGTCTTGCCGTGGTCGACGTGCGCGACAAGGGCGATGTTTCTCAAAGGGTTCATGTGGGCACCGGGGGGTGAAATGCAGCCGGGCGGCTGCGGTCAGTCGTCGTCGTCCTCGTCGAGGTCGTCTTCGTCGTCGTCGAAGGTGACGCCGTATTTCTGCGCCAATTCGGCGTACTCGTCGTCGGGCGAGGATTCACGATTGTCGTTGCTCCCGAACCCCAGGTCGAACGCACTCGGACCCGATTGCTTGAGTTTGCGCGCTTCTTCGAAGCGGCGGTGACGACCCTTCTTCACGATAGGGCTCCCGAAGATGAGAAAACTGAGACTGTTCGCCATGCTACCTGCTGCATCCGTCGAATCACGGCATCCCTGACCCGCCGGTCAAGTGGCCGGTCAAGTGGCCGCGCGAAGACCGTGCGGAGGCCGTGCGCTGGCACAATGTGCCGATGAGCGCTGTGGTGGCACTGCTGAACCAGAAAGGTGGGGTGGGCAAGACCACCGTCACCCTCGGGCTCGCGTCGGCGTTGGGCCGGGCCGGCCGCCGGGTGCTCGTGGTCGATCTCGACCCTCAGGCGTCGGCCACCTGGGTGCTCGGCATCGACCCCGACGCCCTCGCGGTATCGGCCGCCGACGTCCTGCACCGCTCCCCGGCGGCCGATGCCATCGTGCCATCGGACTGGGGCCTCGGCATCGATGTGCTCCCCGCCACCACGGCGCTCCAACGGCGCGAGGTGGGCGACCCGCAGCGTCTGCGAACGGCGCTGGCCGAGGTGGCCGAGCAGTACGACCAGGTGCTGCTCGACTGCCCACCGTCGCTCGGCAACCTCACCCGCAGCGGCCTCATCGCGGCCCGCCACGCACTCGTCGTGGTCGAGCCCTCGGCACTGAGCCTGCGCGGCATCGGCGCAGTGGCCGACGTCATCGACGACATCTGGGACACACAGAACCCCAACCTCGAACTGACGGGTGTTGTCGTGAACCGTGTGCCACCCACCAGCAGCGAGGCCGATCGCCGGCTCGACGAACTCACTCGCATCGTCGGCCGCAAGGCGGTGTGGCAGCCGGTCGTGCCCAACCGAGCGATCCTGAACCAGGCCATCGGTGAACGGCGCCCGATCCACAGTTACGGCAGCCGCAGCGCCGACGTCGCCGCGGTGTTCGACGCCCTGGCCGCCCGATTGCGGCGCGCCACTCGTTGAGCCCATCAGGCCGCCGAACCGTTCAGGCTGACGCGGTGGTCAGTCGACCGGTACCAGGCGCAGGCCGCCGCGGCCGTCGAAGGTGAGCGCAGCGCGTCCCTCGACGAGGCGACGAATGCCGTCGCCCAGCAACTCGTGACGCCAACCGTTCGCCAACCGGGCAGCGGGGTCGCCGCGCAGCAGGCTGACCAGATCGTTGCGGGTGGCCAGCAGCGTTGCGTCGATCTTCTCGGTACGAGCCACCTCGCCCACCCACGCCGACACGAGGGTGACGGCCGGCCGTAGGGCCCGGTCGAGGTCGTCGCCGTCGCTGGCGGGCAACGACACGTCGCGTCCGAGACCGTCTTTCACCGCAGCGACGATTTCGTTGCCCAGCGCACCGCGGCTGTGCCGTTCGTCGACCCCGCGGGCGTGGGACAGTTCGGCCACCGTGGTGGGGTGCTTCTGGGAAATGCCAAGCACGGCCAGGTCGGGCAGGATCTGGCGCGGCGGCACATCGGCCTGCGCGGCGCGGCGTTCGCGCCATGCGGCCACAGCCTGCGCCACGCCGCGCGCCTTGGCCTTCAACACGCGCACGTCCTTCAGACGCAACCACGCCTGTTCGGGGTCGATGGCA
>JBIKLX010000172.1:0-6798 GCA_044359565.1 Ilumatobacteraceae bacterium
CTCGAGACGGCCCCGACCGACGAGTGAGGCGATGAGCCGATCGTGCAGTTCCAGCAGGTGCGCCACATCGTTGGCCGCGTACTGCTGCTGCTCGGCCGTGAGCGGTCGGCGCAACCAGTCGGTGAGGCGATCGCCCTTCGAGGCGTTGACGTTCAGTTCGCCCTGCAACAACGAGGCGAGCGACGGCGTGCTGTAGCCGATGAAGCCCGCGGCGATCTGGGTGTCGAACATGAACTCGGGCACTGCCCCGCACACATGGGTGAGCACATCGAGGTCTTGCTGCGCAGCGTGGAACACGGCGATGCTCGGCGAGGCGAACAGCCGACGCAGCGACCGCACATCCACCGCAAGCGGATCGATCAGCACGATGCGGCCGCCCCAGCCGATCTGCACGAGGGCGAGCTTCGGGTAGTAGGTGCGCTCGCGGTGGAACTCGGTGTCGATGGCGTAGCGCGGCTCGGCGCACAGTTCGTCGACGATGCTCTCGAACGTGGCCTGGTCGGCCACCCACTCGAAGGTCACGTCGGCTGGTCTCCGGCGACGACCGGCTTGCCGGCCATCACCCAGGCCATCGTGCCGCCCGCCACGTTCACGGCCTCGACACCCTGCCCCGCCAGAAACTCGCAGGCCCGCATGCTGCGGGCACCGGAGCGGCAGATGACGTACGGCACGTCGTCGCCGCGGAACGTGTCGACGTGCTCGGGCACGGTGCCGAGTACCACGAGCACTGCGCCGGGAACGTGGCCCTCGGTGTACTCGTCGACCTCACGCACGTCGATGACGCGTGCACCTGCGGCCAGGGCTGACTCGAGTTCGTCGACCGACACTTCACGGATGGGCATGGGTGCGCACGTTATCCGCCCGGCAGGTCGGCAGGGCTGTTCACGTTCGCAACGGCCGCTGCATCGACCTGCACGGTGACCACCCGTAACGATGCAAGTGCGCGGTGCACGGCCCGTTCGCCCTCCAGCACCAGACGTTCGAGCGGTTGGTGGGCTTGGCGCGCCCATACCGCGCAGAGCGGTTCGAGTCGGTCGGACTGAGCGACGACGGCGTCGACCGAGCCGGCAGCAGCCACGAAGCGGGTGATGAGCGCGTCGACCGTCACCCGATCGAGCCAGGGCAGATCGCAGGCGGCCACCACCACCGCGTCGACTTCGAACCCGTCGAGTGCCCCGAGCACGGTGACGATGGCGCCGAGCGGACCCTCACCCGCCCAGCGATCGGGCACCGCGGGCAGGTCCAGCCGGGAATGGGCCGCAGCGTCGCCACCCACGGCCACCACGGGCTGGCACCCTGCTGCCTCCAACGCTGCTGCCACGCGGGCGGCCATCGGTACGCCATCGACCTCGACGAGTGACTTGTCGCGGCCCATCCGGCGGCTGGCACCGCCCATCAACACCGCCCCGGCGACGCCGAGCGACCGGGGATCGCCAGCCGTCATGCCGTTGCCGTCAGCGCTCGCCAGCGGGCACACCCGTCGGGTCGAGCTGCAGCAGGAACTGCGCCACCCGCTCGGCCTCGTCGTTCTCACCGATCTCGGCGGCCATCAGGCCGAGGCCGCGCAGGGCCCGCAGGAAGCCGAGGTTCGTGTCGGCCGACCAGCGCACGTAGCCCGAGCCGCGCCAGCCGCTGGCCCGCAGTGCATCGAGGCCCCGGTGGTAGCCGACCCGATAGGCGGCGTACCGCTCGACCGTGTCGCGTCCGAGGTCGCCCAACGCTGCCCACGCATCGATGTACCGGGGATAGCGGGCCACCACGGCGGCCACCTTGTCGCGACGCTCGTCGGCCGGGGCGCCGATGGCCTGCAGCAGGGCATGCCGGGCAGTCGGGTCGGCCGGCGCGAGCACGGTGGTGGGCAGACCCGACCCCATCGAGATGGGCCGGGTGGATTCGGTGGGGTCACTCACGGCACCAACGCTAGGGCGTAACGTCTGGGCATGCTTGCAATCGACCTCCAGGCCGCCAAGAACCTTGCGATTGTCGTCGCGATCGGGTTCGTGGTGCTGTCGCTGGTGATGGGCATGATCATCAAGAACGTGATGGCGAAGCTCATCATGGTGCTGCTCATGTTGGGCCTCGCGCTCGGCGTGTGGACCCAGCGCAAGGCGCTCGACTCCTGCGCCGACACGGTGACGGCCGACCTCGCGGCTGGCACCGACAACGGCACCAGCTGCACCTTCTTCGGCACGAAGATCGACATCCCCCTCATCGACGAGGGCTGAGCCTCAGCCCAGAAGCGGCACCACCAACGTCTCGGCGTAGAGCGCCGGATGCGTCATCGGCGCATCGTGGCCGCAGCCCTCGAGCGACACCGCCTGCGCGCCGGCCACCGTGGCGGCGACATGCTCCATACCCCGCCGATGGTGCGGCCGACCCTTCGAGCCGTAGCCCGCCAGCACGGGCACGCAGATCTGTTCGGCACGCCACGGGGCGTGCTCGCGAAGGTCGGACAACTCGCCCACCATCGCCGCACCCTCGAGCCGCCGCTGCTCGCGGGTGCGCGCGGGCAGCGCCTCCCAGCGAGCGTCACCCACCAACCGGCGCATGAATGCCTCGGCAGCGTCGGCCGGCTCGCCGCGGGTGGCGAGCGCGTTCGCGCCAGCCGTCGTGCCCGGCCACCACGGTTCCCAGCTGAGAGGCGACTCGTAGATCGACACGGCCCGCACCAGGTGTGGATGGCGGGCGGCCGTGGCGAGCGCGACGTTGCCGCCGTAACTGTGGCCGACGAGCACCGCCGCGCGATCGGCGAGCAACGCAGCCAGGTCGTCGACCTGCTGGTGCATGCCGTAGGGCCCATCATGCGGGCACGAGCGCCCGTAACCGCGGCGGTCGTAGCGCAGGACATGAGCCCGGTCGTCGAGTTGACGGGCCACCTTCAGCATCCCCGCCGAGCGGTCCATCGAACCGTGGATGACCACCACCAGCGGCCCCGACGGGTTGCCGGTGACATCGGACCACACCGCGGGCGAGTTCATGCCACCTGCACGATGCGCAACACATCGGTGGCGGCGCCACTGGCCCGGTCGGGCGCACCCGCCAGCACCAGCACCGTCTGACCCGACGCGATGAGGCCCTGCTGCAGCGCCGTCTCGACCGCGAACCACACCATCTCGTCGGTCGACGCATACTCGCCCACCTGGATGGGTTGTACGCCCCACGACAACGCCATCGCCCGTACGGTCTCGGCGCTGGGCGACAGGCCGATGAGCGCCGGAGTGGGCCGGAACCGCGACATGGCCCTCGCGGATCGGCCCGAGCGGGTGCAGCACAGAATGGCATCGACACCGGCGTCGACCGCTGCCATACCGGCGGCATGGGTGATGGCCATGGTGATGCGTTCGGCACCGGTGGGCCACTGCCGCCGCTGCACCCTGCCCAGCCGGTTGCCCCACGCGGTGTAGCTGGCCTCGGCCTCGGCCCGTTCCGCGATGCGCACCATCGCCTCGACCACGCCCACCGGGTCGTGTCCGATGGCCGTCTCGGCCGACAGCATCAACGCATCGGAGCCGTCGAACACGGCGTTGGCCACGTCGCTCACCTCGGCACGCGTGGGCGACGGGGCGGTGATCATGCTCTCGAGCATCTGCGTCGCCGTGATGACAGGAACGCCCATCTCGACGCAGTGCCGCACGATGCGCTTCTGCAGGTGGGGCACATCCTCCAACGGGCACTCGATGCCCAGATCGCCTCGGGCCACCATCACCGCGTCGGAGGCGGCGGCGATGTCTTCCAGTGCGGCGACGGCGGGCAGGGTCTCGATCTTCGCGACCAGCCGGGTGGTGAGCGGCCGCACCGCCTCGCGCACCCGCTCGAGGTCGGCGGCAGCCCGTACGAACGACACGGCGAGGAAGTCGACGCCTTCGGCGGCCATCACGGCTGCCAGACGCAGGTCGTCGTCAGTGGGCGTGTGCAGACGCATCCGCTCCGACGGCAGATGCACGCCGGGTCGGCCCTGGGTGGTGCCACCCGTGACCACCCGGGTGACGGCAGCGTGGTCGAGGAGAGCTTCGACCCGCAGCGAGATGGCACCGTCGCCGATGACCACCCGGTCGCCCACATGCAGGTCGGCGATGAGCGAGTCGTAATCGACGTGGAACTCGTCGACCGTGCTGGGCCCGTCGCCGGCGCGCAGCACCACCTCGGCGCCCTGCACCAGATGAACTCCTTCAGGCGGCAGTTGCCCGGCGCGGATCTTCGGGCCGGGCAGATCGGCGAGGACGGCAACGACGGCCCCCACTCGAGCTGCCGCAGCACGCACGTCGTGCAGACGGCGCACATGTTCGTCGATGCTGCCGTGCGAGAGGTTGAGGCGCACCACGTCGACACCGGCTACGAGCAGCCGGTCGAGTACCTCGGCCGACTCACTGGCGGGACCGAGCGTGGCGACGATCTTGGTTCTGGACTCCATCGGCACCATTCAATCCTGCTAATCACAGTGCCATGGAGCTTCTGTTGATCCGTCATGCCCTTCCGGTTCGCCGCGAACTCGAAGAAGGGGTGGCCGACCCCGAACTGTCCGAGGCAGGCCACGCGCAGGCTGCGCACCTGGCCGAGTACCTCGCCCCCGAACGCATCGACGCCGTGTACGCCAGCCCGCTGCAGCGTGCCCGTCAGACTGCAGCGCCGCTCGCCGCTGCGCTGGGTGTGTCCGTCGCCATCGAGGACGACGTGGCCGAGTGGGATCGCAACTCGAACGAGTACGTGCCCATCGAAGAGCTGAAGGCGGCCAACGACCCGCGCTGGCAGGCCATGCTGCGCGGCGAGTGGACCGTGCACGACGAGTCGCCCGACGAGTTCCACCGCCGGGTGGTGGGCGCGGTCGAGCGGCTGGTCGAGGCCCACTCGGGCCAGCGCATCGCCATCGTCTGCCACGGTGGCGTCATCAACGGGTACCTCAGCGAGGTGCTCGGCCTCGGCGTGAACCAGGGCTTCTTCTACCCCAACTACACCTCCATCCACCGCGTGGCGGCAGCACGGAGCGGCGAACGGTCGATCGTTACGGTGAACGAGACCTCGCACCTGCGCCTCACCGGCTTGCCGATGGGCATGTTCCAGGGACGCTGACGGAACCACGATGGACTTGCCTACCGATCACACGCCCGACCAGGCGCCCGGCCCCCTCGACGACCTGATCGACTTCCTCGACTCGTCGCCTTCACCGTGGCACGCCGCCTCGTCGACGGTGGCCCGCCTGCTCGACGCCGGGTTCGCCCCACTGTCGACCACCGCCACCTGGAGCGACCTGCCCGAGGCCGGGTTGATCGTGAACGGCGCGTCGGTGGTGGCGTTCCGCCGAGCTGCCCAGGCCACACCCACCACCCCGTTCCGCATCATCGGCGCCCACACCGATTCGCCGTGCCTCCGCGTGAAACCGCGCCCCGACACGGGCGGCAACGGGTGGCGCCAACTCGGCGTGGAGGTGTACGGCGGTGTGCTGCTGAACTCGTGGCTCGACCGCGATCTCGGTATTGCCGGTCGTGTGGTGCTGCGCGACGGCGCCACGGTCGACATCGCCGTCGACGATGCGGTGTGCCGGGTACCGCAGCTCGCCATCCATCTCGACCGCGAGGTGAACGAGCGCGGACTGCAACTCGACAAGCAACAGCACCTCACCCCGGTGTGGGGCACCGGGGCCTGGCGCGACGGCGACTTCCGCTCCTGGTTGGCCGAGCGTCTCGACGTGCCCGCGGCCGACCTCGGCTGGTGGGAGCTGTGCCTGTTCGACCGCACTCCGGCAGCCGTGCTGGGTGCCGACGCGTCGCTGCTGGCGGCCGGTCGCCTCGACAACCAACTCTCGTGCTGGATCGCCACCGAAGCCCTGCTCGCCGCCGAACCCACCGACGCTCATCTGGTCATCGCCCTGCTCGACCACGAAGAGGTGGGCAGCGAGAGCAGCACCGGTGCAGCCGGGCCGATGCTCGAGCACCTGCTCGAGCGCATCTGCCTCGCCTCGGGCGGCCAGCGCGGCGACTTCCTCGCCGCCCTCGCAGGCTCGCAGTGCCTGTCGGCCGACAACGCCCACGCCGTGCACCCCAACTATCCCGAACGGCACGAGCCGGGGCACCG
The DNA here is from genome assembly GCA_044359565.1 of Ilumatobacteraceae bacterium. GTDB lineage: Bacteria > Actinomycetota > Acidimicrobiia > Acidimicrobiales > Ilumatobacteraceae > VFMC01. The sequence goes on from JBIKLX010000172.1 coordinate 6,070, forward strand.
CCCGATCGTGAACCAGGGTCCGGCGCTGAAGGTGAACAGCAACCAGCGCTACGCCACCAACGCCGCCACCGCAGCCCGTTTCCAGTCCGCCTGCGAGCGCGCCGGAGTGCCCTGGCAGGTGTTCGTGAGCCGCAACTCGATGCCGTGCGGCAGCACGATCGGCCCCATCACCGCCACCCGACTGGGGATCGACACCGTCGACGTCGGTGTGCCGCAGTTGTCGATGCACTCGGCACGCGAACTGTGCGGTGTGAACGACCCCGTGTGGGCAATGCTGGCCGCCACGGCCTGGTTCAGCGGCTGACCCGGGCCTCGGCCTGGTCGAACAACCGCTGCATCTCGGCATGCAACTGGCTCGACATGGCCTGACGCGCCTCGCGGGTGACGCGCCCGTTCTCGGTGACAGGCACAGCGATGGGCGGCCCCACCACCACATGCACCTTTCGCGGCCAGATGAACTTCGCCCCCTTGGGCATCGCCCGCTCGCTACCACCGATGCCGATGGGGATGATGGGTACCCCGGCCTTCATGGCGATGTAGGTGGCGCCGTCGAACAGTGGCTGAATCTCCGGGCCGCTCTTGCGTTCGCCCTCGGGGAACAGCACCAGCGGCTCGCCCCCCTGGAGCACGTCGATGCAGCGCGAGAGCGCCTCTTTGTCGGCAGTGCCGCGGCTGACGGGGAAGCCACCGAAGGCGGTGAGCAGGCGGCCGAACTTCTTGTTCTTCCAG
>JBIKLX010000184.1:0-6074 GCA_044359565.1 Ilumatobacteraceae bacterium
ACCAGCTTCACCTCTCCCCTGCTCGGCCATGCCGTGCTGCTCGGTTGGCAAAAGCGCCTGCCGTTCCTCGACACCGTGTTCATCGACGGTCGCACCGCCACCGTTGCTCCCACCCCGTTCTACGACCCGGAGGGTGCCCGTGCCCGCCTCTGACGCACTCGAACCAATGCGCTTCAGCACCCTGTTCTGTGTGCGCATCACCGCCAAGCCTGCTGCCATCGATGCGGTCACCTGGCCCGCACACAGCATCATGGTGCGCGTCGCTCCCGACGACGCGCTGGTCATCGACGCCACCGTCGACGACGCGGCACCGGTGGCCACGCACGACCCGTACGCGATCATCGAACCCGAGGCAATGTTCCGCGGCGCCTGGCTCGACGACGCTCAACTAGAAGCACTCACCCACAAACTCGAGTGGCCACTTCCTGCCGAACGGCCCGCGCTGGCCCAGGGCATGGTGTATGGGCTGGCCATCAAGTTGGTGCTCGAGACCGACCGAACCCTGCTCATCGTGTCGGGTTCGGCGTTCCATGAGGTAGCCGACCGACTGGGGGCCGTGGCATGAACGAGTTCGTCGAAACCCTGCTCGAACTGACCTGGCACGAGCCGAAGTCGTCGTACGACGTGGTCATCGTCGGCGGTGGCGGCCACGGCCTGTCGACCGCCTATCACCTCGCCGAGCGCCATGGCATCACCGACGTGCTCGTCATCGAGGCCAACTACATCGGCAGCGGCAACTCGGGGCGCAACACCACGATCATCCGCTCGAACTACGGGCTGTCGGAGTCGATCAAGTTCTACGACCACAGCGTGCGGCTGTACCAGCAACTCGAAGCCGAGACCGGCTGCTGGATCATGCACGACACCAAGGGCCTGATGTGGCTGGCCCACAGCGAAGCCACCCTGCGCACGCAGCGTGCCCGCGCCCTGTTGAACCAGGCGTTCGGGGTGGAGACGCACTTCATCGAACCCTCCGAAGTGAAGCGGCTCTGCCCACAGATCGACCTCGCCGGGGGTGGCCGCTACCCGGTGCTCGGTGCCAGCTACCACCTGCCCGGCGCCTCTGCCCGCCACGACCGCGTGGTGTGGGCCTACGCCCAGGGCGCGATGCGCCGCGGCGTGCACGTGGTGCAGAACACGCCTGTCATCGGCCTGCTGCGCGACGGCGGCCGCGTCACCGGTGTGCGCACCCCCGCCGGCGACATCCACGCCGGTGCCGTGGTCAGCGCCGTCGGCGGCAACGTGTCGGTGCTGGCCGCCCACGCCGATCTACGCCTGCCCATCCGCACCCACCCGCTGCAGGCGTTCGTCACCAACAGCTACGCCCGCACCTTCCCGAACATCATCTCCGACACCGAGATGAACTCGTACATCTCGCAGACCGCTCGTGGGCAGATGCTCATCGGTCACGAGTACGAGCCGCAGGCCAGCTACTCGCTGCAGTCGTCGTTCCAGTTCCTGCAGCAGTGCTCGCGCAAGATGGCCATGGTGCTGCCGTTCACCCGCGACCTGCGCATCCTGCGCCAGTGGACCGGACGGTGCGACGTGTCGGCCGATTTCTCGCCCATCATCGGCCACACCGGTGTCGACGGGTTCTACATCACCACCGGCTGGGGCACATGGGGCTTCAAGGCCATCCCCGCCGGCGGCGAGCAGTTGGCCGAACTCATCGCTACCGGTCGCGTGCCCGAACTCATCGCCCCGTTCGCCCTCGACCGCTTCGCCAACGACCAGCCGATGGCCGACCTCGGCTCGACCGGCACCAAGTAGGAGCCACGATGCTGACGATCCCCTGCCCTCACTGCGGCCCGCGGCCGGTGGAAGAGTTCCGCTTCGGCGGCGAAGACCCCGAGGCACCCGCGTCGATCACCGACCCCGACGAACGAGACCTCCACCGCGTGTGGTTCTACACCAACAGTTCAGGTGTGCAGACCGAGCGGTGGTTCCACTCGGGTGGCTGCCACCGGTGGTGCACCGTGCAGCGCGACACGGCCACCGACCGCATCGTCACCGGTTGACGCAGTAGCTCCGCTGATCAGTCGTCCGACCGCGCCGAACGCTGCAGTTCGACCAGTTGCTCGACCGGGATGTGGCAGCGGATCAGGTGTCCGGCCGATGCCTGCTGCAGCGGCGGCTCCGTGGTCTCGCACACGCCCGCGATCGCTCGTAGGCAGCGGGGGTGGAACACACAACCCGACGGCGGGTTGGCGGGAGTCGGGATCTCGCCGTCGAGGCGGATCCGGGCCTTCACCCCGCCGTCGACGTCGGGGATGGCCGACAGCAGGGCCTCGGTATACGGGTGGTTCGGGCCATCGAACACCTCATCGGTGGCTCCGATCTCCTGGATCCGACCGAGGTACATCACTGCGATGCGATCGGCGAGATACCGCACCACACCCATGTCGTGCGAGATGAACACGTAACTGGTCTGCTGCTCCGCCTGCAGATCGGCGAGCAGGTTCAAGATCGCGGCCTGCACGCTGACGTCGAGCGCACTGGTGGGCTCGTCGCACACCACGATGCGCGGGTCACCCACGAAGGCACGGGCGATCGCCACGCGTTGCTTCAGGCCACCGGAGAGCTGGCGCGGCTTGAGGTCGAGATGCCGCGGGGTGAGGCGTAGGTGGGCGGCCAGCGCTTCCACCCGATCGTTCGCTTCCTTGCCCTTGATGCCGGTGAGCTTCTCGACGCTGCGCACGAGGATGCGGCGCACCGACCAACTGCGGTTCAGCGCCGAGTCGGGGTTCTGGAAGATCATCTGCATCGACCGCTTGTCGTCGGCCGAACGATCGACCGTCGACGCGGCGAGCTGATGGCCGTCGAGTGCCAACGCACCGCCGGTGTCGAGCGACTCGATACCGAGCATCGTCTTGGCAAGTGTCGACTTGCCCGAACCCGACTCGCCCACGATGCCGAGGGTCTCTCCGGTCGCCAACTCGAGATCGATATCCACCAGCGCAGGGATTGCGGTACTGCGCTGATGGAACGTCTTCGACACGTGACTCAGCTGCAGCACCCCCGGGTGCGCCTCATCGGGAGCAAGGATGCTGATACCCACGTGCGCGGATGCCTGGGCGATCGTGTCGATGCGGTCGACGTGATGGCAGCGGGAGATCCGCGTGCCGGCCGTGCCGATGGGTACCACGGGTGGCACCTGGGTGCGGCACAGGTCGTCGGCGAGCGGGCAGCGATCGACGAACACGCAGGTGGGCAGATCGGCCCCGATCAGCGGCAGGATGCCGGGAATGGTGTCGAGCGCTCGTTCGGTCTTGCGTACCCCGCGCCGGGGCAGCGAGCGAAGCAGCCCCAAGGTGTAGGGGTGTTGCGGAGAGTCGAACACCTCGGCGCTCGGACCATCTTCGACGATGCGGCCGGCGTACATGACGCCCACCCGGTCGCACAGCGAACGGATGATGCCGAGATTGTGGGCGATCAACAGCACGGCGGCATCGCTCTCGGTGCGCAGCGCACGGACCAGGTCGAGCACCTCGGCTTCCACGGTCGCGTCGAGGCCCGTGGTGGGCTCGTCGAGCACCAACAACTTCGGGTCACAGGCGAGCGCCATGGCGATCACCACACGCTGCTGCATCCCGCCCGACAACTGGAACGGATACCGATCCATCACCCGCTCCGGATCGGCGATGCGCACCTTGCGCAGGGCATCGATGGCCGAGCGCTGGGCCTGGCTGGCCGACTGGCCGAGCAGGGTGAAGCTCTCGATGAGCTGCTTGCCCACACGGATGGTGGGATTCATCGCCTGCGCAGGATCCTGGTACACCATCGACGCATCGCGAGCGCGGAACTGCCGCAGCCGGGCCTCGCTCATGGCGGTGACATCCTGCCCGCCCACCAGCACCCGACCACCGATGATGCGACCGTTACGGGGCAGGTAGCGCAGCGCGGCGTACGCCGTGGTGCTCTTACCGCATCCGGATTCACCCACCAGTCCGTACGCCTCACCGGGCGCGATCGAGAACGACACGCCGCGCAGCACCACACGGTCGATACCGCGCACGGTGTACACCACCTCGAGGTTGTCGACCTCGAGCGCTGCCGTAGCCGACGGGGTGCCGGCGGGAGGAGTGGCGAGATCGGTCACGAGGCCTCCAACACCGACTGCACCGAGTCGGCGATCAGGTTCACAGCGATCACCAGGCTGGCGATTGCCATCGCCGGGAAGAAGGTGGTCCACCAGATGCCCGCGGCGATCGAGTTGTAGCCCTCACTCACCTGGGCACCCCAGTCGGGAGACGGAGGCGGCGGACCTGCACCGAGGAACGACAGGGTGGAGATGGTGAATACGGCGTAGCCGATGCGCACAGTGAGCTCGACCACGATCGGGCCGGTCACGTTGGGCAAGATCTCGCGGAACATGATGAACGACGACGACTCACCACGCAGTTTTGCCGAGGTGACGTAGTCGAGGTCGCGTTCGGCCATCACCGCAGCGCGAACCGTACGAGCCACGATGGGGGTGAACAGCGCCGCCACCACGCCGAGCACGACCCACGCCGAGTTGCCCAGGGTGACGATCGCGAGCAGTGCGAGCAACAGCACCGGCAACGCAATGAACGCCTCGACGATACGGCTGAGCACCAGGTCGAGCCGCTTGCCGATGTAGCCCATCAGCAGGCCGAGGATCACCCCGAAGAACACCCCGAGGACCGCGGCGGCGGGAGCGATCTTCAACACGTCGCGCGCGCCGGCGATCACTCGCGACAACACGTCGCGGCCGGTCTTGTCGGTACCGAAGGGAAAGTCGGCTCTGGGTGACAGGTGCACCCCGGCGCGGAAGTCGAGCGGGTCGTGTGGGGCGAGTCGGCTGCCGAAGATGGCGCACACCACCCAGAACAACACGATGAAGACACCGATGATGAACGAAGGGCGGCGACGGATCAGTCGCCAGTTCTCGCGCCGTGCGAGTTTGCGCTCGCTGGCCTGCTGGACCCCGGTGACGATCACCTCGGTGCTGGGGCGATCGGTGCTGATGTCGGTCTCGCCGGTGGGTGTCGGGCTGGCGGGGTCCATGGTCACGCTCTCTCCAGACGAACACGCGGGTTGAGGTAGGCGATCAGCAGATCGGCGAGCAAGGTCGACACCATGTAGATCACGCCGACCAGGAGCACGGCGCCCTGCAGGACGGGGATGTCCTTGCTGCCGACAGCCATGATCATCGTCGAGCCGAGACCGGAGTAGTTGAACACCTTCTCCACACCGATGATCCCGCCCATCAGGTAGCCGATCTGCACACTGATCACCGTGATCGTGGGGGCAAGGGCGTTGCGCAGCACATGGCGGCGCATCACCTGACTCTTGCTCATGCCCTTCATCGTCGCGGTACGGGCGTAGTCGGCGCTCTGCGCCGTGATCACCCCGGATCGGGTCATGCGTGCCAGGTATCCGAAGTAGGTGATCGCCATCGCCAGCGCGGGCATGATGAGGTACGGGAACTGCCCGATGAGCGACGTGCCCTCCGGAGGATTGGCGAACACCTTGCCGATCTTCCAGTGCACGCAGAAGACGGCCATGAGCACAGCCGCCGAGACGAACTCGGGAATCGACGAGGTGGCCAGACCTGTGGTGACGATGGCCCGGTCGGTGAACTTGTCCTGGCGACGGGCCGCGATGACGCCGGCCAGGATGGAGATCGGGATCGTGATGATCAGCGCCAGCACTGCCAACTTGGCCGATCGCCCGAGGGCCGGGAAGATGATGTCGTTCACGGGAGAACTCGTGGCGTACGAGTCGCCGAAGTCGAGCGTGAACACTCGCCGCATCGACGTGAGGTACTGCTGCCACAGCGGCCGGTCGGTGCCGAGTCGTTCGTTGTAGGCCGCCACGCTCTCCTGCGTGGCAAAGGGTCCGAGGATCTGTCGGCCCACATCGCCAGGTAGCACGTTGACGATCAGGAACACGATCGTCGCCAGGAGCCAGAGCGTGACGATGGCCGAGATCAGTCTCTTCATCAAGAAACGGCGCAAGAACACTCCCCAAGTAGCGCGACCGATGGTACCAGTGCGGAAAACAGGGTCGGGCCGCCACCCGAGGGCAGCGGCCCGACCCTAGTCATCCGA